>CAKVBX010000032.1 GCA_934725685.1 uncultured Bacilli bacterium
TACAAGATACAAAAATCAACAGAAAAAAAGGGAATCTCGATGGATTCCCACTGTTTACTTTCTTGCGATTGCCCTACAGAGTCTTCTCTTTTGTTGATTCTCTGTTTTCTTCGGTTTTTCGTGAAAAAAAGAAAGGATAAAAGTGGTTACAACAAAATCTTGTTAGCGGAAAATTCGAAGAAAAAAATCATCCGAGGCAATAAGAGAGAAGTTCGATTTTTCTTTATCTCATTCTCTGATTTGTTATCATAATCGTAGGAGAAAAAAGAAATATGAAAGCACTTATTACTGGTGGTACTAGCGGAATCGGCATCGCCATTGCCGAAGAACTTCTGAAACGGGGATATGAAGTATCCGTTGTTTCCAGAAAGGAAGGCGATCTTCCGGCTTTGAAAGAAAAATACAAGGATAAAGTTCTGACATTCGCTTCGTACGATCTGTCGAAAGAAGAGGAATGCTATCGGTTGCTCAAGGATACCGAAGGGGAAGACTATGATCTTTTTGTCAATAATGCCGGATTTGGTGATATCGGAAGAATCACTGATACGAGCTTGGACAAGGAAGTCAACATGCTTAAGCTCAACGATATCGCCACCCTGATCTTAGTCAAATCCTACCTGCTCCGTTTCATTAAGAAAGGAAAAGGAAGAGTCCTCACCGTCGCCTCTGCAGCCGCCTTCGGTGTTGCTCCCTATATGAATGTCTATTATGCGAGTAAAGCCTTTGTCTATTCCCTCGCCCATGGTTATTATCGGGAACTGAAGGACATGAAGTCCAAGGTCACGATTTCCGTGCTCTGCCCAGGACCCGTCAAGACAAGATTCGAAGAGGTCGCTAATGCCAAGTTTACAATCTCTTCCCTCCAGGCCGACGATGTCGCTCGTCTTGCCGTCAAGAAGACACTCAAAGGAAAACTGGTGATTGTCCCCGGCATTAAGATCAAGATTGCTCATGTCTTTTCCCACCTTGTTCCGAAGCGTTTCATCAGTAAAGTCCTGAGAAAACAGTCGGAGATGAAGTAATCTGTTTTGAACTAATCATATAAATAGCTTTCCGTTAGCGTTTCGGAAGACTATTTGTGTGGATGGTTAATTGGTCACATTCCAATCAATAGCGTCTTAATTTATGATAGGTAAAACGACCGAACTCGGTGTCGACAAGTTTGTCTTGTGATTTCAATTCCTTTAGGATATACATCAGGGTACGTTTGCTGATGGAAGCCTCTTTCATCAATTCGTTGTTTGTGATTCCATAGGGAGACAGAAGAGAGCTTTCTAACAGTAGATAGTAAACCTTGTTTTCGGAATTTGAAACCTTAGAATCATACGAAAAGGAGTAGTGTTGTTCTTTCTTCTTTTTGAGTTCTTGTATCATATTCTCGATACTATGTAAGAAAATGGAAAACATTTTTTCAACATAGGCATTGAGACAACCGAACTGTAATCTGTCTTCCCCATCCTTCAGTGCAGAATTGTATTGATTCTTTTCTTTATGAATACAGGAAGAAATCAGAAAAGAAAAAACAAAATCCGTTTTTTTCACAAAAGAGCAGAGAAAATATAGTGGCCTAATCTACCATTTCCATCTTTAAATGGATGAATTGTTTCGAACAAAAAATAGGAAAGTATCGATTTTATATAAATATTGATATTTTGATTGATCATCTGAAAAACGATAATAATCCTTTTTTATTACCCTCGGGATAGAAGCCGTTATGGATTGCCTGTAATCCGTTTGATACATACACAGATTTTTTTGAACAGGTCTCCGTCAGGATAATTCTCTTGATTGATTCCTGGAAGAATCACTTCATCATAAAGGAAACTGATATCCTGAAGTGTCTTGAGCGAGACATCTTTTTTGTTCATGAGTTCGGTATACGATTTGGTGATAAAAATCAGCTCTTTATCCTTGATGTCATTTGTCTTAGTGAAGACAGAGAAAACATCTTTGCTTACCGAGTGGATTTCTTCGATGACATTGGTTGCTAGGATATCATCCAATAGGAATGAGTTTATTAGCTGCTTTTTCCGATTTCGGAAAAGGAGGAATAGAGTGAATCGAGTTCCCGTTGCTTTTGATGAAGACTGAATAGCATTTGATTGATGGCGTCTTCTGGATAAAAGAAATAGAAAAGTTTTTCACTCTGATAGACAGTGATGGAAAGCGGACTATTTTTAACTCGAAAAGGTAAGAAGAAAATTCTTCTTTAGAAAGTTTGTAACAGTTTTTTTAGGTTCATTTTTGCATCTCACTTATGATTTAAATTTCAAGAGGTGCAAAAATGAAGGAAAATTGCACCTGAAAAGTTGATTCATAATTTATTTTACCGGCTTTGTTCTTGTTTCAGTCTTTTTAAATAGGAAAGAAATTTTCCGAATTCATGAGAGAAAGCGCGAAACCGGACAACGGTACTGAGTCTGATGTTTCTTATTCTGCGGGATGTCTAGTCATCCAGTTATTTCTTTCAGGATTTTTGGAGCATTGAAGACGATAAAAAATAGTGGTTTTAGTATATAATTTATATAGTAAAAAAGAAGGTGATATTTATGGACAAAACAAAAGCATTACAACTTTGGGAAAAACGATACGGCGACAGAGAAATTGCCTATGACTATGCCGCTCAGAAAATGGTGAAGGATGACTTCGAAAACGAAGCTTCCGGCTATTCCTGGACGGTCGATCTTATCAAACCTGCTTCTGGCGGCGGAAGATACACGGATGACAATCTCATGATTGCCTCAAGTCTCACGACGAAAGTGAGGGCAGGAAAACCTTCCTTCCGCTTCGGGAACATCCTTTTCGAAGTGAGAAAAGGGAAGTCCTATGGCACTTCCGCTCTTTATGATGTTACGGACAGAAACCATCCTCTGGAGGTTTCTTCTGTCCGGGTGGAAAACCTTGAAGAGAGTGCGCATCTTCAAAGACAGAAAGAAATTTATGGAAGAGAGAAAAAGAATGATTTTGTTCTTCCGAATCTCTCTGCTATCCGCAAGAATGTCGTGAAAGAGAATGCCCCTGAGATTCAGCTTGAATATGAAGAAAAGAGTCCAGCTGTTCCTGCTGTGATGCCGATGGAAGAAGAGATTCCGGAAACGAAGAATACACTTGTGGAAGAAGCTACCCTTGAATCCGTGATGGAACCGGTCGAAGAAGCCAAAATCGAAGAAACCAGAGTATCTCTTGTTGAAGCAACGGCCGCCAAGGAAGAACCTGTGATGGTTCCGCTTCCGGAGGAAGAAGAGGAAATAGTCGTCGATGAAAGAAATATCCTCATCGATGCCCTTGCTCAGGAGACGGCGGATGCCGATCTTCTCCGCGGCCTTTATCAGAAATCTCTTGTGGAAAAGGAAATTCTTTTGCAGACGAAGAGAAACCTTTCTCAGAACGTTCTCGCACTGAAGGAAGCAAGTTCGCTTCATTATGAGAATTGCAAGAAAGAACAGGAGAAGGTCCAATCTCTGGAAAAACAGGTCTCGGAATGCTCTGCTTCCAATAAGGATGCTTTGGATGCTATCAATTTGGAAAACGCAGAGTTGAAAACCGAACTCGGTACACAGTTGAATGAATATGCAAGACTGGAAGAAATCTATCAGTCCGTCCAGGAAGAACTTGCCAGAATCAAAGCGGAGAAAGATACTCTTCAATCCGAAAAGGAAGCACTTCAGCTTTCTTTGGACCAGGGAAAGGAAGCCAATGAAAACTCTCTTCAGCTTCTTCAGGCTGAAAATGCTCGGCTCCAGGCAGATACCTCCTCTCTGAAAATGGAACTTGAGGCTTTGGAAAACAAAAAAGCTAAGTTGATTTCTGAAAAAGAGAAGATGGAATCCGTTCTTCAGGAAAAAGAGGAAATCCATCTGAGACTATCGGAAGAAAAAGAATCTGAATGGAAAGCAAAAGAAGAATCATTCAATCAGACTATCGCAGAAAAAGAAGCTGAAATTCAATCACTTCATGAGAGAAATGAAAGTCTCAGCAAGGAGAAGGATACATTGCAGAGCGACGTCGCTCTTGCAGATGAGAGAGTCCGAAATACGGAATGCGGAAACGAAGAACTTCAGAAGAAAATCGATGATCTGACTGTTGCTTTGGAAGAAGAAAAACAAACAAAAGAGAATGAAAAGGCGCAATCCGAGGAGACAATCCGGAAGCTCAGGGAAGAAAAAGATGACCTCAACGATTCCTTCCTCGTCACAAAGGCGGAAAAGGAATCCGCCATTGCAGAGAAGGATTCCTTCTACAATAAGAATGTCGAACTCAATGTCGAACTGAGCGGACTGAAGAACGAAAACACAGAACTCAGGAGTGAAAACGAAAAACTCTCCCGCAACATGGAAGCCAATGAGGAAAGCCACAAGGAATCTATTTCCGTTCTTCTGAAACAGAAAGAAGAGATGGAAGGCAAGATCACCTTCATGACACTCGGAGGCGATATCGAGCATTACGGAGAGTATCTCTTCTATCTCTCCGACAACGATAAGAAGAACACGAAAGAGAACATCATTGAGGCTTTGAACCTCAATCCTTCCTGGCACAGAAAGGAAGAACAGAGAGTCAATGCCATCAGGGAAGGTGTCGACAATATTGAAGGGAAGATTGTATGCCTCGATACCTGTGATGTCTCCTATCTAGAAAAAGAGAAAGCCGATCGGGAGAAAGCCCTCAGCTATTGGGCGATGAAGTTCGGCGATATTGAGGAAACCACAGACTTTGCCGGCCGTGTCATCAATATCTCCGATTATCTCGATAAGCATACCGGTCACGGATGGAATTTCTTCCGCATCGATTCCGACGAACGGGAATATGAAGGCAATATTGCCGTCGCTAATCTTAGGACTATTCTCGATTATAGAGAGAACGAGAGCTTTACAAGTAATGGAGAATCCTTCCATGTCGTGAAAGAGAACGGCATCAACCGCATCGAATCGGAAAGTTATGTGACCGACCCTTATGATTTAGGCCGTACCCTTGCCATCACCAAAGAAAACCTGAATAAAGTCAGTCCGCTCATCTATCTTTTCGTCAAGTGTGTCGGAAAGAATAACGGCGAAGCGGATCCTGCAAAACTTATGGAGTTCTATGACGTCATCGACCGCACGGTAAAGAGAACCTGTCCTCGCTCTTTCATTGAGATGCGGGCAAAGACCGGAAAGATCAACTATGCTTTCCTGACTTTCGACGGCAACGTCGAAGGTGCCTATAAGGAAGCCCTCGACTATGCCTTGCTTCTCAATTCCTATCGGAACGAATTGAGGAAGGAGGAAAACGGCATCAACGGATTCATCGTCCTCGATCAGGTCATGATTCCGTATTCTTACCGTCACCTTGGCTTCGAGCAGCTGCTCACCCAAACAAAAGACGTGGAGATGAGAGCCATCCACTACGAATTCATTCAGACGGTGATCGTCAATTCTCTGATCAAGAAGAGCATCCATATCGGGCCTTCGATTCTCGATTCTCTTCCCTTGGATCAGGCCTCGCTCAAAGGGTCCGATATCGGTCAGAGCAGGAGCTTTTCCCAGATTTACAACTTCACCGGCCACTTCAATACTTATAACTTCGTCTTCTCTCTGAAGAAGGGAAATACGGAAGAAAACAACAATTAATTTCACGTGAAATAGGAGAAATGAAAATGACAGTTTTGGATCGTTTTTTACACTATGTCTCATACGAGACAACCGCAACGGAAGAGAAGGAGGATAGCTGCTCCAATCCTTTGATTCTCCGGCTTACGGAAGAACTTCTGAAGGAACTTCAGGCGCTCTCTCCGGATGAAATCAGCGTCAACCGGTATGGCATCATTGATGCGAAATTCCACGGAGATTCTTCCAAACCCGGCATTGCCTTTTTGGCCCATATGGATACCTCTTCTGCCTGCAGTGGAAAGGATGTCCATCCCCGCATCGTCGAATTTGACGGAAAGGATGTGACCTTGCAGGCCGGTATGGTCCTTTCCATGGAAGAGTTCCCGCTTCTCAAGGAATCCATCGGACACCACATCATTGTCACCGATGGTAACACATTGCTCGGCGGAGACGATAAGGCGGGTATCGCCATCATCATGACGGCGCTCACTTCCATTCTGGAAGGAAAGAAGAATCACCGCCCTCTGGAAATCATCTTCACGACCGACGAGGAAATCGGTGCGGATGCCGAACATGTTTCGATGGAGTGTGTCACCTCAGAGTATGGTTATACTATCGACGGCGGTGACTATCGCTATGTCTCCATCGAATCCTTCACGGCCTATTCCATGAAGGTCTCCGTGAAAGGCAAATCCATCCATCCGGGTGCTGCCTATCACAAGATGGTCAACGCCAGCAATGTTCTCATGAAATTCCATGGCAGTCTTCCTGAGACACTGAGACCGGAATATACCAAGGACAAAGAACCTTTCTATCATCTCTGTGAGCTGAAGGGAAGTGAAGATCATGCGGATGGTGACTATATCATCCGTTCCTTCGATGAAGAGGAGATGAAGAGTCTCATCGCCCTTGCAAAACTGACGGCAAGAAAAATCAACGAAGAAGTCGGCTATGAAGCCATCACCCTCGAATTCCGTGAACAGTATCACAACATGAAGGCGGTCCTCGACCGTTATCCGGAAATCCAGAAAGAGTTCGAATCTGTCTATCAGAAGCTTGGCATTCCCTGCCTTTATGAAGCGGTTCGCGGCGGAACGACCGGAAGTCAGCTCTCCTTCATGGGACTTCCGACTCCGAATCTCGGCACCGGCGATTACAACATGCACGGCAGATATGAGTATGTCGATATCGAACAGATGGAGAAGATGGTCGAAGTTGTCGAAGAACTGATGAAAGCCTGAAAATCAAAAGCTTCTCATCTATTTTCATCCTTATATAATAAGTAATATAATTTTGTAAGCGTTTCCAGTGCTTTTTGAAGTTTAAAGAAAGATTGAAAATTATTGGAAACTATCGAAAAAATTTGAAAAACATGCTGTTTTTGCCGAAAATTGAAAAGTTTTGTTTCTATAAAATAGTTTATTATTCACGTATAATAATCAAGTTTCTTTAGGAGGAGTATTATTCATATGAAAAAAATGCTCGTGATGGCCTCTTTGGCCACAATCCTCGGACTGAGTTTCTACTCAGCCACACACTCCGATTTCAAAGCCATCGAAGGTGATGAGGATAAAACGTATATTGTCACCGTCAAGGGCGATGTCCAAAATGACGATGCCAAGACTTTGAAAAAATACCGCAACGAAGTTCTCAGTCAGATTGCCTATGAACTTCCGGAAGGTTCCTATGAGGTGACCAACACTTATGATGTCGTCCTCAATGGTTTTTCCATCAAGGTCAATTCCGCCTATGCTTCCAAAATTGAAGCTATCCGCGGAGTGTCTGCCTTGCAGGAAAATCACACCTATGCCCTTCCGACGGCGACGGAAACCACGTTTGCTTCCGGCGACCTCGGTGATGCGACCAAGGCAGAACGTCTCTCCAACTATTCCGCCGAGACTATGAAGGCTACTGCCGATGATGTCAAGGCTGTCACCAAGGGAGATTCTTACGGTGGCAAGAACATCACCGTCGGTATCATCGATACAGGTATGTACACCAACCAGATTGAAGGAACTGCCAAGAGAGAAGCCGACAGCAAGAAGTATGCGCTCAACAGTGCAGCCTTCCGTGATCTGGCCGAAGGAGAATATTCCTACACGGTCGATGACATTCAGAGCAAAGGATTCTCTGCCAGTTATTACACGCATTTCAACAACAAAGTCTTTTTCGCACGTGATTATGCCGGAAATGACAACGATGTCGATCCGACTTCCAACGGCAGCAACCATGGCACCCATGTCGCTTCCATCGCCGGTGCCAACGGCGAAGATTTCCAGGGTATTGCCCCCAATGCCCAGATTGCCGTTCTGAAGGTCTTCGGAGACGACAATGGCGGAGCCGGTACGGATGCCATCATTGCTGCTCTCAACGATGCCGCAAAACTTCAGCTTGACCTTGTCAACCTCTCTTTAGGTTCTGACCTCAACACCAGCACCGATGAGGAAGACAACGCCACCTATCAGGCCATCAAGGGCGCCATGAACGCCGGAACCATCGTCAACTTCGCTGCCGGTAACTCCGGTAAGAGCTCCTTCTCCAGCTCCAGAGCCTATTCCGAATGGTCCAGAGACATCGTCGAAACCGGTATTCTCGGCGGCGATGCTCACTTTGACGAAGCTGCCAATATCGTTGCTGCTTCCAACCCTGACAAAGCCTTCTTCGAATCCATCATGACCGTTCAGATGAATGGTTCCTCCACCATTAAGGCTGTCTCCTACTCTGATCAGGCCAAGAGAAGCTCTTCTCAGCCAAAACTTACCGACCGTCCGCTCGCCGGACTCATTCCCGAAGGACAGGACAAGGTTTCCAAGGAATATGTGGTCATTCCGAACTATGGTAAGGAAGCGGATTACAGCGGACTCGAACTCACCGGCAAGATTGCCGTTGTCAACCGTGGTACCACTACCTTCGTTCAGAAGGTCAAGCAGGCTGCAGCCCACGGCGCCATCGCCATGATCTGCATCAACAATGACCCTTCCGTCACCTTTAACTTCAGTATGGCTTTCGAAGACTATGATCCTCCGATTCCGGTCGTCTTCGTCTTCAAGAATACCGCCTCCTATTTCGGTGCTGCCAAGTCCACTGGCACGCTCACCATCGGTACCAACACCGTCCAGGAAGCTTCCGACAAGAATACCATTGCCTCCTTCTCCTCCGACGGCGGTGACTACAACCTCGATATGGGTGTCACTATCTCCGCCCCTGGTAAGGAAATCATCGGTGCGGTCGATGCCACTGCCTATAATGACAATTCCGATGCCACCAACCCGGGATATTCTCTCCTCCGCGGTTATGAGAATATGAGCGGCACCTCCATGGCCTGCCCGAACCTTACTGGTGCCATGGCACTCTATTTAGGCGAAAAGAATCCTGCCAATAACGGCAGCCTCAAAGTTTCCGATTTCTCCAATGAGAAAGAAAAGGTTTCCATGAAAGCCATGGGTAGTGCTGATCAGCTCGAAGATACTACCGGCGACGGAACTCCGAACTCTGTCAGAATGCAGGGTGCCGGCCGTATCAATGTCAAGAAGATGCTGAGCGCCAATTCCTATGTCACCACTTCGAATAGTGATCTCGGTGGATTCGACAATTCCGTCGAGTCTAAGGCTGAACTGAAGAATACCGGTTCTCTCAAGGTCGAAGGCGGAAAATTCACGGATAGCTCTGCTAACTACATCGAGTTCGATTACACCATCCATAACGATTCCGACTCCGCCAGAACCTATAAGCCTTCTCTCTCCCTCATGGTTCCGCATCTCGGTATCATGACTACTCACGATGAGTACAAGGAAGAGGAAGCTAGCTCCAGAAAAGAGACCATCGGTTATGACGATTATGTCGACTTCGATGAAAATGATCCGGACACCTATCCTTATGGTGTCGGTCAGATCACTGCTTCCGTCAACGACGACCTCATCGCCATTCCGGAGGACCATCAGCTCACCGGTACGGTTGCTGTCGCCGCTCATTCCACGGCCTCTGCCAAAGTTAAGGTCCGTATCGATGATCTCCATCTTTCCAAAGACTTCGAAGACTCCATGGTCGACAACTTCGATGGAACACTGAAGGAATACTTCGCCAAGTACTTCTCCGTCGGCGGCGGAAACTATGTCGAAGGCTATCTCACGCTGAAGGAAACTTCCGGTGATGATAATCTCACTCTCTCGATGCCTTATCTCGGTTTCTACGGTGATTACACGGTCGGCTCTGCTGTCGAAGACTTCGACATCGAAAGAGAAGACGGAAGACTCTACACTTCCGATCTTGTCGACAATTACATGCAGAACCTCAACGACAATTACAAGAAGGCCAGTGCCTACAACGGTTCCACCATCTCTGCCACCGGCGCTTCCCTCTCTTCCAAGGCAATCTCCAATATCGGCAACATGAACGGCTCCGCCAAGGCGGATGGTGCCAACTTCCTCACCGTCACCGATGGCAAGGATCCGACCCATCTCTATGCCGGTGCCACGGGTATCTCCGATCATATCATCACCACCTTCTTCGTCAATCGTGCCGTCTCCAACGCAACCTGGTCTATCAAGAACGGAAGCAATGAAGTTCTCAACGGACAGATTGCTGATCTTGGTTATTACAGCGGAACCTGGGCTACCGTCAACGGCGAACTCTACAAGTCCTGGCTTGTCAACGGCGACAATTCCGTCCCGTATTTCCTCCACAGAGGATATGCTGATATCAACCTCTCCAAGCTCGACGAGGGTGATTACACACTCGAATTCAACTTCCAGGTCAAAGGTGCCGGTGTGACGCAGACTAAGTCCTATACGCTCACGGTCGACAAGACTGCTCCGGAACTTCAGAGCATCACGACCCGGTCTGCCAACAACAGAACCTATCTCGATATCGTCGCCAAGGGTGCCGATTATCGTGCCACGGCCAACACGACCGCTGTCGTCAATACGACCAAGGTGGAAGGCTCCGACAATCTCTACTCCGCTTCCTTCAACATCACCGACCGCTGGATGAAGGACAACCGCATCTATATCGAAATCACTGACCTCGCCCACAACAAGCTCGTCGTCATGGTACATCCGCAGGATCCGACCTTCTCTGTCGGTTCCACCTTCTTCACCAACAAGAATGATTTCGATGTCTCCCAGGTCAAGACCGGTGTCTACAATGTCTCCCTCTTCAATGCCAACGGCACTGACATGAAGGTTACCGATAAGTACTATGTCTACATGAACATCGGTAAGAACCTCACCAAAGTGAGTGTCAAGATCGGCGGAGAAGATGCAAAGTTCAATTATGATGTCGAAACCGGTATTCTTGCTGTCGAAATGGGCAAGGAGGACAACTCCTTCACCGTTTCCTTCGAAGGTGGCAATGAACCTGGTAAGGATACGACAACCACCGAACCCGGCAAGGACACCTCCGCTTCCGGTGATTCCTCTTCTGATAAGAAGGGTTGTGGAGGTAGCGTCATCGCTGCTTCCTCCATCGCGGGAGCTTTGGCTCTTACCGGTGTCGCTCTTGCTCTGAAGAAGAGAAGAGAACAGAAGTAATCCGATTGATTTCCATTACAAAAGCCCTGGATTTCCAGGGCTTTTGCTTTATACTCTTGTTATGCTTTTCACAGATGAAACCAAAAAACTGATTCTCAGTTATGTCATCGCCTGTCTGATTCCGGTCGCCTTCGTGATTCCGATGTATTTCTATACCGACCTTGGACTCAGCAATGAGCTTCTTATTGTTGCGATGTGTTACCTCGGTTACACCGGACTTTATCTTGTCACAAGAGCCGGAATTTTCGATGTTTTCCGGTTTCAGTTCATCAACTGGATTTCCTCCTTCCGCAGGGGAGGGAAAGTCCTCTATCCTGATATGCAGCAATACAGGGAACGGCTTCAGGAAAAACGCCATATGGCAAGACAACTTTGGATTCCCTGGTGTGTCATTGGGACCATCTGTCTGATTCTGTGCATCATTTTCGCTTATTTCCCAATCTGAAAAGATTGAAAATGAAAGCGCTTTTTTAATTTTATTTCAAGGAATCATCTAACTCTTAAAAAAACCTTTGTTGACTACTTGTTATTAAATAATAAAATATTTATATTCAGCGCTTTTTGTGTCCTTATTTTTTGTGCTGGAAATAACCCCGAAGGAGGTATTCAAAAATATGAAAAACATGAAAAAAGCAGTTTCGTTGTTCGGTATTCTTGCCATCACGCTTCTCGCATCCTGCGGAAAGAATGATTCCAACAATTCCGGTAAGCCTACGACCTCGGATAAGACCACCACGACCGTTCAGGGCGATTTCATCGTCACTTATAAGGGCGTCGAGTATGAAGGAGACTCTTCCATCACGGTCACCATGGGCGAAAGAGCCGCCGGCCTTGTGGCCTCGATGCTCGACAACACGAATCCGGAATTCACGTTCACTTCTTCCGATACGACCGTTATTACGGTCGGTGAACATACCGGTCTTCTCACTCCGGTCAAGGCAGGTACAGCCGATGTCAAGGTCTATGTCAGCACGGACCAGAACAAACAGATGACCTTCCATGTCACGGTCAACGACTCCGAGGATGCCGTCGGTGCCTTCTCGTATGCTTCCGCTTCCTATGACGAAAAGGCCAACATTCTCGCCTCTTTGGAAAAGTATGCCGTCGATAATTATCTCACCGGAATCACTTTGTTCTCTAATGGCGCCAACATCTGTTATAACAGCCGTTATCAGCCGACTCCTCACTCCTATGTCACCGGCTATGGCTGGGGCACGATGAGAGAAGGAAAACTTGACGGCGACATCCAGCATCCGATCAGCGGCAACAACGCTTCCTACTATCAGGTTGCCACGACTTCCCTCCCGTCTCACGCCAACGCCATGAATGCTTCCGGAAGCGATGTCTCCTCGGTTTACGATTATATTTCCAACGCCTATTATCAGACCCGTCTCAATCAGTCCAGCGACGGATACGAATGGTATAGCAACACGGCCCTCGATGACCGTCCGCTTCCGATTGACGATAACGGTAAAGTCATTACCGAAAATGCCGACACCATCACCAACACCCGTTGGAGAATCCACGTCAAGACTGGTTCCGATTTCGTCTATCGTACCGCTTCGACCAAGACGAAGGATGGTGTCAAACTCTCTTCCTTCGACGGAAGAGCTGTCACCAAGGAAGATTACCTTACTCCGATCAAGTACATGCTCACCTGCTTCAACGGCCAGTACCGCGGTGCGGAACTGACCAAGGGTGTCTCTGGTTTTGCCAAGGGTGCCGCCAAGTACTATTCCCTCACTTCCAAGAACACCACCGGCGATTCGAAGGCCATCTGGGATGATGATGCCTGGGAAAAAGCCGGCATGGACGATGTCGTCAAGGTCGGAAACGATGACCAGGGCGATTATATCGAGTTCAACCTTCTTCAGCCTTGCACCCAGTTCTATGCCATGTACTATCTCTCTTCTTCTCTTTATTCTCCGCTTCCGGCCGACTTCCTCAAGCTCTGGGATGCCAAGATGGTCGGTAAGCTTCCGGATGGCTATACGCCGGTCGACACCATGCTTTCCACCGGTGCCTATTACATCAGTGAGTGGGAAACCAAGAGAATCACTTTTAAGAAGAACGACCGGTATTTCTACAAGCAGGATAGGTTCGCCAACGGCAACACCAGAGAAGTCTATCTGCTCCCTGGATTCCAGTATAACGAAGTCGAGGATTCCTCTGTTTCCAAGAGTCTGTTCCTCGATGGATCCATCGATTCCTATGCTCCGAACAAGGACGATTTGAAGGGCGATTTCAAATCCACCGAAGGCGAAGGCCAGAACGGAATGACCTGGAGAAAGTATGAGACCAAGGGCGATTCCAACTTCAAGATCAACGTCAATGGAACTTCCGTCGACCGCTGGAACGAGCTCTTTGGCACCAACGGCAAGGTCTATCAGCACGATGCTTCCTTTGTTTCCAATACTTCCAACAACACCTTCCTTACCCACAGAAGATACATGTCCGACATTCACTTCCTCAACTTCCTCTCCTATGGCCTCAACCGTGAGAAAATCTGCTCCGACCGTGGCATGAAGCCGACGCAGGAATACTTCTCCGACAACTATCTCATCGATCCTGAGAGTGGTGTCTCCTATAACTCCACACCTGCCCACAAGGCCGTTCTCGCCGACCGTTACAACGAGCACTACGGCTACAATGCCGATGCCGCTGCCAGCGAACTCCGTCTCGCCATGGAAGGTTCCATCAAGGAAGCCATCAACAACAAGGAAATCAAACAGAACAAGGAAGGAAAGTACGTCCTCACCATCGTCATGGACTGGATGAACACTTCCGACCTCAAGGAATATTCCGATGTCTTCGATTCCATCAAGGAAATCTTCGAAAAGGTTAACAAGGAAGACTATTACGGAAACTACATCCTCAATATCTCCACTCCGACACCTTCTTCCGACTATAACCAGGTCTATAACAAGATGAAGCAGGGCGAATTCGACCTCGGCTTCGGCGCTATCTCCGGCGGCGCCATGGACCCGATCAACTTCTTCGAAGTTCTTAAGTCCGACAACTCTTCCGGCTTCACCCTCAACTGGGGTCCGGATACCAGCAAGGTCAATGATGACGATCAGGGCGATATTGTCTATGACGGCAAGACTTGGTCCTTCGACGGCCTCTGGAATGCGGCCAATACCGGTGTCCTCCTCACCAAGGACAAAACAATCGCCACTGCCGTCAACGTCTCCGCTGCCCACGGCAACTTCCACTATGAAAGCATCGACGACAGCAAGAAATCCGTCACTTACAAGATTTCCTTCCAGGATCTTGTCAATGCCGGTGCCAAGCTCGACTCCATCACTTTCGAAGCCACGAACTCCGAAGCACAGACAGAACAGAAGACCATTACCGAACTCGGTGCCACTGCTGCTAATGACTACACCATTTCCTTCACCCTCAACAGCGACTTCAACACCTATCAGGAATACGATGAGCTCAAAGGCGATTATAAGACCGTCGATTCTTCCATTGCCACTGCCACCGTCTCCTACTCTGTCGACGTCAACGGCGAGACAAAGAACTTCTCCTCTACTCTCACCCTCAACAGTTACTTCGGTATCACTGGAAAGAAATAAACCCCATGCCTTATATCGTTAAATACTCGTTAAAACGTTTAGGGCTATTGATTGTCACGACTTTCATTATTCTTACCATCACCTTCTTCCTCGTGAAACTTCTTCCAGGAGAGGCGATGGCAGGAACGGAAGTTCAGCAGTATGCCTATTGTGAAAATCAGGTCCGTTTAGGTTACTTCGTCGTGTATCGCTCTGCCCAGGAAAACCTGGGCACGGCGAAACTCATCTTCCGCGACACCACCGGTACGGTCTACTATTATTATCAGAAGCCGATCATCCTTCAGTATGGAGCCTGGCTTCGTGCCATCTTCACCGAATGGAACTGGGGCGAATCCACCGCCGTTCAGCCGGGTTCTTCCGCCATGTACATCATCGGACAGCGACTCCTTCCTACCATCAAGGTCAATATCTGGTCGATGATCTTCTCCGTCCCTCTCGGATTCGTTTTTGGAATCTGGGCGGCCCTCCGCAAGAACAAGACGACGGACCATGTCATCTCGACCCTTGTCATGATCATGATCTCCGTTCCTTCCTTCGTCGTCATTTCTCTCCTTCTTCTTCTCTTCGCCTTCAAACTTCATTGGCTGCCGTCCCGTTGGCCGGGGGACACTGCCTCCATCGGAGACAAAATTGCCGGTTACGTGATTCCGGTCATGGCCCTTTCCTTCGGCTCTGTTGCCGCCTTTACCCGTTATACAAGAGCCGAACTCTGCGAAGTCATGTCCAGCGAATTCCTGCTTCTTGCAAGAACCAAAGGTCTTTCCAGAAACCAGTGCATCGTCCGTCATGCTTTAAGAAACTCCATGGTTCCGATTGTTCCGATGATTATCGGACAGTTCATCGGCATTCTCTCTGGTTCCATGGTTCTTGAACAGCTCTATGGTATTCCGGGTATCGGAACTTTGTTTGTCCGTTGCATCAACACCAGAGACTACAATGTATTATTAGTTGATATGGCCGTCTATACCGTCATCGGTCTTGTCGCCAATCTATTTGTCGACCTCAGTTACGGTATTGTCGATCCCCGTATCAGAATGGGAGCCAAAGCATGATCGATAACGAACATAACAATCAGAATGCTTCGGAAAATCCCGAAGTTTCCTACACCTTCGAAGCCGGAAAGAAAGGCAACGATGCCTTCGGCAATCAGGTGGATGACGCTCAGTTTTCCTTTGTCCAGAAAGACAAGAAGATTCACGATACCAAGTTCACGACCCGTCCGACGACCTTCCTCCGCGATGCGTTCCACCGCTTCCGCAAGAACAAGTCCTCCGTGGTCGGCGGCATTATCTTAGGAACCCTCTTCGTCTTATCCATCGTCCTTCCTTTCCAAATTGACTATGAAGGCAAGGACAGCGATGGCAATACGGTCACCAAGCATATTCAGACACTTCCCTACGACATCAAGAACAAGCATGATTACGAGACCAACCTCCCGATGAAGCTGTTCTCTGCCGGCAGCGGATTTTGGGATGGAACCAGAACGTTGAAGAACCAGACACTTCCTTATGGGCTTAACGAAGATGGTACCATCAATTATGATGATTACATCGGAAGCTATGACGACGAGGAAACCATTGTCAAAGTCAAGAATGTCAAGACCGGCTATGTCGATCACGCCTCCACTTCCGGTTCTGGCGGATACGCCAAAATCGAAAAGGAAGCCAAAGCCGATCAGACCGGTTATCTCTATTACACTCCGCTCAAGCTTGATCTCAAAAACAATAAGTATCAGATTTCCTATACATTGGGAACCAGAGAGAAAGATGGCTATGAAGCTACGCCGGAATGGGCCATCATTCTTTGCGGCAATGACGGCTCCATCAACTATCTGACTGAGTTCTCCAGAGATTACGGCACTGCCCTGAAGAAGGATAGCGATGACATGACGGTCACCAAGCACGAGACCGTCACAAAAGATCTCAACGAACTCATCAGCAACAGCAATACCCCTTCCTCCGTCCTCAATCAGCAGTTCTCCATCGGATTCCTCATGAAATCCGAAGCCGACAGCAAGACTGCCTTCTTCCTCCATGATTTCGAAATCACCGGAACGAAGAATGACGGCTCTGCCCTCGCCGCTTCCGAACGCAGAAATCTCAGAATGAGAAGCTTCGGAACCTCCAATTCCGAAGTCAAGGATGCCAATGCGCTTGTTCAGCTCGAAAAGATGAATGGCTCCACGGCCAATGCGTCCTATTGGACCTCTATCACGACGGAACGTTTCGATGCGGTCGATACCTTCTCCATGAAGTGCGACCTCCTCATCGATGCCTACCGTCTCGCCTATGGTTACCGCAAGGGTATCAAAGTCTCCACGGCGACCTTCCAGGATTGGATCAAGAAGGGCTATATCGAATATGATTTCACCAAGAGCAACGCCGTCGCTCCGAGCACTTTCAAGGTGACCGAAGCCGGTGAAAAATCCGGTGAAGTCTACGTCCGTGAAGTTAACGCCCAGACTTCCGCCACTGCCAACGGTGAAACCATCTACACGATGGACTGCACCGTTCTCATGTATCGGTATCTCGGCTATTCTTCGATGCCTATCCATCTTCTCGGAACCGAATATCAGGGAAAGGACATTCTCAAATATGTCTTCTCCGGTCTTCGCACTTCCCTGATTCTCGGCATCATCGTCGCCCTTGTCAATATCACCATCGGTGTCATCTGGGGAAGTATCTCCGGTTACTTCGGCGGTGCCGTCGACCTTGTCATGGAACGTATCACGGATGTCCTTGCCGGTATCCCGTGGATCATTCTTATGACCGTTCTCACCCTGAAGCTCGGCCAGAACTTCTTTGTCTTTGCCCTGTCTCTCTGCCTAACAGGTTGGATCGGAACGGAGGCAACCACAAGATCGCAGTTCTACCGATACCGAGGAAGAGAATACGTTCTCGCCGCCAAGACACTCGGTGCCAAGGCACCCAGACTCATCTTCCGTCACATTCTTCCCAATGCCATCGGTACCATCATCACAAGCTCCATCCTGATGATTCCGTCCACCATCTTCTCCGAAGCGACCATCTCCTATCTCGGTCTCGGCCTTCAGAACCTCGATTCTCTCGGCGTCATCCTTTCCGACAGCCAGAAGAATCTTTCGGAATATCCGTATCAGCTTGTCATCCCCGCCATCATCATCTCGTTGCTCATGATCTGTTTCAATCTCTTCGGAAACGGTCTCCGTGATGCGTTCAACCCGTCACTGAAAGGATCGGAATAATATGGAAAACAATGAACAGAATGTTCTTCAGAACCAGGAAGAAACTCAGGAAAACAGCCGTCCCTATGCCGGCAAGACTCTCTCCGAGATTCTCGCCTCCCAGAAACGGGACGATGCGATTCTTTCTGTCCGTAACCTTCACGTCTCCTTCAAGACGGATGAAGGCTTAGTTCATGCCGTCCGCGGTGTCACCTTCGACCTTTACAAAGGAGAAACCCTCTGTATCGTCGGAGAATCCGGAAGTGGCAAGTCCGTCACTTCCAAGACCATCATGGGTATCCTTGCGGCTTCTGCCGTCATCGAAAAGGGATCCGTCATGTTCGAGGGAGAAGACCTCACCAAAATCGATGAGAGCGAATTCCACCGCATCCGCGGCCACAAGATCGGCATGATCTTCCAGGATCCGCTTTCCTCCCTTAATCCGATCATGAAGGTCGGAAAGCAGATCACCGAAGCGATGCTCGTGAACGGAAATCTCCTCAAGAGAATGAAGGACCAGATCACTGCCAAGGAAAATGCTGAATATAAGAACAATGAAGTCAAAAGAGACGAAGTCTATCGTCGCGCCGACAGAAGAGTCGAAGCTTCCGATGAGGAATTCTCCAAGGAAATCTATCAGCTTCGCACCAAAGTCAATGAAGCCGATCTTGCAAGAGACCAGTATCAGAAAGGGACTCCCGAGTATGAGAAGGCAGAGAAAGATTATCTCGCTCTGAAAGAAAAGACTTCCGAAGACATTAAGAAGCTTGAAGTCAAGAAGAAAGAAAAACATGCTCTCCTTGTCAAGGAAGGTCAGGAAGCCAAAAAGGAAGCTGACAGAATCTATAAGGAAGCTCTCCCTACGCTGAAGGCTGCCCTGAAGGCCAAGAACAAGGAAGCTGACGAAGAAATCAAGAAATTTAAGGCAGAAGAAAAAGCAAAGTACCTCGCCGAAAAGAAACCGCTCGATGAAGAGTTTTACAAGCTCTGCCGGTCTTATTTCTCAGAAAAAGATAAGACGAAGAAGGCGGATATCAAGAAGAGAGTCAAGGAACTCTATCTTGAAAGAAAGGCGAAGAAAGAAGCCTATCAGTCCAAGTTCCGCATTTCCAAGAAGGACGCCAAGGAGGCTGCCCTCAAGGTCATGAAGGAAGTCGGCATCCCGCAGCCGGAGCAGCGTTTTAAGCAGTATCCCTTCGAATTTTCCGGCGGTATGAGACAGCGTATCGTCATCGCCATCGCCCTGACGGCCAACCCGGATGTCCTCATCTGCGATGAGCC
>CAKVBX010000033.1 GCA_934725685.1 uncultured Bacilli bacterium
GGACTAGTCCAAGAAGGTAATCCTCAATTGTTATGTACACTTTTTTCAATGTGTCCTTGACAAAGGGTACACATCATAAGTTCCGTCCTTTCCGATAAGGCTTTTTTATTTATCCATCCGCTCTTTTCCGATGGAAAGCATCAACTTGATTCTGTTTTCCTGATTGACTTTCGGTGCACCGGCATCATAATCAACAGCGACAATATTGGCATTCGGCATCTTTTCTCGGACTTTCCGGATCATTCCCTTACCGGAAATGTGATTCGGAAGACAACCGAACGGCTGTGTGCAAACGATGTTCTCGTAACCGGTATCGGCAAGCTCCAGCATTTCGCCGGTAAGAAGCCAGCCTTCTCCCATGCGGTTTCCCATTCCGTTGACGCCGACGGTAAGTTCCTTGACGTGTTGATAGGTGCTCGGGACTTCGAAATCCGAATGTTCCCGGATGGCATCATTGAACATGTTCTGAATGTGGGTGCAATAATCAAACAGAATCTTGCATCCGAAGCGTTTGAGCCGATGTCCGCCGTAGAGATCACAATCGATGATTCGGTTATCGATTTTAAACAGGACGAAATTCATCATGCCAGGAAGATTGACCTCACAATCCTCGCTTCGCAAAAACTTTTCAAGGTTGTTATTTCCTAGTGCCGCGTATTTTACATAGATTTCTCCGACGACACCGACTTTCAGCCGCTTCTTCCCGTCTTTTTTGATGGCAGCGAATTCCTCGGTGATTTTCGCAAGATTTCGCTTCACTACTTTCATCTTATAGCCATCACGGTGAAGCATCTGATTCGAAAGCTCTTCAATCCATTTCTGGGTGAGCCTTTCCGCTTCTCCCTTGTTGACCTCATAAGGTTCCACCTGATTCTTCAGACACATGATGAGGTCACCGTAAATGACAGCCGCAACGGCACGTCGGATAAGGGGAATGGTAATCTTCATGCCGGGATTCGGTTCCAGTCCGGAAAGATTGACGGAAATCGTCGGAACATATCCCAGGCCCGCCCTTTCCAAGCCTTTCCTCAGTAGTTTGATATAGTTCGAGGCACGACATCCGCCACCCGTCTGAGAGAGCAGCAACGCGACATGATGGAGGTCATATTTTCCACTTTGAAGCGCATGGATCATCTGACCGCAGCTCAGTATGGCCGGATAGCACATATCGTTCTGAATATATTTCAGGCCAGTCTGCGCAATCTCAGGGCTGGTATCCGTCAAAAGTTCCGCATGATAGCCGTAATGATTGAACACCTTCTGCAGCATCGCAAAGTGAATCGGTGCCATCATCGGAAACAGAAGTGTATAGGTTTTCCTCATCTTCTTGGTGAAGATGATGCGGCCCGTCTTATCTCTTTTCAGTTTCTGTTCCTTCATTTCTGATTCCTCTTTCTAAGCGCCTCCAAAAGGGAGCGGATTCTGATTTTCACCGTGCCGAGATTGGTCACTTCATCAATCTTGATCTGGGTATAAATCTTTCCGTGCCGCTCCAGGATATCTCTCACTTCATCCGAAGTCACGGCATCGACACCGCATCCGAAGGAAACGAGCTGCATGAGCTGCATATCGTCGTTCGAAGAGACGTACTCCGCCGCTTTATACATACGGGAATGATAGGTCCATTGGTTGAGAACATGACTCGGTTCCGGCTTCTTCACCATTCTAGCGATGACATCCTCCGAAATGACGGCACAGCCATACTGAAGGATGAGCTTATCGATGTCATGGTTGATGAGCGGATCGACATGGTAAGGTCTTCCTGCTAAGACAATGATAGTCTTATTCTCTTTTCTCGCCTCGGCAATAATTTCCATTCCTTTATCGAAGATGGTTTTCTCATAGTTGTCATAAGCTTCAAAAGCAAGTTTTGCTGCCTTCTTCACACTACGTTTCCCTAATGTAGGATAATAGTCCTTCAGATAATCGTAGATTTTCTCTGCAAAATGACCTTTTTCATAAAGGCTGACATAAGGATTCATATAGCGGATGCCATCCTGCTCCAGGCGTTTCACATTGGCGCGGATGACCTCGGAATAATAGGCGACGACCGGACAGTTGTAATGATTGTCCGTATGGCTCTCCTTGATATTCCACGTCATACAGGGATAGAAGACATTCTTCACTCCTCTGTCGAGAAGATCGATGACATGACCATGCATGAGCTTGGCCGGATAACAGACGGTGTCGCTGGGAATCGTCATCTGTCCGAGATGATAGAGGTGATTGGAAGAAGGCGAAGACACGACAGGCTGAATGCCGAGACTTGCAAAAAGGGTCGACCAGAAAGGAAGAAGTTCATAGAGATTGAGTCCCATCGGAATACCGATTTTGCCTAAAGGATATTTGTTTTCCTCATCCATGGATTTGTCAAAGGAACGGAGAAGACGATACTTGTAATCATAGAGGTCGAGAGAAGTATCTCGCGCCTTCTTCGTAATCGGGCGTTCACAGCGATTTCCGCCGATGAAGCTTCTTCCCCCATCGAACCTGGATAAGGTGAGATGGCAGTGGTTATTGCAGAGCTGACAGAGATAATCCGTCACCTTCCTTTCGAAATGCTCACACTGCGCTTCGGAAAGCATCGAGGATTCCTTCAAGCCGAGACCTTTGCTGTCTAATGCCGCACCATAGGCACCCATCAGACCGGCGATATCGCTTCGGATGACTTCTGTCCCGAGTTCTTTTTCAAAGGAGCGAAGCACAGAATCATTGAGGAAGGTACCTCCCTGGACGACAATCTTCGTCCCGAGATCCTCCCTGCTTGCGCAGCGGATGACCTTATAAAGGGCATTCTTGACCACGGAAATGGCAAGACCTGCGGCGATATCCTCCACCGAGGCGCCGTCTTTCTGTGCCTGTTTGACGGAAGAGTTCATGAAGACCGTGCAACGGGAACCCAAGTTCACCGGACGTTTGGCAAAGAGGCCCTTCTTAGCGAAGTCGGAAACAGAATACCCTAAGGAAGAAGCAAAGGTCTGAAGGAAGGAACCGCAGCCGGAGGAGCAGGCCTCATTGAGGAAGATGTCATCAATCACACCATTACGGATCTTGAAGCATTTGATATCCTGACCGCCGATATCGATGACAAATTCTACATCGGGAAGGAAATGCTTGGCCGCCTCGAAATGGGCCATCGTCTCCACGATGCCGTGATCGAATCGGAAGGCGTTCTTCACAAGTTCCTCTCCGTAACCGGTGGAAGAGGAACCGGCGACATAGGCATTGGCGTTCTTCCGATGATAGAAGTCGAGGAGCATATGGTGCAGTTGGACAATCGGATCTCCCTGATTGGAGACATAGGCGGAATAACGGATCTGATCGTCTTTGTCGATGGCCACCATCTTCAGTGTCGTCGATCCGGAATCGACACCGAGATAAAGCGGTCCTTCATACTCCTCCAAGGGAAGACAGGGCACATGGTTCTTTTCCTGTCTCTTCACGAAGGCTTCGTATTCCGCCTCATCCTTGAAAAGAGGATCGAGGTAGGCGAAGTTTTCGTTGTTTCTGTAGTTCCGGACTTTGTCCATGATGGAGGAAAGTCTTGTCTCTTTGTCTTTCTTTGCCAATAAGGCGGCGCCGATGGCGACAAAGTAAAGGGAGTTCTCAGGGAGAACACCTTCTACAGCTAGGACTTTGTCGAAACACTTTCTCAGTTCCGGCATGAAGGTGAGCGGGCCGCCGAGGTACATGACATTGCCTTTGATTTCCCGCCCCTGGGAAAGGCCGGCAATGGTCTGATTGACAACGGAATAGAAAATACTCTCCGCGATGTCTTCCTTTCTTGCACCTTGGTTGAGCAAGGGCTGAATATCGCTTTTTGCAAAGACACCGCAGCGGGAAGCGATGGTATAGGTCCTTTCGTGATGGCTGGCGAGTTCGTTCATCTCTTCCGTTTTCACATTGAGAAGGTTCGCCATCTGATCGATGAAGGCTCCCGTGCCACCGGCACAGGTTCCGTTCATTCTGACTTCCACGCCATTGTTCAGAAATAGTACTTTCGCATCCTCTCCACCGAGTTCGATGATACTGTCGACAGAAGGATAGAAACGCCTCGTCGTTTCCCTTGTGGCATAGACTTCCTGATAGAACGGAAAATCGCAACCTTCCGCAATGCCCATGCCGGCGCTTCCGGTGAAAGAAAGGGAGACGGAATCCCTACCGAAAAAAGGTCCTTCCTTCAGTCGATCAAGAACTTCCTCCAGTTTCTCGGAAATTCTCGAATAATGACGTTCGTAGAGGGTGAAGAGGACTTCATCCTCATCGGAAAGTACGACCGCCTTGATGGTTGTCGATCCAATATCGATACCGACAGAAATCATTTCTTATCCTCCTTGTCGGAGAAGTCGATGACGACGCCGTGGGATGGTTCTTCCTGACTCTCCGGTTCCACAACGATATCCGGCTGTTTATCTTCGTAACGCCTAGGTTCCGGGAAGAAGGAACCGCGGGCTGCACTTTCCTCGCCGTGGATGTAGTTAGGGTTGTGATAGGCCTGATTAATATAGGCCTTCATCGCATCCGGAATCTTATCCGGAAGTTCATTAGAAAGAGCCTCAATGATGCTGTAGTCATTGATGAGGCCAAGATACTGAAGGAATAGGCCATAGAAGACCGAGACTGCCGGAGTGATGAGACAAAGGAGCGGAACCAGGGAAGAGTTGCTCGTCGTGATGAGAGAAGTGAGGTAGGTACTTCCCGCATAGAGCAGTGTGAAAATGACCATGAAGGGCCAGTTATAGGCAAAATGACAGGAGACTTCCCGGAAGGCGAGGGAACGGCCGAATCCGTTCTTGGCGAGGCTTCTCGCCTGAGAAGCGGAGATGTTCTTGTCGATATCAGGAAGGACGATGGTGGCAAGCTGATGGTAGGTGAGATTCATCGGAACAGTGCAGAAGAGGAAGACAAAGATGGGGAGGAAGAAGCAGACGGAGATGAAGATGGACAACGGCTGCTGCAGCGCACTCATGTTCGTTAAGAAATAGGTCGAGATATCGTTTATGTTCTCATAGGGATCGTTGATCATCTCCGTGAGCTTCAGGTAGACCTCCTTGCTATCCGGATAGGCGTTCACCATATTGGGTAGAACCTGGAAAAAGATGACATAGGAAAGAAGAAGCAGGGAGAAAGAGAGGAAGAATGTAGACAGCGCACCGAAAATTCCGCCTTTCCGTTCCCGGAAGAATGCGATATATCCGTCCTTATAGGAAAAACCTGGTTTCCCGATTCCGATCAGATGGTAACGGATTCTCCGCTCGACGGTATAGAACATCGGCAGGATGAAATAGACGGCGAAAAAAGACAAAATAAAACTGTACATCGCCAAAAAGAAAATGCAGGAAAGAAGGAAAGCAGGCAAAATGAGATAAAGAAAATCGACAGCGATCTCTTTCCCCATCACACGTTTCCAGGATGACCTCACAAAAGCACGAAGATCGTTCTTAGATTTGTTCATGAATAGCACACCTCCTAAAATATTATCACTTCTTTTTCTTGTTCGTCTCCATCTGTTCCTTCACCCGGTCGGAACGCTCCTTGATGATATCGACAAGCAGCTTAACCTTTTCGTCACTGAACGGAGAGACGGAATCATCCTGGGAATTCCGGATGGTCTCCGCAAGTTCCTCCACGGAGAGAAAACAGGATTCATAATCCTTGACGTGGATTCCTTTAGGCACCACCAGGGAAGGATTGTAGACCGTCATGGCGATAAATGCATGCTTCTCATGTCCGATCATCACATCATCCTCAAAATCACGGACCAATTCCTTCCCGATGAAAACAGGATTCGGAATCGTCTGGACTTTTCCATCCGTCCTCTTGAGGAACAGAGAGGCATCCCTCACATTGCCGTAGATACCGCCGAATGCGAGGAAATCGTTGATGAGGTAAATATATTTCTCAGTGAAAAGGATGTGGTCAACCTTGGTAGGTTCCATCTCGTCCTTGCTGAGAAACACCCGGACATCATTGAGAAGATAGCAGTCCTCCTCATCCGCATACTGATAAAGAATGCGGTAGATTTTCCCACGATGATGCTTTCTCTCCATTCTGAGGGACAGGGCATCATAACAGAGAAGAAAAGCGAAGAGAAGAATCAGAAGGAGAAGGACAAGGACAAAAATCAGACCTGCCATTCTATTCCTTGATGCACTCCAAAGCGACATCCATCATGTTGGTGAAAGACTGTTCTCTTTCCTTAGCCGTGGTCTCAGCGTGTTCGATCATGCTGTCGGAAATGGTGAGGATGGCGAGAGCTTCCTTGTGAAGCTGAGCGGCGATGCAGTAAAGGCCGTACGCTTCCATCTCGCAGGCGAGGATTCCCATGGCCGCCCATGGTTTCCAGTCTTCACCATAGAAATTGTCGGAAGAGAGGACTTGACCGACCTGATAACGGTAGCCGAACTGTTTGGCGGCCTGGATGGCTTCCTCCATGACAGGATAGGAAGCGATGGCCGAGAAAGTTCCGGGGAGATTGTACTGACTCGACCAGGAAGAATTGGTGCTCGCACCCTGGGCGATGACGAGATCGAAAAGCTTCAGGTCCTTGGAAGTGGAACCTGCGGAACCGATGCGGATGATTCTGTCGACTCCATAATGGGTATAGAGTTCATAGGAATAGATTCCGATGGACGGAATGCCCATTCCGGAGCCCATGACGGAGACTTTCTTCCCCTTGTAGTATCCGGTATAGGCAAGCATATTTCTGACGCCGTTGACCTGCTTCACATCACTGAGGTAGTGTTCGGCGATGAACTTGGCGCGGAGAGGATCCCCCGGCATGAGAACGGTCTTGGCGAATGCATTCTGTTCGGCTTCATTGTGCGGTGTAGACATATCAAAAACCTCCTTGATTTGTGACTATATTGTAACACGGAAAAAACCAATTTCGCGAAATCGGAAAAGGAAAAGAAGAACAATATCAGTTCCGTTTCACCCTTTTCTCGACAACCTGGCTTTCCTTGATGAAAAGTGGAAACAGCCAAAAAAAGAAAAGCTCCCCGAAGGGAGCAATAGAATCAGGCGATACGGTCGCGGAAAACCTTTTCGAATTCCATCATCTTGACGTTGTCCAAGACACCGCCATAGGCGATGGAGATTCTTCCCGTTTCTTCCGAAACGACGATGGTGACACTATCGGTGAGTTCCGAGATGCCTAAGGCAGCGCGGTGTCTCGCACCGAACTTTCCGACGATGGCCTTGGTGGAATTCGGATAATAGACAGCGGCAGAGACGATGATGTCCTTGCGGATGATGATGGCACCGTCGTGGAGTCTCGAGCCTTCATAGAAGATGGTCTCAATGATTTCCGGCGTGATCGGGCAGTTGATGACCGTACCATTTGTCATATAGGTATCCATCGGTGTATCCCGTTCAAACGTGATGAGGGCGCCGGTCTTGTTGTCGGAGAGCCATTTGACCGCCGTGCAGATATTCTCGATCATCTTCTTCTTGTCGAATCCACCCTTGGCGGCAGAACCTTTCTGCTGTTTCATCGGGGCCGTCACATACTTGCGGAAAAATCCGGCGTTGATGCTCGTGCAAATGATAGTCGCCGTGAAGATGCTAAGAAGCATGATAAGGGCGAGAAGCTTCAGATTGAGAGTGAGGAACAGGATATAGAGAAAATCGAGCACACCGAAACCGATATAGACATAAAGACGCTTCGCCTGCAGACAGAGGAACGTAGACAGTGCGAGAATCAGGATGATCGAAATGACGTAATCGGCGACGAAATATCCGTCCTGGAAGTTGGTCTTGATCGAGCCGGCCATATATAAAAGATTTATTGTTTCCATAATGTTTCCACCTATCTTTTAGTATAAAGCGGAAAGCGGAAATAAGAAAGTGTTTTCCGCCAAAATCAGCGTAGAACGCTTACTTTTCAAGGCCGAGGGAAGAAAGGAGAGAGACAGGAAGGTTCTCGAAATCGTCAAGGACATACTTCACACCGGGAAGAGCAGAGATTTTTTCTCTTCTCCACTCGGGTTCGATGGCACAGATTGTCTTCACGCCGGCCCGGTAGGCGGATTCGATTCCCGAAGGGGAATCCTCAAAGACAAGACAGTCTTCTCCGGAGAATCCGACACGGCTCAGAGCACGCTGATAGATCTCGGGATCGGGTTTTCCCCGTTTCAGTGTCCCGTCATCATAGACAATATGTTCCTCGTCGAACCAGCGGGAGAGACGGAAGGTCTTCAGATACCAGTCGACGTTGGGCCGCATGCTCGCGGTGCAGATGCAAAGAGGGATGTTTTTGGCCTTCAGAGCATCGAGGAAAGCCTCCAGTCCGTTCACCAGATGAAGGTTCTCTTTATCCTCTTCGCAGATTTTCTGATAGCAGAGCTCTTTCTTAGTGGAATAGGCAAGCACTTCTTCCTTGGTAAGTGCCCTTCCGGAAAGATACGGAAGAATTTCCTGGTTGGCAAACCCGTGGATATGCGTCGGAAAATCTTCGTCCGGAATCGGACGGGAGAATTCCTCCTCACTGAAGGCGCGCCAGGAGAGGACATGCTTGTCCTCATCGAAGAACATGGTACCGTTGAAGTCGAAAATCACTGCTTTGATCATTTTCTTTTCCTCCGTGATATTCAGTTTCGGAAGGCAGTTCTCACAGGCCTTCCTCAGATCGTTGAGACTGACGTCGGTATAGATGGCGGTCGTAGCGATGCTCTCGTGTCCGAGCAGTTCCTGCACCACCCTCAAGTCCGCTCCGTTATTGACGAGTTCACTCGCAAAGGAGTGACGGAACATATGCGGATGCAGGTGAAGCGGGAATCCGCATTTTTTCGCCGCCGTGCTGACTAGATATTCCCCGCCGCGTTCCGTAAGCGGAAGGCCATTATGATTCAGAAACAAGGTGCCGTCATCCTCCCTGTTTCCGAGAAGGACGATCCTTTGGGTCGAAAGATAATCGGTAAGGGTTTTCTTTGCTTCTTCGGTAAAGAAAGTGACCCGTTCCTTGTTTCCTTTTCCGATGACGCGGATGGTGCATCTTGGAAAGTCAATCTGGTCTTTTTTCAGGGTGACAATTTCACTGATGCGGAGACCGGAGACAAAGAGCAGCTCGAGAAAAGCCTGGTCCCGCTTCTGAAGGAAGTCACTCCGTTCCCGGTTGGACTGAAGAAGGGATTCCATCTCCTCTTCCGTAAGAAACTCCGGGAGTTTCTTGTCTTTCCTCGGAAGGGAAAGCGTGCGGAAGGGATTACTGGTCACAACATCCTTTTTCAGAAGAAAACGGTAGAAATGGCTCAGGGCGGAGATTTTTCTTCGGACTGTCGTATTCTGAAGTTTTTCCTTCCTCAGAGCGAACAGATAGGAGCGGACGATGGTCTTATCGACCTGTTCCTTGAGCAGATGTTCCTCTTTTAGATAGAGGAGAAATCCAGCAATATCCTCTCCGTAGGAGAGTATGGTCTTCTCGGAAAAGGAACGCTCCGTCCTCAGATAAGCAAGAAAGCGATCCAGGTCAGCGTCCCCGACACGGGTGATGCGGTTATTACTCATCGAATCACCAGATAAAGGAGGACGGAAAGATACTGAAGAAGCGTTCCCACATTGACGAAGAGATGGAAGACAGAGTGGAAATAACGTCTCTTGGACCCGATTCCGTAAAGGATGGATCCGACGGTATAGGAGATTCCGCCGCCGATCAGAAGCCAGACGCCGGGAAGAGTCATGCTGACATAGAGGGTAGGATAGAAGAAGATGATTCCCCATCCGACCGCAATATAGAGGATCATCGAAATCACTTTGACCGCCATTTTCTTCATCATAGTGGCATTGAGGACAATGCCGAGGATCGAAAGTGCATAAATCACGGCAAGGAAGACATAGTGCCAGGGAGAAAGGGCAGAAAGACCCAACAGGACGACCGGGGTATAGGTTCCCGCAATCAGGAAATAGATGGTGCAATGGTCCATAATCTGCAGGACTTTCTTCCCTTTTCCGATGTGGAGGCCGTGATATACGGCGGAGATCGTATAGAGCATGATCATCGTGAGACCGAAGACAATCATTGAAAAAAGACTCGCCATGTCGCCGGGCTTTTTCAGACAGGAGAAAATGATGCCAATCACGAAGAAGACAACGCCGAGACCGCCTCCTACGATGTGGGAGACCATATTGAAGATTTCCTCCGACCGGAGATAGAAGGGAAGACCTTCCTGACTCCTCAGAAGCTTGATTTCCTCTTCCGTCAGATCTTTTTCCCGGACTTTCTTTTCCTTCTCAAAGTCGAGCGAACGGTATTCTTCCTTCAGATATTTCCTTTTCCCGCGATTTTCCTTCTTCAGTGCTTTCCGGCTTTCATGGAAGGCACGTTTTTTCTCTTTGTATTCCTTCTTCTGATTTCGGAACAGCTCTTTCTGAGAATCGAACAGTTTTTCTGCCGTAAGGCACTTTGCATCCCGTTCCTCGATGAGGAGCTTTTTCATTTCTTTGTATTGAGATTTGTTCATAGTTCACCTTCGGAAATAGCATACCAAAAAAGCTGACCCGGCGGGTCAGCTTTTCTTCGATTATTTGTCCTTTTTCTCTTCGTCCTTCTCCGTGGGGACGATGTAACGGCACTTCGGATAATTGGAACAGCCGACGAAGGTCTTTCCCCAGCGGCTCTTCTTCTCGATCAGATGGCCGGTATGGCATCTCGGACAGAGTGGGGCATCCTCGGGAATGACAGTCTCCTTCTTCTCCTTGACGAGCGGATTCCCTTTAAGGTCTTCCATATAGTCGCACTTGGGATAGTTGGAGCAGCCGACGAATTCTCCGCGCCTACTCTTTCTCTTGACCAAGGCGTGACCGCATTTGGGGCAGACATGGTCGGTGATGACTTCCGCCTCTTCCTTCTGCTTGTCGATGTATTTGCACTTGGGATAATTGGAGCAGCCGATGAACTCTCCGTATTTTCCCTTGCGGTAGACAAGCGGACTTCCGCATTCCGGACAGACCCTTCCTTCGACGATTTTCGGCTGGATCTTTTCCATCTTCTCCTCGGCGGATTCGTAGTACTTCTTGAACTCGCTCCAGAAAGAGGAGAGCAGTTCATCGCGGTCGGTCTTGCCGTCGGCGATGCTGTCGAGGGCATCTTCCATTCCCGCCGTATAGGAGGCATCCATATACTTGGGGAAATATTCCTCAAGTTTCTCCGCCGTCAGAATTCCCTGTTCGGTGGGGACGAGAGCTCCTTTCTGATTCTCGACATAATCGCGGTCGAGCAAAGTGGAGATGGTCTTGGCATAGGTGGAAGGACGGCCGATTCCGTTCTCCTGCATAAGCTTGACAAGTTTTCCTTCGTTGTAACGGGCCGGAGCCTTGGTGAAATGCTGTTCTTTCTTGATGTTTGCGGCCTGATAGCAGTCATCGACCTTGACATCCTTAGGAAGCTTGGTCTTCTTCTCTTCTTCCTGTTCTCCGTAGATCTTGGTATAGCCGTCGAAGACCGGAACCGTGGAGGAAGCGGAGAAGTCATAGCCATCTCCGGAAAGGATGACGGTTGTCGTCATCTCTTTCTTGGCAGACATCAGGGAAGCGATGGCTCTCTGATAGATGAGGGTATAAAGCTGATATTCGTCATTGGAAAGATACGGACGGACCACTTCCGGCGTAAAGGAAAGATCCGTGGGACGGATGGCTTCATGGGCATCCTGGACGTTCTTTCCGCCCTTCTGGAAATGACCTTTGCCGAGATATTCCTTGCCGAAATTCTTTTCGATGTAGTCCTTGGCTAATGCCGTGAACTCATCAGAAAGACGGATGGAGTCAGTTCTCATATAGGTGATGAGACCGGTGAGCTGGCCATTGATTTCTTCACCTTCATAGAGCTTCTGCGCAATGGCGGAAGTACGTTTGGTGGAATAACGGAAACGGGCAAACGCTTCCTGCTGCAGGGTGGAAGTGATGAACGGAGGCTTCGGTTCCTTGCGGACGGAAGCGGATTTGATATTGGAAATCTTGAAATCCTTGGGAAGACCATTGATCAGATTCTGGGTTTCCTTCTCACTGTGTAGTTCGACATTCTTTCCCTGATACTGATAGAGATCAGCGAGAATCTTCTCCCCTTTGACACCGAGGAACTCTCCCTGAACCGTCCAGTATTCAACCGGAACAAAGGCTTTGATTTCCTTTTCTCTGTCGACGATAAAACGGAGGACAACCGACTGAACACGTCCTGCCGACTGCGATTTGATTTTCCTCTGAAGTAGCGTGGAGAGACGGAATCCCATGAGACGGTCGATGATTCTTCTCGTCTCCTGCGATTCGACAAGCGGCATATCGATGACACGGGGATTGGAAAGCGCCTTGGTGAGAGCTCCCTTGGTGATTTCGTGGAACTCAAGGCGCTTGGTTGTCTTAACATCGAGTCCTAAGACCTGAGCAAGATGCCAGGAGATTGCTTCTCCTTCACGGTCAGGGTCGGTTGCAAGATAGACATCGTCTGCTTTGGCTAAGGCCTTCTTGAGCTCCTTGACGACAGGAGCCTTCTCCGAGGAGATTTCGTAATCCGGCTTGAAGTCATGTTCGACATCGACGCCGAGACCCATCTTGCCATGGCTGGAGAGGTCACGGATATGACCCTTGGAGGCCATGACTTTATAATCGTTTCCCAGGAACTTTCCGATGGTGATGCTTTTATGTGGAGATTCGACAATAATCAGTTTCATGTTTCGTTACTTCCCTTCTTAAAATCCAAACTATTATTAGGATGGAAGTCCCCTTTGTCAAGAAGGTTTTTTCTCTTAGCTATGCTAAGAATATTTTCACTTAAGAGAATCGTAACGGCTCTTCAGGGCTTCGTGAAGGTCCTCGGGTGAGAGAACACTGCCTGCCCCGTCACGGATCAGTTCATTGGTCAGATCCGCTCCTGTGACATTGCAGGGAAGGGCGAGAATATCGTCGTTGAGGTCCAGCGCATGTCTGACGGTCGCCGTCGTTCCGGAGTACCGCCTCCCGCCTCCGACAAAGACCACCATCGAAAGGGCGGCAAGAATCCGGTTCCGGAAGACAAAATGATCCGGAAGAGCCTGGGTCTTCAAAGGATATTCGGAAAGGACCAGGCCATTCCCGCTCTTACAGTAATCGTAGATGCCGCTATTATTCTTCGGATAGGGAGCATCGATTCCGGATCCTAACACGGCGACGACAGGCGCCTTCATTTCCATCGCAGCCGTCATGGCACTCGAGTCGATGCCTTTCGCCATGCCAGAAATGATGACGGTTCGATTCTCTGTCTTCTCTTCCAGACTTTTGACAAACTCATAGGTCGTATTGTTCTGATAGAGGGTCGGCGCTCTTGTTCCGACGACGGTCAATCGGTATTTTTCCCGAAGCAAAGAAAAATTGCCGTAATAATATAAAAGGAAAGGTGGTTTATCCAGCTGCTTGAGTCCACTGGGGTAATCCTCATCAATAAGAGTGACAAACTTCGATGCCGTCTTCTGATAGGCCTCCTCGAGTTCTTTTTGACTCACCGGTTCCTTGTTCCGGATGTCGGAATAGATTGAGGGCCAATCCCCTTTTTCCTTCTTGGAAAGGGCAAGCAGAATCCCCCTCATCTGATTTTCTCTGTCTTCCATGAAAAAAGCCTCCTTCAACATAGATATGTATGAAAGAGGCAAAAACACAAAGTTCAAAAAAGTTTCAGCTGTTCCATCTTCGAAGCCATGCTTTTCACCGGCTCGAAGGAGAGACGATGGACCCCTTTGACATAGCCATACTGTCTGAGAGCCTGAAGATGGGCTTTGGTTCCGTATCCTTTGTTCTTGGCAAACTGATACTGCGGATACTTCTTATCCAGTTCCATCATATAGTCATCCCTTGTCACCTTGGCAAGAATCGAAGCGGCGGCGACAGAGAGGGAAGTGGCATCCCCTTTCGGGATGGACAGGGTTCTGATATCGGTATGGAGCTTCATATAATCCGTGATGAGATAATCGACGGCATGCTTCTGAAGAAGGGCGAAGAGGCATTCCTCCATTCCCTTTCGGTCCGCTTCCAGGATGTTGATGTCATCGATGACTTCCGTGGGAATGAGGCGGACTTCATAGGCGATGGCGGCTTCCTTGATTTCGAGAAAGAGTTTTCGCCGTTCCTTATCCGTCAGTTTCTTGCTGTCGTTGATGCTGTCGTTATGATAATCAGGAGGAAGAATGACACCGGCACAGCTCACCGGTCCGGCGAGCGGCCCTCTTCCGGCTTCATCGAATCCGGCGATGAAAGTGACACCATTTTCTTCCCGTTGTCTCTGATCGAAAAGATAAAGGGCATCAGTCATCGAGAGAAATCCTTCCTAACGAGCCGTTACGGAATTCATAAAGAAGAAGGGTGCGTGCCCGTTCGCTGTCCGGGATTCCGCCCGGCAGGAGCAGATTGCGAATTGTCGCCATTTCCGTGAAGACTTCCTCATCGCTCTTACTGAGGTCGACAGGGAAACGGGAAAGGAACTGTTCCGTATAATGGTTGCGGAGAAAATCGAGAAGGAAATCGCTGAGTGCGATGAGCGGAAGAATATCCTGTTTGACGGAACCGAGCAGAGCAAGCTTTGCGATGACGGTCTTATCCTCATAATTCGGTTCGAGGATACCCGGAGCATCAAAAATATAGACTTTGTCCGAAACATGGATCAGCTGTTCGGCCCTTGTCTTACCGGGCTTGTTCTCGACAGCCGCCTTCTTCTTTCCGGCAAGGGAGTTGATAAAGGTCGATTTTCCGACATTCGGAATGCCTAAGACGATGAAACGCTTGATAGGAAGGGGAAATCCAAGTTTCTGGTATCTTGCATCCTGACTCGTCCGGACGGAGGAAAGATAGTTCAGCAGATCTTTTCCGCTCTTCTTCTCGCGGAGATCATAGCAGAAAGGCTTGATGCCCTGGTCCTGCATTCTCTCCATCTGTTTCTTCAGTATCGTCTCATCGGCGAGGTCAATCTTGGAGAAGACAAAAACCTTCACTTTGCCCTCGGTGAGATGGTCAAGATAATCCGGAAAAGAGGAAAATGGAGCACGGGCATCCCCAATCTCGATGACGCCGTCACACTGCTTCAGTTTTTCCTGAATCCGATTGATGGCTTTCCGCATATGACCGGGAAACCAGTTGATTTCGTTGATAGTTGCCATGGCTAGAATAATAATGAATTGTGGACAAAAATTCAATTCAGGGACGAATTTTATACGAAATATTATATCTTTGTCAAAGAATAGATTGACACAACCTTAACAGAACGATAAAATTGTCAAAGAGAGGGACTAAATATATGAAACTGAAAGATAATCTTCGTTTCCTGAGAAGGAAGGCCGGTTTAACGCAAGCGGAACTCGCCAAGAAAATGCATCTCCGCCAGTATAATATCTCCGACTATGAAATCGGAAGAATCGAGCCGAATGTTCAGACGCTGATTCGCTTTGCGGATATTTTCAATGTGTCTTTAGACTTCCTTGTCGGAAGAAAAATGAAGGACAATGCGCAGAACGGAGAGGACACCGGCATCGAAAAGGATGTCAAGTCCTATATTTCCACGATGCAGATCGACAAATATCTTATCGATATCAACGACAACATCAAGGATCTTCCGGAAAACAAGAAAAAGCAGATTGTCGCTTCTGTCGCTTTCCTTGTCGACACCTTCACGAAAGAAAACTGAAGTAGGTAAAAGAAAACCTTCGGCTCATGGGCCGAAGGTTTTTTATTACATTGCGAATCCGGTACGGTCGAAGACCAAAGGGAAGACTTCCGAAATCGGAATATTCAGAACGATGGAGAGTTCACTCTGGAGAAGCTGAGTCAAGGAATCAAGTAACCTTCTATCGTAATCAGAAAATGGTTTGTTGTTTTTCATCCTCTCTTTCCGATAGATAACCAGGGTCTTAATAATCCTGCATATTTCCTCTCTGTTCCCGCCGGCGATGACTTTCGTAAAGAATGTCTTACGTTCTCTGGGGTTGACTTCCGGATAGACTTCCAGAGTCCTGAAGGAGTCGATCAAGGATAAAGCTTCCTCTTCCTTCATGATGGGACGGAGAAGATTTTCGGACTTATCGACAGGAACGTAGCTCACATAGCCATCATTGAAATCATAGGAAAAGCAAGGCTTCATGACAAAGTAAGGGATATCACCGGCTCCGAAGTTTTTTGTTTCGATGCGATCGATGGAAAAAATGTGCCCGCTCTTATCTAAGATCTTATCTCCAATCTGGAACATAGCCTTCCCCTTTCTAGATACTAAAAACCCTGAACGTTGTGGATTGGGTCTGAGTTGAGTTTAAGTATCTGTCGATGAATTCACTTATATTTTAGCACATTTTTCAGCTTTCTGTTCATGCCTTTCTTCAATTTTTCATTAAAACCGGGCCTTTGAACCACAAAAATCATCTGTTTTTGTCGGCATGAAAAAACACGGATTTCTCCGTGTATTTTTCGATGGCGGAGCAGAAGAGATTTGAACTCTTGCTACGGTTACCCGTACTAAGTCCTTAGCAGGGACTCCTCTTCACCACTTGAGTACTGCTCCAAATCCGACAAGCGCTCTATCATTATTCTATTTTTTTCGGAAATAGTCAAGAAAAATCAGTGGCATGTGTAGTTGTTCTGTGAATTTGTCCCTGAAAGTTGTTCAGTGATTTTGTCCCTCTTGAAGTATTCGAATGAGAATACG
>CAKVBX010000034.1 GCA_934725685.1 uncultured Bacilli bacterium
AAAAGGACAAGGAACTACTTCAGAAACTGGAACTGAACTGACGTATAGTTAAGCGGATTTGGGAAAGTTTTAATTAACTTCATTTGTTTTCCCCCTTTATAAAGTTAATAAACAGCATATATTACCATCCCGGATTACTCAGCCCTTGATACCGGCACGGCCGGTACCACGCATGATGTATTTCCGGAAAATGATAAACAGGATAAGCAACGGAACGACGGTCAGAACAGAAGCGACCATCTGCCAAGAGAACTGTGTAATGAGGTTCCCGTTAGGGTCCTCCAGCATCAGTTTCTGCGTGCCTCGTAAGGCAACGGAGATGAGCCAGTAGTCTTCCGAATTCTGCGCAGCAGAGACGGCAAGCTGAGGCCAGACATAGGCGTTCCAGGAACCGATGATGGAAAGGATGGCGATGGTGATAAGGGTAGGAGAGGCGAGCGGTACCATGACCTTCCAAAGATATTCCCAGTCTGATTTACCGTCAACCTTGGCAGCAAGATAGAGTTCATTCGGAATCTGTTTGAAATTCTGACGGAGCAGATAGATATAGAAGACCGAAGAGATAAACGGAACAATCATGACGAAGAAGGCCTGAAGCTTGGTCTGATCCTTGGAAATGAGGTTTAGATTCGACATCGTCTGATAGTTGGTAAGAACCATCATTTCGCCCGGAATCATCATGGTGGCAAGGAAGATGGTGAAGAGAAGATCACGGCCGCGGAACTTCAGTCTTGCAAAGGCAAAGGCGGAGAAGATGGTGATGATCATCATCAAGATCGTCGTCGTCAGTGCGACGACAAGCGTGTTTCCTACATATCGGCTATAAGAGAAACGGCTCAACGTCTCGGAATAGTTATCATAGATGTTCTGGAAGAAGGAACCTGTCTCCGGCCATAACTTACCGGAGATAAGATCGCTCTCCTGCATGAAGGAACCGATAATCATATAGTAGAACGGAAGAAGAGCGATGACGGCGGCGACGATAAGGAAGGCATAGGTGACGACAAGACCGATGATATGAAGAATCTTACCCACTTTTTCCTTCTGCTTGACAGACAGGTTACTACTGGAGGTAACAATGTTCAGTCTTGTTGTGATAATGGCAGGTTGTTTCATATCAATACACCACCTTTTTCTCGGAGACTTTCATCTGAACAAATGTGATGAGCATGATCAGAATGAATAGAATGACGGCGGCCGCAGCAGCGTATTGAGTCTGATCGGTCTTACCGAGTTTGTCATAGATATAATAGACAACGGTATACATATCGGGAACGTTGGAAGAATGGGAATAATTTCTGTTGAGAAGACCGATTACAGAATTGTATTCCTTGAACGCACCGATGAAGGAGGTGACGGTGATATATAGAATCTGAGGTGAGAGAAGCGGAAGCGTAATCTTGACTTCCCGTTTCCATCGAGGGGCGGAATCAATCTGTGCAGCATCATAATACTGCTTATCGATTCCCTGAAGACCGGACATGAAGATCAGAATCTTATAGGGGAGCGCATTCCAAATGATATAAAGGCAAAGCACAAACATACAGCTTCCCCAGGTAGAGCCTCTCGAACTGATCCAGTCCTTTGAAATGTTCAGGAAGGAATTGATCGGACCATTCTGTTGGAACATGACGGAGAAGACCATACCGACGGCGATGACGTTCGTGACATAAGGCATGAAGAAGATAGTCTGGAAGAACTTCTTCAACGGCTTGATATTATTCAGACAGATGGCGATGAGAAGGGCGATGAGAACTGAGACAGGCACTGTGATGACAGTGATGAGAAGGGTATTGGTGAGGGCGGAAGGACTGTTCCAGCTGAAGAAGGTCTTATCGAGGACGCCAGAGCCCTGATTTCTTTCGACGAAGCCTAAGACGACACCGAAGTTGCGGAACGTGAATCCTGTCCCCTTACCACGGGAATAATCGCGGTAGCTGGACATAAAAGACACGATAAAAGTATTGATGAGAGGGAAGAACGTAAATAGCGACATGAGAATCAGAGCCGGCGACAGATAAAGCCAGGCTTTCCAGTTATTCTTGTTTTCCATGAGAATCAGTTCTTCTGTTCTTCCTGATAGGCAAGAGCGGATTCTCTCGCTTCATTCTGCTCGATTTCGGCAAGGCGTTCCTCACGCTGTTTTTTGTCAGCATCGATTTCGTTTTGCGTCAGATAGATTCTCTCCTGCGTCTCAGAATCGAAGACGAAAACTTTGTTCTTACGCAAAGCAAAACGGATATTACCGAGTCTGACATCCAGGTCGGAATCGACGATGATTTTGATTCTTTCTCCGGTGAAGAACGGAGAGGAGCAGATCAGGGAAAGGTCTCTTCCCATCGTAAGCACTTCGTTGCACTTGAGGGTAAGGACTTTCTCCTCTTCCGAAACCTCATCATTGAGAAGGAAACCTTCCGGACGGATTCCGACATAGACCATGCCGTCCTTGATGTCGACTTCACTCTCCATAATTTTCTCGTCACCGATATAAATGGCATTATTCTTTGCGATGCCATGGAAGACATTGATCGGCGGGGTTCCAAGGAACTTGGCAACAAAGAGGTTCTTCGGATCCTTATAGACTTCCTGAGGATGATCCTTCTGCATCTCCTTGCCCTTTTCCATGACGACAATGCTGTCGCAGATGGACATCGCCTCTTCCTGATCGTGTGTGACAAAGACCGTAGTGATTCCGGTCTCCTGCTGAATTCTTCTGATTTCCTCACGAGTCTGAATTCTCAGACGGGCATCGAGGTTAGATAGCGGCTCATCGAGGAGAAGGACCTTCGGCCGTTTGACAAGCGCACGGGCGATGGCAACTCTCTGTTGCTGTCCACCGGAAAGTTCGCTCGGCTTTCTGTCGAGATATTCTTCAATCTGAACCAATTTGGCGGCGGAACGGACCAAGGCATCAATCTCATCCTTGGAGAATTTTCTGGTGATGGTCTGCGGTTTTCCGTCGACAATCAATTCGCTTTTTTCATTGATTTCGATGTTCTTGGCCTTATAAGCGTCAATGCGCTTCGCCAAATCGGCAGAGATTTCCGCTTTCGCCTGATTGACTTTATCCGTCATGGCAGCAGAATCGAAACCAACGATATTGAAAAGCGTCTTGGCGACATTCTTGGAAATCTCATAGTGATTCGCAATCATGAAGACGGCACGCTTACTATTGATATGCTCATCGACCACGGAAGAACGGATGATTCCAAGAATTTCATCCGGTTTTTCCAACAGTTTAAGGAGGACTCTATCCCTTTCGATATCGAAATCCCTCTTATTTTCCTCAACTTTGAGGTTCGTAAGCGGGAAAGCGACGTTCTTGTAAACCGTCATATGCGGATAAAGGGCATAGTTTTGGAAAACAAGTCCGATTCCTCTCTTTTCCGGTGCAAGATGAGTAACATCTTCATCATCAAACCAAATTTCGCCGGAGGAGGGTTCTTTCAGACCGGACAGCATGTAAAGTGTCGTGGATTTTCCACAGCCGGAAGGCCCGAGAAGACCAATCAGTTCTCCGTCCTTGATTGTAATATTCAGATTGTCGACAGCGACGGTGTCAGGAATGCCTTTCTTGGCATCTCCCGGAAATTGTTTCGTTAGACCAACCAGTCTGATTTCCATATGATGTTCTCCTCTGAAGATCATTCCTATTATACTAAATAGAAACAAATATATCAAAAAATCGGAGGAATATGCCGGATTCCCGTTGTAATTATAACCTTCCCATATAGTTATTTTCTTCGATTGCCTGATTTGCAATGCGATACTCCGATAGATTCCTGTAAACGCTTCTGTCTTCGATGGATACCAGGTAAGTGTTCGTCACATACTCGCTCAGCGACTGATGGGATTTCATCAGGACTATCATCGTAATGGACACGGCAAGCGGAATAAGCAGCGCAGCAAAAGAACCGATCAGAATGATGAAAAGCTTAAACAGGAAGCGGAGTGTGAATCTTCCTGCGCCGCAGGAAAAACCGTCAACGCCAAGCAAGGCAGTCTTTGTCATCTTCATCCCGAGCGTCTGCTTCCCGCGATTCAGGCAGAGCGGGATGATATAGTAAATAATGCAATAGGAAAGAACAAAGGTAACAGGGATTCCGATGAGATAAGTGAGGCTCGTCTTCTTCTTAAGGGAGAGATACTCGCCCTTGAGATTCAGATAGCCGGTCGCCTGGTTCTTCACGAGAGAGCAGTAGGAAGAATAATAGAGGCTATCATAATCGGAGGAAGGAAAGACGCGCTTTCCCCCTTCGGAGAAAAGCTTCTCACCATCCTTGTTCTTCAGATCCAGTTTGTAAGTAAGGTAAATCTTTTTCCCATCTCCGGACAATTCCTCATTCACATAATCGGTGAAAAAGAAAGTGAGCGCCTCTTCCATGGCATCGCTCTTTTCGTTGAACGTCAGTTCATCCTCTTCATCATAATAGGAACCGAGGATGACAATCTTTCCTTCCTTGTTTTTCTTATAGAGTTGGGATTCCAATCGGATTTCATCCTGTTCTGAAATCCAGGACTGATACCCTTTGTTTCCCTGTATCAGGAAAAGGGTCGGAATCAGAAGAATGATGCCGAAGATGGCAAAGGTGAAAAGATCGAAGAATCTTCCCGCCAGATTCTTTCCGACACGGACGGCAGGATAATCCAATTCGATGACCTGCGTCTCAGAGGTTCGGTCTTGCATCATCCGCTCCCTCCAGAGGAATATCTTCCATCACATAGACCTCACTGTCTTTGACGATCATTCCGGAAAGGTATTCCGAAATAGACTGCTTTGTGTTCCGCATAAGGAAGGTGAGGGCAAAGGAAAGAATCATGAAAATCAAAGAGAAGGCGCCGAGGGATAGATAGGAAATGTTCCAGAACAGTTCCGAACCGATGAGATCAAGGGCATCCGGACCATAGAACAGCAAAGCGACAACCGGGATGATCAGGAAATATTCGATCAAGTTGACGCCGTATTTGATGAGCAACTGATACCAGGCCGGGTTTCCGCCCCTTTTATCCGTCGCACCGATTTTAAGAATCTTCATTGAAAGGGTCTGTCCGTTGCGGAAAAGAAGTGGAATCAGGAAATAGACGATAAGCAAAGTCAAAGCATAGCAAATAAGCAATTCCAAATCACGTACGATATAGAGCCGCTTCAGAACAATCTGATACGTGGCAAAAAGGGATTCATAAGGCGCATAATTGTTCTGGACATCCTTCGTTCCCGCCTCTAGAAGCAGAGAATAAGAAGAGAGGACGGAATTGTAGCACTTGCTTCCGATACTATAGGAAGCATCACGGAAATAATTGTCGATAGCCTTTGCCGTATCCAGTGTGAGAAGGGGATATTCATTTTCCTTCAGGATGAAATAAGAGGCATCGGAATCCTTGAACAATTGGCCGGTATAATAATTCCAACCGGAAGCCACTCTGCTTTCTTCCTTATAATCAGAGAGATGTGTCGCTTTGAAAGTGACATAATAGGAATAAGCATGATCATTCGTCGCATCGATTTCCTTCACATCCTTGTAGGTCTCTTCGGAAATACCGGAAACATTGTTCTCTTTCAGGGTACGAAAGACAATTCCCTTCATATAATTCTCTTCCAAAGTGGAAAGGGACAAAAGGTTCTCCTCGTCATCGGCCTCTCCGATTCCAGTCTTCTCGATTTCCCGGATGAGAGCAGTATAGGAACCGGAGACATCCTCGCGGTATCCTTTCATCAGAGAAGTGTTGTTCATGATGAACTCAGCCAACATGAAAAGAATGACCGCCAAAATGACAGATGTCAGGAAATCGAGGACATAGGAAGCGAATTTCCTTCCTCTCGAGCAAGGCTCCCCAAGCGCATAGATTGAATCATTTTTGATTTTCATATCAGAGATTCTCCAGATAATTGTTGATTTCGGCATAGTCATCAATCCAGATGACGATGAGATCGAACGTAAAGAAATAAGCAGTCAGATCTCGGTAGACCGTCTCCGAAAAGCCTGGCTCCTTCTTCAGGAAGATGAAGTTGAACTTCAGATAGTTCGAAGCGAGCTCGAGCAATCGTTTCATGTCCGGATCAGTGAGGGAGATGCCGATAAAGATGCAGACATTGAATTTGAAATCGTGCAACTGCTTTGCGATGTTCCAGGAATAGGGATTGTTATAGAGATAGTAATATTCCGATTCGTTGAAAATCAGAGAATCCGTGAACTTCTTCTCATCATAGCGGTCATAAGGGAGAAGGCCGTGGACATGATAGATGTCGACACAGGCATCCTTATCGTTGAAGGAGTTGTCATCATAGACAACCGTATAGCGGACCCCTCTCTTCTTGAGAAGATATTCTAGGTTCGTATCATAGTTGTACGTGATGACCGTCGTCCTCGGGTGCTTCTGTATGTAGGTGACACAGTGATAGAGGGTGGAATCGACAGCATCGAAGCTCTTGGCTGCCGGAAATTCGTAGAGTTCCCGGTTGAGAGATTTATAGGAATCGAATCCGGAAGTCTTCAGCACCATGGAAGAAGTGAAGAGTTCCTTACCCACATAGTGTTCGATTTCGTCCGCAAACTTGTAATCCCCTTTATAAAAGTCGTTGTTGAGGGAATCCATCAGGGAAGACCAATCCTTCGCCCCGTAATCGGCATTGATTCCGGCACCCATGACAAGATCGACATTCAGTTTAGAAGTGAAGAGTTTCATCAGCCAAAGGACAAAGCAGTCCGCAGAGGAATTGATACCGGAAAGTTTCCTATCGTTGCCGAGGTGAAAGAGAAGGTCATCGGTGACACTCTTCTTTTTCGGGAAATAGCGGTAAGCAATCTTCTGTCCTTCTAAATAACCGGTGGCATAGAACTGGACACCATCAAAATAGACGTTAAGAGAAGCTTCCGGTTCATAGAACTCTCCATCGCAGGCGTTCTTGACGCGGACGATGTTGACGTCGCCCATCACATCCATCTTCTCAAAATTCACGCCGGAGAGGGACAAAAAGATATGCGTCACATATTTATGGATATGCCCTTTTTTGCTTTTGACGATGGCTTTGAAATTGCAGGTGGGATCGAAATGGAAACCGAAGGAGCGGAGCACAACCGCATCATAAGGGACATCGGAATAATAATAAAGAAAAAGCTGAACCAACAGCGCTTTTTTGGAAAAGATGTAATTGTCTCTATCCTGTTTTTTCATTGCACACCTCCGAATAGGAATATTATAAGATAAATGCCCTACATTTTGAGCACGAAAAAAGCCCATCTGCCGAAGCAGACAGGCTTTTAAAGTGCAATCAGATGAGATTAGGCAAGAATCTCAGAGACAGTTCCGGCACCGACGGTGTGGCCACCTTCACGGATGGAGAACTTGGTCTGGTTCTCAAGAGCGATGGGGTGGATAAGTTCAACAGTGAGCTCGACGTTATCGCCAGGCATAACCATCTGAACATCGGCAGGAAGAGTAACAGTTCCGGTAACATCGGTAGTTCTGAAGTAGAACTGCGGTCTGTAGTTGTTGGCGAAACCGGTGTGACGTCCACCTTCTTCTTTCTTAAGGACGTAGACCTGACCCTTGAACTTCTTGTGCGGAGTAACGCTGCCAGGTTTGCAGAGGACCTGACCTCTGACGATCTGATCTCTATCGACACCTCTGAGAAGGGCACCGATGTTGTCGCCGGCTTCAGCGAAGTCGAGGATCTTACGGAACATTTCGAGAGAAGTGCAGACGCAGGATCTGGTATCCATGATACCGACAATTTCGACAGGATCGTTCGGCTTGAGCATACCACGCTCAACTCTACCGGTGGCGACAGTGCCACGGCCAGTGATGGTCATGACATCTTCGACGGCCATAAGGAACGGCTTATCGTTGTCACGGACCGGATCAGGGATGTAAGAATCGCAGGCATCCATGAGTTCCATGATGTGCTCTTCAGCGGCTTTGTCACCGTTGAGGGCCTGGAGAGCAGAACCTCTGACGACAGGGAGTTCGTCTCCCGGGAATCCGTACTCGTTAAGGAGTTCACGGACTTCCATTTCGACGAGGTCGATCAATTCCGGATCATCGACCATATCGCACTTGTTAAGGAAGACAACGATGTAAGGAACACCGACCTGACGGGCAAGAAGAACGTGCTCTCTGGTCTGGGGCATGACACCATCGGTGGCAGCGACGACAAGGATAGCACCATCCATCTGAGCAGCGCCGGTAATCATGTTCTTGATGTAGTCAGCGTGGCCAGGGCAGTCAACGTGAGTATAGTGTCTCTTGGCAGTATCGTATTCGACGTGAGCGGCGTTAATGGTGATACCACGAGCCTTCTCTTCCGGAGCGGCATCGATCTGGTCATAGTTGAGAGCCTGAGAAAGGCCTCTTTCAGCTAAGACGTGGGTGATGGCGGCGGTCAAGGTGGTCTTGCCGTGGTCAACGTGGCCGATGGTTCCGATGTTTACGTTCGGCTTAGAACGGTCAAACTTCTGTTTTGCCATAATAATTTTCCTCCAATATTAGATTCGTTATGACTATACACTTTTCAATGTCGATTTTCAAGAATGAAGGTGTGTATTAACCACGATTCTTGACGATTTCTTCCTGGACAGACCGAGGAACTTCCTGATAGTGGTCAAACTCCATGGAGTAGATACCACGGCCCTGGGTCATGGAACGGAGATCGGAAATGTAGCCAAACATGTTGGCAAGCGGGATCTTCGCAGTGATGACCTGAGCATTGGCCTTCTGGACCATGCCTTCGACAGAACCACGTCTGGAAGAGACATCGCCCATGACGGTACCGACATAGTCGATAGGAGTGGTGATATCAGCGCGGACGATTGGTTCGAGAAGGACCGGCTTACACTTCTGAGCAGCGACCTTGAGGGCGAGATCGGAAGCGAGCTTGTAGGCCATTTCGGAAGAGTCGACATCATGGTAGGAACCATCGACAAGGGTAGCCTTGACATCGATGACCGGATATCCGGCGATCATACCCTTATTGAAGGCTTCCTTCAGACCATCGATAGACGGCTTGATGAATTCCTTAGGAATGGCACCGCCGGTGATGGCTTCATCGACTTCGATACCCTTTCCAGGGTTCGGTTCCATACGGAAGACAACATGACCATACTGACCGTGACCACCGGACTGCTTGATGTACTTACCTTCGCAGTCGGCAGCGGCCTTGATTGTTTCACGATAGGCGACCTGAGGAGCACCGACCTTGCAGGCGATGCCGAAGTCATTCTTAAGACGGGTGACGTTGACATCGAGCTGAAGTTCGCCGACACCGGCGATGATGCCCTGTCCGGTTTCCTGATCGGTATAGTAATGGAAAGTAGGATCTTCTTCGGTGAACTTGATAAGGGTAGCGGCCATCTTGTCCTGATCACCCTTCTTGAGAGGTTCGATAGCCTCAGAAATGACAGGTTCAGCGAATTTGATGGCTTCGAGAGAGATTCTAGGATCATTCTCGCCGACTAACGTATCACCGGTTCTGGTAGAGGAGAAACCGACAGCAGCGGCAATTTCACCGGCCTTGGCTTCCGTGATGTTCTCATGAGAATCGGCATTGACAAGTTCAAGTCTGGAGACTCTTTCCTTGGTGCCCTTGCGGACGTTGTAGACATAGGATCCGGACTTGACGGAACCAGAATAGATACGGAAGAAGCAAAGTGTTCCGAACTGGTCAGTGGTGAGCTTGAAGGCAAGAGCGACAAACGGTCCCTTCGGATCCGCTTTGAGCTGGATTTCATTGCCGTCATTGTCGTGACCGATCGGAGCAGGAATGTCGAGAGGAGAAGGTAAGTAAGCTTCGACAGCATCGAGAAGGTACTGAACACCCTTGTTCTTATAAGCGGAACCAGGGATGGTCGGGAAGATCTGACGTGCGATGGTTTCCTTACGGATGGCAGCCTTGATTTCCTCAGGAGTAGGTTCCTCTTCCATAAGAACCTTTTCCATAAGGGTATCGTCGAAGTTGGCGAGCTGTTCAATCATGATCTGATGATAGACATGAGCCTGTTCGACATCGTGGCTGTATTCGGTCGGAACTTCGTCGAGAGAGACGATGTTCGGCTGCATCTTTTCGGATTTCTTCGGATCGACGTCCCAAAGCCAAGCCTTCATTTCGACAAGGTCGATGAGACCGAGAAGTCTTCCTTCGAGGCCGACAGGGTAAGCGATGGCAACACCGTTGGCACCGACTCTTTCCTTGATGGAAGCGACGGACATTTCATAGTCCGCACCCGTGGCATCAAGCTTGTTGACGAAGACAATACGTGGAACATCATACTTATCAGCCTGTCTCCAGACAGTTTCGGTCTGAGGTTCGACGCCGTTCTTTCCGTCGAGGACGCAGACTGCGCCATCGAGAACACGGAGAGATCTTTCGACTTCAGCGGTGAAGTCGACATGGCCAGGAGTATCAATCAAGTTGATACGGATGTCCTTCCAAATACAGGTCGTAGCAGCGGAGTAAATGGTGATACCACGCTTCTGCTCCTGTTCGTTGAAGTCCATGGCGGAAGCACCATCATGGGTTTCACCGATTTTATGGGTTTTTCCGGTGTAGAAGAGGATACGCTCACTGGTTGTAGTCTTACCGGCATCAATGTGAGCCATAATACCGATATTTCTGACTTTATCAAGCGGGACGGCTTCGTATTTCGATACCATCGCCTGATCGTTATCCATTGCCATAGGCTAGTTTTCTCCTTTTATGGTTTTCAACACAAACAAATCGGATTACCAACGATAATGAGCATAAGCCTGGTTAGCCTGAGCGGTCTTATGCATATCTTCCTTACGCTTGACAGCGCCACCGGTGCCATTGGCAGCATCGATGATTTCGCCAGCGAGCTTATCGGTCATAGTCTTCTCATTTCTGAGACGGGCGAAGGTAACCAACCAACGGAGTCCGAGGGTGACCTTTCTGTCCGGAGCGACTTCGACAGGGACCTGATAGTTGGAAGCGCCAACTCTTCTGGCCTTGAGTTCGACTTCAGGCATGATGTTTCCTAAAGCGATTTCGAAGACCTTGAGGGCCGGCTTGCCGGTCTTGGCTTCGACCTTTTCGAAAGCGCCGTAGAGGATTTCCTGAGCGGTGCCTTTTTTACCATCTAACATAATGCGGTTGATCAATCTGGTAACTAACTTAGAGTTATAGATCGGATCGGGTAAAACATCTCTTTTCTGTACAGAACCGTTTTTTCTAGGCATGGTTGTTTACTCCTTACTTCTTCTGGATGCTTCCATCTTTCTTTGTGCCGTATAAGGATCTTCCCTGTTTACGGTTTTCGACGCCGAAGCATTCCATGGCGCCTCTGACGATGTGATATCTGACACCAGGTAAGTCGCGGACACGGCCACCACGGATGAGAACCACTTTGTGCTCCTGAAGGTTATGTCCTTCACCGCCGATATAGGCAGTGACTTCATAGCCGTTGGAAAGTCTGACTCTGGCGTACTTACGGGCAGCAGAGTTCGGCTTCTTCGGAGTCATCGTACCGACACGGGTGCAGACACCCTTCTTCTGAGGAGAAGGAATCGCTTTTTCCTTCTTGTTAAGAGAATCGAATCTCTTGCCGAGGGCAGGAGCTTTGGATTTGTAAAGCGGCTTCTGTCTCTCTTTTCTGACTAACTGATTAATAGTAGGCATTTGTTTCCTCCCGGATTTCTTTTATAAAGTACCTATATTCTCGTCCGCATTTCCGGGTGTTTCCTGTTCTCCCCATAAAAAGAACGGGATACCCCCGCAAAGTCAGACGAAAGAATTATACGGCATCAAAATCATCATGTCAAAGCTTTTTTTGCTTTTTTGATACACCCGGGATTGTGTGAGTGAAAAACAGCTTATAAAAAACGCTTTTCCTCTATTTTGTTTTCTTTGACATCGGCTTCATTCCGAAAAGCAGCAAAAAGAAAATCAATGCGAAGAAAAGGAGCAAAAGAAGAATCCCTTGCCAGGAAATCTGAAGATAAGGAATGGTGCCACCATAAAACTCCGGATAGCATCTCAACAGAAAAGAGCCATCCGGATAACAGAATTCCGTCAGAGCCCCATTGGAAACAGGGACGAGCCAAAATAGATAAGACAACAGGCAAAACAGAAAGAAAGGAGCGCTGAGAAAAAGGGTTAAGAAAAGAATATCCTTTTTCTGATTTCCTTTAAGGCAATTCAATCGATAGAAAGAAGTCAGATTCTTTTTCCAACTGGCGAGTATCCTTCCGGAAAAGAAAAGCATCATGAGAAAACAGAGAAAGAATGCGGCAAAAAGAGCGAATCCTACTATCCGAACCCGATTTCCGCTCGCATAATCCGAAATGATATCTTCTGCCTTGAGATTCGGATATCGGGAAAAAAGTTCCTCGATTTCCGCTTTCCCACAATACGCTTTCCCTTTTCCTGACAACAAAAGAAGAAACCGATATTCTTTGATTCCGATATGAACAAAGTCATCCTCGCTTTCGGTCACCACGGAAGTAAAATACAGATTGTTTTCTGCAATCCCGACTGACATATTCCCGGAATACCGGAAAGGAACGGAGATTCCCTCTCTTTTTTCCACTTTGACGTTCGGATTCGGCAATCCGGAAAAGAAAACACCATGTTTCTCTTTCCAAGCAAAATAAAGAGGAGAGAAAACGTTCTGCCCATCCACCATCACCGTTTCGGAAAGAAGAAGCTTTTCCATCAAGGACGGAGAACAGAGAAACAGATTCCCCGGTTGCTTTCCGTCGTAGACAGAACAAAACGGAAAGCAGTCAAGAACAGGAACATCCGTGCTGTATTCGATCTGCCGAGCAACCGTCGAACCGTCCTCAGCATAAGAAACAGACGCATATTTTCTGTTTCCAGAACACTGAAGGAGTTTGTCTTCGTTCAAAACAGGATAAAAATAAGAGGCAGTTCCATCCAAGGAAAAAGAATAGGAATCAATGCCTTTCTCAGACAGCGCATCCAGAAGAGAAGTGACTTCCCCATCCTCTTCAGAAAAGGAAACGGCATGATAAGAGAAATGATCCTGCTGCAAGGAGAGCAAAGCACTCTCCTGCTTTGAGCGGAATTCCGTAAAGGAAATACCGAGAGACAGAGACAGAAAAGAAAAAGCTACCATCAGGAAAAGCAGAACGGAATAAAGAGGTATGCAGCGAAACAAGGACCTGATAGGCATCGATGACGTCTTGGACTTTATCATTTCTTTTGTTTCAGCTTCCTTTGTTTTCTTCTCCGCAAAATCAATCATTCTCCCTTTCTGATCGAAATCGATGATTCCGTCAGGGGAAAGACCCGTACCCTCGATTGCGTGTATCGCCAGAAAGACAAGATGCGTTTTCGAGAATTCATTCAGAAAAGATACCGCTTCTTTCCGTGACTCCTCATCCATCCCCTGAAACGGCTCATCCAGACAATAGAAATCCGTATCCTTGCTCAGAGCGATGATGAGATTCGCTTTGCTCCTCTCCCCTCCGCTCAGTTCGATTATTCTCTTCTTTACCGAATCTGTGAAATGAAGTGCCAAAATCAGCTGTTCTGTCCGCGAAGAGAACCGATTGCTGCCAAAAAGGGCCTTATAGTTCTCTTCCAACGAAAAATCGACAATCAAGGTATCATAATCGCATCCGGAATAGGAAAAACACGGATTCTCGGAAGAACATTCGATTCTTCCATCATCCGGTTTCTCTTCTCCAATCAGGACTTTTAGGAAGGTGCTTTTCCCGGTTCCGCTTTTTCCGATGAGCGCAATCATTCCTTTTTGCACGAAAAAAGAGACATCACGGAAGAGAACACGATCGGAATAGGATTTGCTGATATGGCTGACTTCCATGATTATTTCCTTTTCAGAGCATTCCGTTGCTTATCCAGCTTCTTCGGAACTAAAGAAAGAAATAGAAATCCAAGAAACACCAGAGAAATGAGAAGCATGGATCCTAAGGCGATCAAGCAAAGAAGAGAAGACAAGGGAAGATAATTCAAAGGCAAAAGAAAAGAAGAGGAAAAAGAGAGGTAATTGATGATTCTCAGAATCAGATACGAAATCGGAAGCGAGAGAAGAAACGGGAAGAAGGAAAACAGGGAATAAAGAGTGAGATTGGGTAAAAGGAACCGTTTTCTGCTCATTCCGCTGACACGCTCATACAGATAAAGCCTTTTGTTCTGATGAGAGAAGAGGAAGAACGCAATTATGGTGAAAAGTCCTTCAAAAGGCAAAGAAAAGTAAAAGATAACCACTGCCGAAGAAGAGAAACGTTTCCTATCATAGAGAGGGGTGAGATGATCATTCAGCAAAATCCGCTCGTTCCAAGTGGAAAGCCTTGACACCATCTCCGGTTTCACCAAGGAATCCGTATGTCCGTTATTGACAATAAGGTAATCCGAAACCCTCTCCACCTGCTGATAAACAAAGACGGTCTCCGTCATGAATAGATACATCGAACGATAGTAAGTGAATGTCTTTCCGTCATCCGTCAGCGTTTTCAGATAATCGGAATCAAGGCTGCAGTGTTTTGACTGATATGTTCCTACGATAAGATATTCCGACAGCATCGGAAGTGGCATATGTTCAGATAACAAAATACCATATTTCTTCCGCAAAGCCTTGAAGCAGACATCGGAAACAAGAACCTCATTTTCCCTTTCCGGAACCCGTCCCTCGGAAATCTTCATAGAAGAATAATCATCCAATGCAACCATTCCGGAAAGACAGCTTCCGACCGCGCCGTAGTCTTCCCCGATTGCGTGGTTAGACGGATCGAGGACCGGATAGCTTTCTTCCACAGTAAGGTCATTCCGGATGGATTCATATCCTGTTTCCGTGACAAGAAAAGCGTGGGAATTCTGAACGATATTATCAAATGCAAACCGATTCTTCTGTTCCGTATCATGGAACGCGCAGAATGCCGAGCCGCAGACCAAAAACAGAATATTGCATATCAGAACAGAAAAAGAAAGGAGACAAAAGAACAGATGGTTGTTTTTCAGAATTCTTTTTCCATCCGCAATAAGGGAATTCTCCGGTAAAATGGGATTCTTTTCTTCCGTCGCACCATAAACATATCCCTGTTTTGTGAGACTGATCTTTCCATCTGATATCTCGTAAACAAAAGCATCTTCGACATCATCATAACGATTCAGCTGGGTCGAAAAGATGACAATATGTTCCTCTTTAAGTCTCAGGATACAAGCCTTCAGAATCGAAGCGCTCTCCTCATCCAGTCCGGAATCTATTTCATCCAACAGAAGTATTTTTTTCGGATGATAGAGCATTCTGGCAAAAACCAGTCTCTGCTTTTCCCCGAACGATAAGGAAGACACGGCCTTTCCCATGCAGTCTTTCAACCCTAAGGAAATCATTAACGAAACAGCTTTCTCTTCATTCTTTTCTTCATAGGGAAAAAGGATATTCTCTAGGAGAGTCTTATCCGTAAACACCAAGGGATCCTGAGGAAGATAAGAAACAAAGGAGTCATAGTATGAAATCTGATTTTTCGTATCTATCTCTTGTCCACAAAAGATCAGCTTGCTGTCTTTTCTGTCAATCTGACCTGTCAGAAAAGAGAAAAGAGTAGTCTTTCCGCTGCCATTCTTTCCTTTCAGAAGATAAAGACCGTTTCCAGGAAAAAAGACTTCCTGTTCATGGAACAGACATCTTCCATCCTTAAGCCGATATTCGGGAATGGAAATGTTCAATAAATTCATAGCCATATTATATGATCAATTGATCACGGAATCTGAAATATGTCGTGAAAGTTTTCGCGTGTTCCGGTTTGGAAAGCCACTTCTTTTCGACATTGATCATCTGAATATCCATTTTGATTCCGAAAGCATAGTCCTCATATCCTCTTCCGTCATCAAGAACTTCAAGAATGGAATAAGTGTTCAGAGTATATGTGATTTTATCCAAAGAGGAATATTCGAATGACCATTGCAATTGATCCGCATTTGATGGAGATATTTGAGCACTTAAAGAAGGTTCATCCATAGAAAAGGTATAAGAAGAACCGAAAGAGATTGCCATACCACTCGTTCTATTCCCTTTCAAAATGATGTCACCATCCAAATTCACGCCAGTCTCAAAACCACTAGAAAATGAAGAAAAGGATAAACATTAGTGTTGCTGCATCCCACGAATGTCCCGCCTTCTGAATGAAATCCCGGACAAAAATAT
>CAKVBX010000035.1 GCA_934725685.1 uncultured Bacilli bacterium
ATATTATTACATAGTTAGTTCACTGGATGGCGTTTTTTATTTCCTGTTATCGTGTCCTAATTACAGGGTATAGTTTATTTCCCAGATTTCATCTTTTCCATTGTCTTTTGTCCTTTCCGGAATAATCCACGTCCGGCAACTACATCAATTTTAACGCTTTCCATATCGATTCAACAACAATCCGTTATAGACTTTATTCTATTTTGATGAAAGTAAAAGTATTGCTATCGTTGTAAGGGGAAAGTGACTATAATATCTTGACTCAAACAACAGAACAGAACCAATTGATATGAACACAATCATTGTCCGCGCACCAGCCAAGATCAATCTTGCCATCGATGTCAAAGATAAAAGAGAAGACGGCTATCATGAAATCGACATGATCACCATCCCTCTCAAGCTTCATGATTCCATCGAAATCACGCCGATTCCGTCCAATGTCACCAAAGACACCTATTTATATTGTGATGACCCCACCATCATCTGCGATGAATCCAATCTCGCCTATAAGGCACTCGATCTGATGAAGGAACACCGCCGCATCGAAGGTGCCTTCCAGATGATGATTCATAAGAGAATCCCGGTGGAAGCCGGTCTCGGCGGAGGAAGCGCCGATGCGGCTGCCGTCATCCGTGCTCTCGATAACTACAGTAAAGACAAGGCGTCCGACATCAAAGCGTTGGAAAGCAAGATGGCCTTAGAAGTCGGAGCGGATATTCCGTTCTGTCTGCTCAACCGGCCTGCCCGTGTCAGAGGCATCGGGGAAAAGCTCGACGAAATCAAAGTCAGAGACCATTACTTCGTCCTCGTCGTCAAACCAGATATCGGTTTATCGACCCGCTCTGTCTATGAAGCCTATGACTCCTATCCGCAGGAGCAAATCCGGCATCCTGACATTCCGATGCTCATTCAAGGCTTGGAAGAGGGAAATGAGGCACTAATTCAGGAAAATATGATCAACGTCCTCTCTTATCCTGCCATCCAGGCACTTCCAAAAATCCAGGAACTCCTCGACAAAATGAATGATCTTTCCCTTCCCTTATCCGGAATGTCAGGAACGGGATCCGCCTGCTTCGCGCTCAGCAGAGACAAGAAGCACCTCGAACATTGCTACAACATTTTCGAGCGGGAAGGTTATTCCTGTTATCTCACGGAGTTCGGTATCTAAACATTCATTCCCGAAGCGTGTTTCGTTTCGGGAATTTTTATTTCGAGCCGATCTTAATCGACACAATATTTGTATGACCCAAATGCGAATGATATTGATAAACCAATCGATTCACGATAGATTATACATTTCACATCCTCACTCAGATTTCACACTTTTCGCAAATATGTTCAAAAAAAGGCAAAGACCTATTTTTCAATATTTTTTCCAAAAAACGCACGCAAGTCCAATTAAAAACCATAAGAAATATTTAGCATTGTTATTTTTACATGAAATATAAATACGGAACTCTTTTCGTGTTTATTTTTGCTAAAAGCGGCAATAAAAGCAGACTTTTTTTTACAAAAACTAATATTTTTATCTACTTTTCTCATGAAATCTGTTCGTTTTTATAGTATTTTATTTACCCAAAAGACTTGACCACTTTTATATGGGCCACTATAATATCCGCTGCAAAAAAACACGGAGGAATTTTGCGGATGATTAAAGGCCTAAACGAATACGAAAAATTCAAGATTCTCAGACCCTTATTTTCAGATTGCAAGCAAGATCAATTCGGGCTTCCAATCATAAAAAAGGAAGCCTTCAACGACACCGATTGGAGCAGCACAACAATCTGTGATTTCCAGAACATCAAAAGCCAAAGAGGCAAAGAACAGTCTATTGTAACGATGTTTGACTATGATTCTGTTCTCGAACGAATTTGGAATGATCCTTATCGTTATCTATTAAGGCTTTCCAAATTCAAAGCGGTTTGTACACCTGATTACAGCATTTCACCGAATATGAATATCAATCTCATCAAAAATAACGTTTACAAAAATAGATGGATTGGATGCTTCTTGCAAGAAAAAGGTATCAAAGTAATACCGACAATTCAATGGGCAGATGAAAGCACGTATGATTTTTGTTTTTCCGGGATAGAGCAGGGCAGTGTCGTAATCGTTTCAACCATCGGATGCAGACACAACCAGAAGATATTTCTTGATGGCTTCAATAGAATGAAGGAAACCATCAGACCTGAATTAATTATTGTTTTTGGCAAGATGATACAAGGAATGACAGGTGAATTTTTGAAATACAGTTATGAGGATGCTTTTTCTAATAAAAATGAGTGTACACGACAACTTCAGCTGTTTCCAATCAATGATGTTTTCACTATAAAAACGGAGGATAAATAAGAATGGGTAGCAGAGGATCATTTGTTAATGTTGAAAAAGGCGACTTCAGTTTCGTGGAAGACGGCAAGAAATATGAATCTATGGGTGAGATTGCTGGGGTAAAGATAATCCAAAAAATGGATGGACCTGTAAATGCCCCGGCATATTCCCACTCGCCGAATCGAATCTATGCCGTCCTACAAAAAGGGAACATAAAATACCTGGCATTCTATGATGAAAACCACAAGCAGGTGAAGATAATCGATTTCTTTCATTTCCATGGCACAAATCATATCAAGCCCCACATACACTACAACATGATTCATGACCCGAACGAGCCGGGAACACCACCCACGGAAGAGGACTGGAAGTTAATCGAAGAAATTCAGAAAGGAATAAAGAAAAAATCATGAGAGAAGAATATAACAGAGGCATTTACGATTCGTTAGACGAGTTCATTAGCCAATATTCAAAATCAAGCGATGCGGAAGAACATTTCCGCGGAATGGATTTCACCTACATGGGAGAAGACTACAGGATTTGCAGAGAACAAGGGGATGTATTCTATGTATATAAATACATCGGCACAGGATACGATTGTGACCTTGACATCCTTGCCACCTGCAATTCCCTGGAGGATCTTCTCGATTGCACCGCAATCAAGAATGTTCCGTTCCGAGAAATCGTAATGGACGAAGTGAATACCGTGATATACGGTCAAGACTATTAAGTCCACTTGAAACCGAAGAGCAAAAGGATATCGTTGGAACTGAGAAAAGAGCACAAAAAACGGATGCGGAGAGAGCTAATGGTTTTATGTGTCTTTTCCATAAAGCCGAATCTCGACCGTGAAATTCATAAAGCTGAGGAAATCAGCGTATAATTTTGTGAGAGTTTACGTTACAACAATATGTAAAATATCTATTTCCAAATTGACAGAAAGTGAGCGCTTTCATATAATGAAAGTATCAAAAGGAGGCTAAACATGCTCAAAGAATTATTACTTTCTGCTGCATTGCTTTCTTCTTATCCGACCGTTTACCACAAATATGCAAACCAAAAACCTGATTCGAATTCAACTTATTTAGGGAATGTGGATCAATTAATCCCAGATACTTCTGTTTCTCATAAGGTGGCAGATTCCTATTATCTTTCTGTTTATCATGAAAGTTCAGCCACTATTATTCCACTAAAATTGGTATGTGATGGCCAAATCATAACAAATGAAACTGATTTGACTTTTTCCATCACCACTCAAGAGCAAAAAACATATTCATCAATGCGAAAAGTAAACGCGGAAATTTCAAAGAAAACATCATGTGAGATTTCTGGAATACCTTTTGTCGATTTAGAAGCAGAATTCAGCATAAAATTTGGTACTGAATTTTCTTATGGCATAAGTTATTCTACAACAAACATAGCAAGTGTCACTCATACTCTTCATGTTGACGGAAAAACTAACCCCTATGGCATTTATTGTCTCGCCTATTGTTCAACAACAACGGACAAATATTATTACTATTTTAGCCACTCTCGTTTTTCTAATTATGACCAGCCTGGGGAATATCAAACACTATATCTTTATGAAAATATTGATGGACACATTTATCTTCCCAGAGAAAAAACAACATTTGTAAATAAAATTTACTATTTTTCGACAATAGAAAAATACAACGATTTCGTCGAGGAGTATAGACTATGATACGAAGTTATCAACTTGTATTGTTGTTGACAGGTTTGCTATCGGTTAAAGCAAGCATCCCGTCTGAGCCATCCTTTTCCTTTACCTTCTCAAAAGAAACAAAAGAGGTCGAATGCTTTTCTCAGATTGATGTTCGGGTTCTGAATTCGGATTACAAAGATAAGATTTCCTTTGTATTCAGAACTCCGACAAAAACAAGCCGAGATTACTTCTACAATGCCTTCCGTTGTACTACGACTATCTCCTATCCTCGCATCGATTATCTGATGGATGAAATCAGCAAAGAAGCCCCTATTCTGAATAAACAAACCTTCCTTTTTAAAGAAGGAAGCGGAGAAACCATCCAGACCATCGATGTCGATGGAGAAACCCATCCTGTCGGTATCTATGCTGCCTTCTATTCCTATCATACAACGCTCTATGAATTCAATGGGACTTACCGTATCGATAGAAAAGACTATAAATTCACAGCGAAGACATTCCAGCCCAATACCCATGTCGGTTGCGTCAAATATTTCAAAAGCGTCGATGAGTTCAACGACTTTATGGCAAAAGAGGAGGTGTTCGCATGAATAAGCATGCTGTTATTTTCTTTGCACTTACTTTCCTCGCCTCCTGCGCTTCCAATCCCTCTACAATCACAGATCAGAGCATTCCTTCTTTAATCCTTCCTAGCCTCAACCAAAAGCAAAACTACCTCAATCAAATCGTCTATGGAGACGAAGAAGTCTGTTTACCGCTAAAATCCACTGCCCCATTAAAAAAAGAACAAATCACCAAACTCATCGTTAACGACACACAGGAAATCAGCACATACACTTTGGAAACAACACGCAGCCTTCAGCACTTACATTTCCCAATTAATTGTAATATAAGTCAGATTTCCATCATCCTCGGTGAGACAGCATATCGGTATCCCGTCTCCATCGATTACAAACCTGCGCTGGCACTCTACCAAACGAACTACACATTCAAACTGAACAATTTTCTGATTGAAAATGACGGGAAGGATAAGAACACCTATCGCTTCGATTATCAGATCAATCTGCCCGAGACTTATACCATCTTAGGACCAGAACTGAACCAAAGCAAACATCCTTTCCAGTACGCTGTCGCCTCCTTGTATAACAAAGAAGAAATATTGAAATCCAATCTCAGTCTGGTTCCGGATGCGGATTATATCCTGCAGATCGAAGTGACGGAAGATTACTACAATTACTACTTCGATGGCAACATTCCTTTCCGAATCAAAACCGGTAACAAAACCACTTATATCAAACCGACTGACACTACCATCAAAGTATTCTCTGCCCTTTCCAATCAGCAATTCAATAAGTAAAGAACAGCAGTCGAACTACAAAAGCTCACTTCTCCATTTTTTCGATGACAACCTTGCCATCAGTGACCTCAATGGTCTTATCGAAAATCAGGCGTTCCGAAAGACGATGGGAAATGGAAAGAACTGTCTTTCCCTGTCCCGCATCATATAAAGCACGCAAGATTTTGTCTTCTGTCTCAGAATCAAGATTCGCACTGATTTCATCGAGGAAGAGAATCTGAGGATCATGGACAAGTGCTCTTGCTAAAGAGAGCAACTGAAGCTGTCCTCGGGAGAAAAGCGTCTCCGAAAACTTTGCGTTATAGGTACCCTGTATCTCTTTCATGACATAGTCATCAAGAAACACTTTCTTCATGCATTCACGGACTCTTTCCAGTGAGATGGAAGCATCCTTTAAAGAAATCTGTTCCATGATGGTACCATCAATAGACGAGAACCCCTGCTCAACATAACCGAAGAGTTTCTTCTTTTCCTTCCCTGGAATACGGATAGCCTCTTCCTTTCCGATGAGAATATTCCCTTTTGTCGGGACATACATACCGAGCAACAGACGGAACATCGTTGTCTTACCAACACCCGTTCTTCCTTTGATGACGACTTTCTCTCCTTTTTTCACTAAGAAAGACACATGGGAAAAAACATCCTTGTCCCCGTCCTCATAACGGAAGGAAAGATCATTCACCTGAATGAGATTCTCATCTCTGAGAAGACTCTCCGCCTGAATGGAATCATCCGTTTCCGGAATTTCCTTCTCCGAGAGAAACTCTTCCGCTTTTCTGATGCCGGAAACACCTTCCTGCATCTCCTGAAGCATCTGTCCGATATTCTCAATCGGAGAGAAGACCTCTCCAATCAACGAGACACAGGCCGCAAAGGAGCCAATAGAGATGCCGAGAACGGAATCTTTTCCCGACAGCATTCCGACAAGAATGAAGATTACCGCAATCAGAATTGCTTTAACCATCTGAAGAATCGGAGAATAGATGGAATCGAAGACCGCATTCCGATTCATCATCCTCCTGCTGTGCTTCAGACTGTCATCGAATTTCTGCCGCTGATAATCTTCCGCATTCAGATTCTGGATCGTGAACAGATTCTCTGCCGTTTCGGAGAAATCGTTATTGAGTGCATTGATCAATTTTCGGTTGGAGAGCTGATTCTTCAGCATCTTTTTCCGGAAAACACTGGTGATGAAATAAATCAAGGGAAGACAGAACAGAAGAATGAGTCCTAGCATCCAGGAAAAGACAAAGACCGAGACTAAAATACCGATTACTTCAAACAGGGAAACAACCAAAGTGATGAGGCCGGAAGAGAACAGGGTTTCAATGGCATTCACATCGTCGGAAAGATGGCTCGCCATTTCTCCGGTCCCGTGATGTGTAAAATAGCTCGGAGAGAGACGGCTTGCCTTCCGCATCATCTCTTCACGGAGTTCCCTTATCATCTTCTGTCCGAACGTATCGATCATTACGTTCTCAATGATGGTAAAAAATAAGAGAAGAGCATAGGAAAGAAAATAGAGAACAGAAGCAAAGGCAGGGGATTGACTCTCTTCCTCTTTCAGCAAGGTATCGAGTAGATATTTAAGAGCATAGGACGGAAGAAGACTCGCAAGGGCACAGAAGAGGACAAGGAAAGCAAAAAGAATCACCATCTTGCTGTGGCGTTTCAGAAAAGAGAACAGGAAATCTCTGATTCGATACGGTTTCATCGTTCCTCCCCTCCCATCTGAAGCTGATAGAGATTCCGATACTTCTCATCCGTCTGAAGAAGTTCCTCATGAGACCCGTAAGAATACGTGCCGTCCCCGTGAAGGACAAGGATATGGTCTAATTCCGGGAAACAGGTAAGTCTGTGGGAAATCAGGATTACGAGGGAATCGGAAAAGCGTTCCCTCAGTCCAGACTGAATCTCCCTTTCCGTCTTCTTATCGAGCGATGCAAACGGGTCATCGAGAATGACGAGCGGTTTCCTGTGGGCAAACGTCCTCGCTAATGCAATCCGTTCCTGTTCCCCGCCGGAAAGACGGACCCCTTCATTGCCGATGACCGTATCTTCTTTTTCCGGCATGGTCTTCAGGTCCTCGTCAAAGCTGACGGCAGAGAGAAGCGGCCTCACCGGTTCTTTCTCACCGAGAAGGACATTGTCAGCAATTGTCGCCGTCAGAAGTTCCTGCTTATGGCCGAGATAAGTGATGGTCCCTTTGACTTCCCCGAAGGAATAGTCTCTCATCTCCTTAGAAAAGAGTGTGACACTTCCTTCATAAGGAATCTGCTGCACGAAGATACGGCCGAAGGCACTCTTCCCAGTCGAGATCTCCCCGGTCACACCGAGAATTTCGCCTTTCTTCATCGTGAGATTCAGATGATTGATCAGAGTGCGTTCTGCTGTCTTCAGTGTCATATCCTGAATCGAAAGTGTATCTCCTTCCCTTCTCTCAGGCCGGTGGGGTTCCTCCACTGGATTCAGATAAGGAACGACCCGCTTCCAGGAAGAAAGTCCCTTCTCGACCGAGAAGAAGAGCTTTGCCGTATGGCTTGCTTTGGAGGCGAGAAGAACGAACGTGGAAAGATAGGTTGTAAGAACACCTTTCGTCCAGGTAGGCTGCAGGAAAGGAAGGGAAGCAGAAAGAGGGGTACCCTTGAGGACATACGGGATTCCGAAAAAGACGATGGGAAGAAGACCGAAGACAGCGACCAGATTCGAAATCGGAATCATTGTATCCGTCATGGAAAGAGACCGGCGGTTCTTCTTTTCGTAATCCTTCACTGTCCTCTCATAACTCTTCAGTATGTCCTCTTCCCTTGCATAAGTCCTAAATAAAAGGGCATGGGAGAAAAAGTCATAATGATCGGAGACTAAGGCGGCACTGACTTTCCTTGTCTCAGAAGAGAGGAAGAAGACATAACGTCGCAAAAGGAACGAAAGAAGGACGGCCAAGAACACCGGAATCAGAGCCAGTGCCGTCATCTTCGTATCATAGAGGAACAGATAGACGATATAGAAAAGAAAGAGGAAAATTGTATCGAAGATTTCCGTTGTCAGTTTGCGCATGCCCTCCACACACTGGTCAAGATCACCGAAACAGTGAGAAAGCATACTTCCCAGGGATTCTTTTCTCTTCGTCTCTTCCGTGAGCAGATTCGAATAGAGAACACTCCTCATTCGAAATAGCGTATCAGAAGCAAAGAGTCTCACCGTATACCGTTTGACGGCACGACTGACCTGAACGAGAAGAATGATGCCAAGATAAAGAGAGACGACTTTGAAAATACCATCCGTTTCTCCTTGTTCGATGACATCGATGAGGTATCCCTGAAAATATGGAAAAACGATCATACCTGCGTTATAGACAATACCGGTAAGCATGATGAGAAGACAGACCGGCCATTCTAAAAGCCAGTAGGAGAACATCTTCTTCGGATTTTTCGGGATATCAAGTTTTCTTGTTTTCATCGGTAATATCATACTCCATGAGAGGAAAAGGCGGGTCGGTAATAAATTATCCACAAAAAGATTCAAAAAAGTTTAAGTTCCAGAAGCCAGTTAAAAAACTAGGTAAATTTTACACGTTATCTATGTTGATAACTATGAGTGACTTTGTGGGCTAAAGAGCAGTTATCCACATAGATATCCACCGAGTTATCCACAAAAATGTAGCATTTTCACCGGGTGTGGATAGTGCTTGAAAATCCGGTGGAAAAGTCTTTAAAAGCCCTTAATTCTCGATAAATCACATTGTGGATAACTTCGATTATCCACCAAAGTTATCCACTTATCCACATTTTGACTTATCCACATAAGAACAATCCACAAGTTATCCACAATCCACTGCGGTGGATAAGTGGTTTTCTGTCTTGGACGATTCGGTCGCATTTCAGCAAAAACGATGTGGATAACTTTTTTTGTCTCTTTTTTTCTCTTCCTAATAAGATGTAAATCGCCTATAATCTATACGCTTTTTTACAAAGGAGCATCCTATGCCAGAAACCAACAAAGAACGCCAGCTGAACGAAATCAACGAAAAGCTGATGAATCAGCTCAGCGAAAAAATACAGCCCCAGCTCTTCGACACTCTTTTTGCGGATCATTCCTTCGTCCTCAAATCCATCCAGGGTGACAAGGCTATCTTCCTCTCCGACAATGCGACAACCCCAAATATCATAAGAAGTACCTGTCAGAGAGAACTTACCCAGATTCTCGGAGGACTGATTGAAAACAACAACATTCAGATTGAAATCCTCGATCGGAACACCTACAGCAGAAGAATGGAGAGTATCGAACAGACCACCTCTTCCTTCTTCCGCAATGCCTGCCTCCAGCCGCAGTTCAACCTCCAGTCCTTTGTCGTTGGACCGAACAACCGAAGCGCCTATGCCGCCGCTCTCTACGCCATCGCTACCCCTGGCAAGAGCAATCCGATCTTTCTCTATTCCAAATCAGGACTCGGCAAGACCCACCTCATCCAGGCCATCGGAAACGAATACCGGACGAAGCATCCGGAGGCCAAAGTCCTCTATATCACCAGCGATGACTTCGTCAGCGAATTTGTCAAGTATATCCGCGGTCAGAAGGCGGATGAACTGCGTGATTTCTTCAATACAGTCGATATGCTCCTCATCGATGATATTCAGTTCCTCGCCGGCAAGACTGAGACCCAGACGATGTTTTTCAACATCTTCAATTATCTTGTCTCCCACGATAGACAGATCATCATCACCTCCGACAGAAGCCCTTCCGAACTGAAGGACCTTCCGGACCGTCTCATTTCCCGTTTCTCGGGAGGTATCACCGTCTCCATCTCCAATCCGAACAAGGATACTCTCGTCGACATCCTCAAAATGAAAATCAAGGTCCGTGGACTCGACGAGCAAAAATTCAGACCAGAAGTCCTCGACTATTTAGCACAGAACTATTCCAAGAACGTCCGTGAACTCGAAGGTGCCTTCAACAACCTCATCTTCGCCATGACCACGACCAGCCACCCCGACATCATCGATATGGACTTCACCAGAACCGTATTTCAGATCGACGAGAAGAAACGGGAAAGCACCGGAAAAGTCAACATCGATACCATCATCGATGAAGTCGGTGCCTACTATTCCATCTCGGAAGCCCAACTCAAGAGCAAGACCCGCATCGGTCAGATTGCCTTAGCGAGGCAGATTGCGATGTACTTAGCAAGAAGCATTCTGAACATGACCTATCAGGGCATCGGAAAGAGCTTCGGAAAAGACCATACGACCGTCATGGCCAATGTCCAGAAAATCCAGGCTTCCTATGAAAACGACGATCAGATGAAAACAACCATCGATAAGCTGACGAAGAACATACTTAGCCTCAACTGAAGTGACAAGAAGAAGTGATTGCACGATTTCTGCGGTCACTTCTTTTCTTTTTGTTCCTTTTTCGGTCCAACCCAGAAAAGAGTGGATCCGCAGCTATCCACAATCCCGAATGAGTTATCCGCAATCGTACCACCGGAAATCCACAGGAAAAGATAGTAACGTGGATAATTTTTCTTTTTACTTCATTATTGGCAAAACATGCGTATCTATCGCAATTTTCCTTTCAAAACTTTCTATCAGATTCTCTAAAACAAAAAGTTATCCACCTTATTCACATCCCTTATTATCTTTATTATCTTTTCCGTAAATAACTATCAAAAGAGAATTGCTTTTGCTTCCGTAAAACAACGGATTTCTATTCCTATACCAAACTATTTACTTTATAATATAGGGTATATATAGAAGAAAGGACCCCTTCTTATGAAACTGACCATCAAACGCATCGATTTTCTGAAAATGCTCACCTATGCCTCCCAGGCAATCCCGTCCAGGAGTGCAGAAACCCAATATCTCAACTATCTGATTGAAGTCACCGTTGACGGCGTCTCCGTCATTGCCTCCGATGGCTCCATCTCAACTAAAGTAACCCAGAACCTGAAGGATAGCAAAGGCAATGATGTCATCTTCTCGACCGAAGCCGGAAGCATCCAAACTCCGGCCAAGATGCTCTTAGACATCATCAGTAAACTCGGCGGAGAAATCGTCACTCTCGATATGGTCGACACCGGCCTCCTCAACATCTCCGACGACGCCTCGAACTTCAACCTCGTCACCAAGGACGGCAGCGAGTATCCGAATGTCTCCCTCTTCATTCCGGAAGGAAACACCGGATTCACGGTTCCGCTCAAGGATCTGAAGAATCTTTTCGATACCACCTCCTATGCCGTCTCCACCAAAGGAAACGAGCTCTATACCGGCATCAACGTCAAAGCCTTCGAAGGAACCCTTTCCTTCATCGCCACCGACGGATTCCGTCTTGCCTCTCTGTCCCTTCCGGAACAGAACCAGGAGGCCAACTTCAACTTCACCTGCCCGGTCAAATCCCTCGACATGGCGACGAGAATCGCCGATGACGGAGAATGCACCATCTATCTCGATGATCAGAGAGCACTCTTTGTCTCTGAAAACGTTATGATTTCGACAAGACTCCTTCACGGCGACTTCCTGAACACCTCCAACCTCATCCCTTCCTCTTATCCTTACATGTTTAAAATCTCGACCGGAGAGTTCCTCTCCGCTGCCGACCGTGTCAAAATCATTTCTTCCGCGGACAACAGCCGTACCTCCCAGGTCAAGCTCACCATCTCTAGAGGCAATGGTGCAACCCTTTCCGCCAGAAGCTCCAACTACGGAAATTCGGAGGAAAGGCTTCCGGTCTACGATCTGATAATGCCGGAAGGAACGGATGTCTTTGAAATCTTCTTCAATGTCGATTATGCCATCGATGCCGTCAAGGCATTACGCAGTGAGATGATCGTCTTTGCCCTCAACGGACCGACCCGTTCCGTCTTCGTCAAGAACGACAATCCGAACAACATCCAGCTCTTCCAGCCGATCACTGCCAACTGATCCGTCAAGCTCCTCTCTTACGAGGGGCTTTTTTCGTATAACACTGACGCCTTCTTTTTCTCTTTCCTTCAATCATGTTATGATAGTGCCATGGAAAAGAAACTGACCAGAGAAGAGCTTCTCAGAGAGCTGATTGAGAAAGCCAAGGATGTCTTCACCACCTGTGAGCAGAAGATGGACATCGAGAAGATTCTCAAGGAGAGCACCAATTTCAAAGGCAGGAATCATCTCTTCCTTGCCCGCTGCTATTTCCGTCCGGAGGACGCTCTTTTTTCCGTCTCGGAAGAAGAGGCCCTCTCTCAGTCCTATCTGGCCCTGAAGGAAGGATCCAATTATGCTTATTTCTATTTGTATTTCCTTCTGAGAGAAAAAGAACCGGTGAAAGCGAGAAATTGTCTCAGACTCGCCTGTGACTGTGCCTATCCCGATGCCTACCTGGAAATGGCGGACTGCAAACGGGAAGGGAAACTCTTCACCATGGATTATGAAGGCGCCTTATCCTATTACCGGAAGGCGGCCTTATCCGGCCGGAAAGAAGGATATGAAGGGATGATGGTACTCTATCTCGAACTCGGTGACATTGAGAACGAGAAGAAGGTCTATGAAGAAGCGACAGCGAAAGGCTTTGTCCTTTCCGGGGTGATCGAATGAAGAAAGCAGTGATTGTCGGAGCCGGTCCGATTGATAAGGACTTTACCCTCAGCAAGAAAAAGGATGTCTTCTATGCCGCCTGTGACGGCGGATACCGTCTGTTTCTTCGTTCTGGATTCGAACCCGACCTTTTTGTCGGAGACTTCGATACCCTTGGAAAAGAGGAACTGAAGGACGTGAAAGCCAAGGTTGTTCTCCCGGTCAAAAAGGATGACACCGATACGTTCTACACCGTCAAAATGCTCTTGGAAAAACGATATGATTCCTTTGATTTCTACGGATGCCTCGGCGGCAAAATCGACCATACCTTCGCTAATGTCTCCTTACTTCTGTATTTGCTAAATCATGGGGCAAAAGGCTATCTTTTTTCAGAAAACAATCAAATCGTCGTTCATATGATACAAAATTCATGTATCCGCTTAAAGCCGAAAAAGAGTGGAATGATCTCTGTTTTCAGCTATAATGGCAACTGTGAAGGCGTCAGTGAGGAACATCTCCTCTACGAACTTCACGACCAAGAACTGAGAGCAGACATTCCGCTCGGCATCTCCAATCAGCTGATTGGAGAAGAGGCCGTTATTTCCGTAAGGAAGGGAACCCTGCTCCTCGTATTGGAGAAGGACAGTTACTATGAATCATGAAAGAAAAGCAGATATCGAAGAACAGGAGAAAGAACCCGTCCGGATTGCGACGAAAATCGGCATTATTTCGGTCATCCTGAATCTCCTACTCGGTGTCACCAAAATCATCATCGGAAGAGTGGTTTCCTCTTCCGCCGTGTTTTCCGACGGCGTCCATGGGACGGGAGACGTCCTGACGACGGTCATCGCCGTCATCTCCGTCTGGATTGCAGCACGGAAACGGAACAACAAATACAATTACGGGTATGAGCGCTGGGCGAGCATCGCAAGTCTCATCCTTTCCGTCATCCTCTTTGTGACGGCCGGAGAAATCATCCTGGAGTCTACGGAATCCCTGATTTCGATGATCCGGGGCGGAAGCGAAGAGAGCGCTTTGGCCTTCACTTCCATGTGGTATCTTTCCTTAGGCCTTGCTCTGGCGAGTATTCTCATCAAGGCCGTGATGTTCTTCCTTACGATGTATGGGGCCAAGAAGGCCCATTCCAAGGCGATGAGAGCCGATGCCTGGCATCAGGTCATCGACGCCTTTTCCTCCATCGCTGCCGTGATTGCCTTGCTCGGCTATATCTGGCTTCCGGAAAGCAATTATCTCGATTCCCTGTTCACTTATCCGATTGCCGTCATGGTCATTTGTATCGGCGTTGAGACCTTCAGGACAGCATGCAAGGAACTTACCGACCATGCCATCACGGAAGAGAAGATGAACGAAGTGAAGAAGGTGCTTTATACGGTCGTCGAAGAGAAGGCGGTGAAAGTGATCCACTCGAGAATATTCAGTGAGAAGTTCTATCTTGATATCTATTTGCTTCAGGATCCGAAGAAGACCTTGGAGGAGAGCGATGCCATCGCCGATAAAATCAAAGAAAAGATGTTCTTTGCCTTCCCGGATTGTAAGAATGTCTACGTCATCATTGAACCGGATGACGACGAACACCGCAGTCAGGAAGAGAATCTTCGCTGACTTAAGGAAAATCACAGAGAAATCTGTGATTTTCTTCTTTCCGTGGTTAATTAAAAGGTAAGTTTGTTGTAAACTATTATTCGTGCTCTGGAGGATTAACATGAAGCTCGAAAAGAATGCCGTCATTTATGCTTTGAGTGCCAATACGGATTTAGCTGCCAATGTTGCGAAGAAGCTCGGTACGTCCCTTGCCAATGTCCACCTTGCGAAGTTCCCGTCGAAAGAAGTCCTTGCCTGCCCGATCGATACCGTCCGCGGAAAACAGGTCTTCATCATTCAGTCTACCTGCCCACCGGTCAACGACAATCTGATGGAAGTCCTCATTTTCATCGATGCGCTCAGAAGAGCCTCCGCCGGTGAAATCAACGTCATTATCCCTTATTTCGGATATGCCAGACAGGATAGAAAGTCCAAGCCGAGAGAACCGATTTCCTCGAAGCTTGTCGCAGATTTGCTTGTCACTGCCGGTGCGCACCGCGTCATCACCTTCGATCTTCACGCCGCTCAGATTCAGGGATTCTTCTCCTGCCTGGAGGATGATATCTCTGCCATCCCGTTGATTGGCCATGTTTTATACAATGATCCGATGATTGACAAGGAGAATGTCGTCACGGTCTCCCCAGACCACGGCGGAGTCAACCGTGCCAGAAAGATCGCCGAGAAGCTCAACACTCCGATTGCCATCATCGATAAGAGAAGAAACAACAAATATCAGCCGGAAGTCATGAACATCATCGGTAGCGTCGAAGGGAAAGACTGTGTCATCATCGATGACATGATTGATACCGCCGGCAGCGCCATCGCCGCCGCCAAGGCCCTCAAACAGGCCGGTGCGAAGAAAATCTTCATGGCCGTCACGCATCCGGTTCTCTCCGATCCTGCTTATGAGAGACTCACCACCGCCAAGGTCTTCGAGAAGCTCTATGTCACGGATTCCATCCCGCTCGATCCTAGATTCATCGATAACAAGGATATCCCGATTGAGGTTGTCTCTCTTGCTGACATCATCACCTCTGCCATTATCGCCATCAATCACGACGAATCCGTCTCCGATATCTACAGTCAGTATATCGACTGATGCAAATGCAACGACAGACACAGGGAAACCTGTGTCTGTTTTTGTATAATATTGTCATGGAAAAAACATCGAAGAATCTTCTCATCACCTTCCTATATCTCTTTTGCCTCTATCTG
>CAKVBX010000036.1 GCA_934725685.1 uncultured Bacilli bacterium
AGCCCTAGCCGATGGGCAATATGCGGAGGCCCGGTTTTCCTGTGTCTATAATACACCGGAAAAGGCCTTTTTGCCTAGGCATAAGTGCTCTGAGACACGGGAAAACAGGTTCCTGAAGGTGCTTTTTTCGTGTCGAAGAGCACTTATGCCTACTTATTCATTCCGCAATCGTTGTTTGTCTCACTTGATGCTAAAGACAACGCCGTCTTTTCCATCAAAATGAAGGGATACAGCTATCGCGCTGCTTGTGGTCATGTCAAAGACCTCTTCTCCCGTTCCTTCTGTTCCGTGGAAGAATGCAATCTTCTTTTAAATCTCCTCTATCAGGAGGAAACGCTGAAACAGGTGTTTTTCCTCATTGACCATAGCGGTTCGAAAGCCCATAAACAAGCGGAAGTCTTTCTATATAGCACGTATATTGGTTTGACGGATGGGCTTGTCCGACTCAACGAACTTGAGGATGCGTTTCGGAGGAAGCTGAAAAAGAAGTGAGAGTTCTCTGATACTCGGGAAAGAATGTGTTGAACGATACAAAAGGTGATCTATGAAATATAGCATCGGAAAGACAATCTCAAAATCCATCAAAGAAAACAAATGGCTCAGCATTGACTATGTCAATCAGAAGAACGAAGAAAGCTCTTTTTGGTGTGCTGTTCTGGATATCGATATCAGCAGGAAAATTCTGAAGGTCGATATTTTTAACCTTTTCAAAAACAAGGAGGTCAAAACGGATGGGCATATCCGCTTTGACCGCATCAAGAAGGCAAAAGTCCTCGACGGTACGTTTTCTATTCCGAATCCGATGCTCATCGAGAAAATAGAACGGAATATCCTCTCCCTTCCCTGGCTTGAGTTCGATAATTATGATGATCGCATTCTGGAATATTATTCTGAGGCGAAACGGTTGGATGTCGATCCGTACCAAAGCAATTATTCCAATGTGAACGGCATCGATGTCAGAACTCTTCTCAAGGAGAAAAAGGTGATTCTGAATGAGAACCAATTCGAAAAAATCGCCAGGGATATCTATAAGAATGAAGATGTCGAGAGAACGGATCGCTATTCTCAGCTCGCCATCAACCGTTTTTCCATTTCCAGCCATGACCGACTCTATGTCGTGGTCTATTATCCTCTGCGTTTGGATGTTAAGGCGAAGTCCTTGGTGATTCAAAACGACTGGGTGGTAAACAAGAGTTTTCTCATCGACGAGAATAAAGTATCCCTATCCTCCTATCTCACCATGAATCCGGATGATTATATTGTCGCACTCCATGATAACTTTGAAGAGGCCAAGAATACCCTAAGGGACAATCTCAATAACTATGAGATTCTCGACGAGAATCCGCTGATCATGCTCATCTCGCGAAAAGTAAACATGGAATATGATTCCGTCTTTGAGAGCATCGCGAAGAAACATAAGGAAGGAACCTTGGAACTGCCTTTGAAAGCCTTTTTCGGAGAACTTTCGAAACGGAACAGAAGAAAGACGGAACCGAACATCGTTTTGATGGATAAGAAAGCGGACATCGACCAGGTCCGTGTCGTCTACAATGCGATGAAGCAACCGATCACCTATGTCGAGGGACCGCCGGGAACCGGGAAGACGACCACCTTGGTTAATGTGGTCCTCTCTTCTTTCCTCAACGACAGAACCTGTCTCATCTGCTCCAACAACAATCGACCGATTGATGATATCATGAAGAAGTTCAACTTCGAAGGAAAATACGGGAAGATACTGTTTCCGGTCCTGCGACTGGGGAATCGGGAAGAACTCTCGAAGACGTTGGACTATCTCAAAAGACTCATCGATTTTCACGATGAGAAAATTCAAATATATGAAGATAAGCTGAAATCGCTCAGTGAACGTGTCTTTAAAGAGTACAACGATCTGACGGGACTTCTCTCCGTCTATGAAGAAAAGAAGGACCTTTCGGCTACTAAAGAATATCTGGATCAGTTCTATCGGTATGTGATGGCAAGTCCGGAATCCTCCGAAAGGCTGAAAAACAAAATCAAAGAGCAGAAACGGAACATTGAAGACAGGTTGGCTAGAATGCCGGATATCACAAACGAGCAGGTTCTTTCCAACTGTAAATTCGTCAAGGATGATCCTGAATTTTTGATGTATCTCTATTTCAATTCGTTCCGTTATCTGAAGAAGCTGAAGCAGCCCAGTTATAAGGAACTGCGTGACATCATCAACGTTACGGAAAAAGAACACAGGTTGAATCTTTTTTCCATCTGGCTCAGAAACGATGCCAACTTTAGAAAGCTTCTCCGCGTTTTTCCCGTCCTTTGCTGCACGAATATCTCCTGCTTGAAGCTTGGGGCCAACGAACCCTATTTCGATATCTGTATCATGGATGAAGCGGGACAGTGTGACGTGGCTTCCTCACTGATTCCTATTTCTAAATCGAAGCAGCTTCTTCTGGTCGGCGATGTCAACCAGCTTCAGCCGGTCATCACCCTCGATAGTGTTGTCAACGAAAAGCTCATGGAAAAATATGAGGTCCCGAAGGAATATGACTACTGTCACAATTCCATCATGAACCTGATGACAAACGTTGATGACTTCTCCACAAAAATTCTTCTCAGCTATCATTATCGGTGTGGGAAACGGATTGTCACGTATTCCAATCAGCGTTACTATCATGGGCTGCTTAACATCAAAACTCTGCAGAATGACAATCAACTGGAGTTTGTTTCGGTAAAGAACACCTGCTTTGCAAAGGAACGGAATTCCTATCTTGCGGAAGCCATAGCAGTCGTGAATTACATCAAAGAGAATCATCTCAAAGGAAATGATGTTTCCATTGTCACGCCGTTTCGGAATCAGGCTTCCCTCATCAATGAATTGTTGAAGAAGGACGACATTCCCGTGAAATGCGGTACTGTCCATATGGTTCAGGGAGCTGAGAATAAAACCGTCATCTTCTCCCCGGGAATCGGTATCAAATCCTCCAAGAAAACATTCAATTGGATTGCCAATAATAAAGAACTGATCAACGTGGCCGTCACGAGGGCAAGGGATAAGTTTGTCATCGTCGGTGACAATGAGGCGATAGACAAGCTTTCCGATCCCAATGCGGATGATGATATCTCCGCATTGGTGGAGTATGTAAAGAAGAACGGAAAGACCGTTGTCTCTGAATCCAAGGTGAACAACATCGAAATCGGCTTTTCGAACGGCTCTGAATTTGAGAATCAGCTTTTTGCCACTATGACGCATTTTTGCAGTGTTTATCGCCGCTTTACGGTCAAACGGAATCAGCCGGTGAGAAAGGTGCTTCCGGATGTCCCGGAGGATGAACTCAGGGAGTATTTCATGAAGGCTGAATTTGATCTTGTCCTTTACTCGAAGAACTTCTTCGGAAAGCTGTGCCCGAGATTGGTTCTGGAACTCAATGGTGGGGAACATTACCTTTCCAAAAACAGGAGTATGCTCAATGATAGAAAGAAGATGGAAATTTGCAAAAGGAACAAAATCGATTATATCTCGGTACCGAATATTTATTCGAAATCCTATGAAACCTTATCGGAGCTCATCTTCGCTCTGAACGGAGAAGCGGACACTGAATCCAATATTTAACCAGGGTGTTGAGGGTTTATAAAGTAGAGAGCTGATAACAATTGTCTATCTACTTTTGGGGTTCTGAGAAATGATTCATACCGTTATTTCTTTCAGCCTTTCTTTGTTGTGAGAATCGCATGAATTTGGAAATGAAAAATTGAAGTTAGAACTTGACCCATCTTTTTCCTGTGTTATAATTCATGCTGCTTGCTCGGAGGGTCTATCATTCAGAGGAAATGACAGGCTGGATAAGGCACAGGCTGAGACGCCTGAATCTTATCCGGCCTGTTTTCTTTCTGCCGGATAGGAAGAAAGGATGAAATTATGGATCTTTTGAAAGACCGGATCAAACCTATTTATTTCCGTTATCTTCTTGCCGCATTCGGCAGCGCCTTCATCTCTTCCGTTTACAGTGTAGTCGATGCCGCGATGGTCGGCCGATACCAGGGACCGGACGGGACCGCCGCCCTTGCGGTGGTCGCCCCCTTTTGGAACATCATCTATAGTCTCGGACTCATGGCCGGCATCGGCGGCTCCGTTCTTTATGGTGCCATGAAAGGAAAAGGTGAAAAAGCGGACCGCGATCCGAACGAGTCCTTCACCTCCGCCATCCTTCTCACCGTTCTGCTCGGCATTGTGGCCTGGCTTCTGCTGATTTTTCTGGATGAACCTTTGCTCCGTTTCTTCGGAGCAGACGATACGCTCCTCCCCTTGGCTAAGAGTTATCTGCTCCCGGTCAAGTTCGTGGCTCCGGTTTTCCTTTTCACGCAGTCCCTTGCTGCCTTCCTACGAAACGACAATGATCCAGCCCTTGCGACGAGGGCTGTCATCTATGGCGGCGTATTCAATGTCTTCGGAGATTATCTCTTCGTCTTTGTACTCAATCTCGGCATCCTGGGAGCCGGTATCGCCACTTGTATCGGCGCCTTCATCTCCGTGATTGCGATGCTGACCCACTTTTTCCGGAAGAAAAGCACCTTGAAACTGCAAAAAACGAAATATGTTTTCCACGATTTCCTTTCCATTTTCAAAAATGGATTCTCCTCCTTTTTTGTTGATTTCGCGATGGGAATCCTCACGATTCTCTTCAATCGCCAGATTATCACCTATCTCGACAACGACGCCCTTTCCGTCTATGGCATCATCATCAATATCAGCACGTTTGTCCAATGCTGCGCCTATAGTATCGGACAGGCGGTGCAACCGATTGTCTCCGTCAATTACGGAGCCGAAAACAAGAAACGGATCTCCGAGACGCTTCGTTATGCGGTGGTGACCGCCGTCGTTTTCGGTGTTATCTGGCTTGTCCTTGCCGAATCGATTCCGAACGGCTTTGTCCACATTTTCATGTCTCCGAATGACCGAATCCTTTCGATTGCTCCCTCCATTATCCGCTTCTATAGTATCTCCTTCCTTTTGCTTCCTTTCAATGTCTTCTCGACGTACTATTTCCAGGCTATCATGAAACCGAAAACCGCCTTTTTGATTTCGGTGCTCCGTGGCGCCCTATTGAGCGGTGTCCTGATCTATGTGCTTCCTTTGATTCTTCCTGTGGAGATTCTTTGGTTTGCTATGCCGATCACGGAAGTTTTGACGGCGATTGCTGTCCTTCTTTTCATGATTTCCTCTCAGAAGAAGCTCTTCCTCAAAAAAGAGGTTCCTTCTTTGAAGGAACCCGAGACAAAATAAAAAGTTAGAGTTTCATTGGTCTATTTGGAGTCATAAAAAGGGGCAGTCAGAGCTTTCCGGTGTGAGACCTGAATTCTCTGAGAGCCCCTTTTCGTTATCTCAGTAGCAGCGCGGATGCTGTCTCACCCGCGTTATTGCTGTTCCAGTCGATGATGCCGAAATAGGATAGGAGGAAGAGAACGAGGATTTCCAGAACGAATGCGGTGAGGATAAGGAGGAGATACTTTCGCTTTTCCATTCTGTCTTCCTCCCGGATTTCTTTGCTGAGAAGATAGACGAGAAGACATCCCGGCCCGGCGAGAAGGAAGGTGGCGAAATAGAGATTCGATAGTTCCATCCGTTTTCCTTCCCCTCTTTTTCCCTTGACGAAGGCCAAAGAGGACATGACACCGAAGAGAAAACCGAGAAAGACGAAGAGAATGACAAGATATGCCTGAATTTTCATAGGACCTCCTTGGGAAGAAAAGAGTTCCGGACCGGACCGGAACTCTTTTGATGGACGGATAGTTTATTTCTTCTTGAGGTACTTGACGCAGTCGAGGGTGACGGCGGCAAGGATAATGACACCTTTGATGGCGAGCTGGTAGTTGGCATCGGTGATACCGATCATCGGAAGGACGACACAGATGGCCTGGAAGATGAGAGCACCGACGACGACGCCGGAGATCTTACCGACACCGCCGGAGAAGGAGACACCGCCGACAACGCAGGCAGCGATGGCATCGGCTTCCATACCCTGGCCGGTCATGGCTCTGACGTTGCCGGAGTAGATGGAGAAGATGCTTCCACCGATACCGTAGTAGACACCGGCGAGAAGGAAGACGCCGAGGGTGACTTTGAAGACGTTGATGCCGGAGACGGCAGCAGCTTCGGCATTGCCTCCGACAGCGAACATATTCTTACCGAAGGTTGTCTTGTTCCAGATGACCCACATGACGGCGATACCGATGATGGCCCAGATGATCATGATAGGGAAGTCGGAATTGCCGAGTCCCTTACCGGAGACGATGGCGGCGACGGTGGGATCCGGCGTACCGGAGAAGGAGTTGTTGGTCATACCGGCCATGATACCGAAGGTGAAGAGCTGGGTTGCGAGGGTGGAGATGAACGGATGCATCTTGAACTTCGCGGTGAAGAAACCGGCGATACCGGAGATGAACGTACAGGAGACGATGGAGAGGAGGAAGGCGAGGACGACACGGAGGCCAAGCGGGATGGCGGCGAAGCTCACGGCGTGGCCGAAGAACTGGATTCCGGTCTCACCGGACGTCGTGACGAGCATACCCGTGAAGACGGCAGACATACCGACGAGACGTCCAATACTGAGGTCGGTACCCGCAAGGACAATCAGACCTGCAACACCGAGGGCTAAGAACATTCTCGGGGAGGTCTGGTTGAGAATCATGAGGATATTGTCGAAGTTGAAGAGGAAGTTTCCGGTCTGGACGGCATAGACGATAGTGGCGACGATCATAAGAAGAAGGATGGTGAGATAAAGACCGTTCTTAAGGAGGAATCCCTTGAAGGTGAAGTTGTTTCCGTAGTTCTCGAACTTCTGTTCGAGAGAATACATGAAGGGAAGCCTTTTGTTGTTTGCTTTCTCCATGGCTGCATACTTGTTGACATAGAGGACGTGGACGCGGTCCCTGCAGGCTTCCTTGGCATCGGAAAGGGCGACTCTGGCATCGTTGCACTTGGTATCGTGGGAAATCTTGATGTCGTTGAGGGCGAGTTTCTTCTGCTTGGCGAAGTCTTTTTCCTGTCCCTGAGGTGCGACTTTATTGTCCCACTCTTCGTGATAGGTTTTGAGCGCTTCTTCCCGCTCTTTCGTGTAGGTTACGATTTTCTCGTCATGCTCGTTCTGCGCCTTCTGGATTGCTTCCTTATTCTTCCCTTTTTCGGCTTCGATGAGCTTCTTATAGTTTTCCTCGATGAAGTCAATCTGGCCTTTGACCTTTGCTGCGAGTCCTTCTTTGTTTTTGGCCTTGACTTCGTTGGCCAAGGCGATTTCCTCATTGTCTTTTTCGATGAGTTTTGCCCTGGTTTCCTTGTCGAGCCTCTTGTTTCTCTTGAAGTTCGAGATTTCGTTCTTCAGGATTTCGATTTTTGTTACGCCGTCAAGTCGTAAGGCGTCGATCTCGGCCTGACGTTTTTCGATTTCCGGAAGGAACTGCTCTTCCGTCAGGTCATTGATATTCGTAGTATCCATTTTTGAATCTCCCCTTTTTTATAAGTATTTGGCTGAGAGTCTTAACAGCTCTTCCTGATTCGTCTCCTTGGTATTGACGATACCGGCGAGATGATAGTTGCTCATGACGGCGATACGGTTGGTGATACCGAGAATCTCCGGCATTTCGGAGGAGACGACGATGACCGTCTTCCCTTTCTTTGCCAGATTGATAATCAGCTGATAGATTTCGTATTTGGCACCGACATCGATGCCTCTGGTCGGCTCGTCGAGAAGGAAGACGTCCGGGTCTCTCTCCATCCATTTGCCGATGATGACTTTCTGCTGGTTGCCGCCGCTCAGTGCGGAGATGAGATCATTCGGCCCCATGCATTTGGTGTGCATGAGGGAAATCTCACGCAGGGTGGCATCCTTCATCTTTCTGTCATCGAGGAATCCGGCACTCTTGTACTTGTCGAGGTTGGAGATGGTCGTGTTGAAGGTGAGAGTTCCTTGAGGGAAGATACCTGTCGCACGTCTCTCTTCGGTGACGAAGGCGAAGTTGTATTCCATCGCATCCTTCGGAGAGGAGAAACGGATCTGTGCGCCTTTGTAGAAGATTTTGCCGAACTTGATGGTGCGCATGCCGTAGAGGGTTTCGAGAAGCTCCGTTCTTCCAGCACCGACAAGACCATAGATACCGAAGATTTCGCCTTCCCTGACTGAGAAGGAGATGTCTCTTAGTAACGGTTCGTACATCGTCGAAAGATTCTCTACGCGGAGCACTTCCTCGCCAGGCGTGTTGTCGACCGGAGGGAAACGCTGCGTGAGGGATCTTCCGACCATGGCGGCAATAAGTTCGTCCATGTTGGTCTCTTCCCGCTTCTTGGTCATGATCATCGCACCGTCGCGAAGGACGGAAATCTCGTCGCAGATGGTGAAGATCTCATCCATCTTGTGGGATATATAGACAAAGGAGATACCCTGTGCCTTGAGATTGTTGATGATGTGGAACAGCTTTTTGACTTCCGGCTCGGTGAGAGAGGAAGTCGGTTCGTCGAGGACGATGATCCTCGCATTGTAGGAAACGGCTTTTGCGATTTCGACCATCTGTCTCTGGGAGACGGACATCGTGCGCATAATCTGTTTCGGATTGACATTGATGCCGAGCTCGGCGAAGAGGCCTTTGGTCTCGTACATCATATAGTTTTCGTCTACGATTCCACCCTTGGTCTTGTATTTGCCCAACCACATATTGTCCAAGACCGTGCGGTCAAGACACTGGTTGAGCTCCTGATGGACCATGGCGACGCCGTTTTCCAGGGCGTCTTTCGGATTTTCGAAGTTTACAGCCTTTCCGTCGAAAGAGATACTTCCTTCGTCCTTGGAATAAATGCCGAAAAGACACTTCATCATGGTGGACTTACCGGCGCCGTTTTCGCCCATGAGTCCCATGACGGAACCTTTCTTGACACAGAGATCGATGCCCTTCAGGACATGGTTTTTTCCGAAGGATTTGTTCAGGCCGTGGATTTCGAGAATGTTTTCGCTCATTGTTACACTTCCTCCTATGACGGAAGAAAGGATGCTATGAAACCATAGCATCCTCCCACCTGTTCTGAATTGTCTGAATTATTTCTTTAAGGCGTGATACCAATCTTTGATGATCTGACCCTGAGCGATACCCTGACCTTCGGAACCGGATCCGACGAAGTAGGTATTGCTGACGGTGCTGAGATCTGCGACACCCTTGTTGTCGCTGGTCTTCGGCTGTCTGTTGAAGAAGACGACCGGCTTACCGGCGGCCTTGGTTTCATAGGCTTCCCAGTTGGCGTGGGTGATGATGTTGAAAGCGAAGGCGTCATAGGTGTTGGACTGCATGGCGGAATCGACAGCTTCCTGAAGTTTGGTGTCATCGACGCCGTCACCGCTGATGAGGGTGACATCGAAGCCTAAGGCCTTGGCATAGTGCGGAAGAGCGGCGGCATAGGTTTCCTTGATGAAGTTGTCGTTGGCGGAATAGGTGGCAATGAGAAGCTTCTTTCCCTTGACGGCAGAATCTTCGGAGACATTGACATAGGCACCCGGCTTGAGAGAATCGGCATTCTGCGCAGTGACAGCGGCGAATTCGGTCTGGATGATGTGCTTATCGAGCTGGGTGAGGTTGAGGTTGGCCTTTCCGCCGTAGTTGGCATCGATGACGGTGGATTCACCCTTGATCATGCTGGCCAGGACCTTGGCAGTGGCAAGTGCCTGATCGTCGCCGTTCTGAGAGACGGAACCGGCAAGGGTGCCGGCCTTGATCATGTCGCAAGCGGTGGAAAGGGCATCGAAGCCGACAATCGGAGTATTCTTGAGAAGACCGGAGGCAGAGGAAGCGGCGATGGCCATACCATCGTTGTTGGAAACGATGAAGTCGAGCTTTCCTTTGTACTTCTTGGTCCATGTTTCGACCTGAGTCTTGGCGACGGCGTCGTTCCAGGAACCGGATTCATTGGTGCAGGTGAACTGCTCGAGCTTATTGGCCTTGAAGCCGCCTTCTTCGGCGATGGCATTGAGGGCATCGATACAGCCTTTGGTTCTGTCTTCGGCTTCCGGGTTGCCGTCTTCACCGACTAAGATGACATAATCGAGAGATCCATCGGCGATGGCATTCTCCCAAGTCCATTCAGTGGCGTTGTTGTTGCCGCAGCCGGTTGCAGTGCCGCAGAGAAGAGCTAACGAAAGTAACGGAATGATTTTCTTCATAAGATAAGTTTCTCCTTTTTTATCCTGCTTAGTGGAAATCCGTCTTGACGACTGGTTTCCCAAAGCGCTTTCATTATAGGGAAAACGGAAAAGCAGAAAAATGGAAAATTCCACACTTCTTTTGGAAAAATACACACTGAAAGATTGAAAAAACATGGAGATTTCAGCGATCTTCTTTGTGGAAAACGCTATCTTCCGGCTTTATTTCCTAAAGGAAATAGGCTGCAAGGCAGCCTATTTCAGTTCGTTGATGTTGTTTTTTGTGACCGCTTTCCCTTCGATGTAGATGGCGTGGCTTTCGCTGATGGGATAAGGGAAATCGTCGTCGATTTCCTCTTTGTAGAGCAGATGCTCAGAGAGCTTCAGGATAGCATCGCTCTGTATTTCGGCATCGTTCTTGACCGTTCCGTAGAAGAGCCCTTCCTCAAGGTAAGGCATGCTCTCGTCGATTGCATCGACGCCGAGAAATTCAAAGGGGAGCATTTCTTGGTCATGGCGGAGGACCTTCTGATCGAGCAGGCTATCGATGGCACCGAGTGCCATGTCGTCGTTGTTGGAGACGACAAGTTCTATCCTGTCTCCGTAATCCTCGTAGAGCTTTTTCATGGCGTCGTATCCTTTGTCCCGCATCCAGTCGCAGTAGACGGAATCGAGAATTTCGATTTTGAAACCGAGCCGCTTGATAGCGGAGAGGAAGGAAAGGGAACGGTTCTCCGTATCCTGGTTTCCGATTTCCCCTTTTAAGAGGACTGCCTGAATCACATTGTCACCATTGTGGTCATAGAGGGGGTTCAGAGACTGGGGGTCCCGGAAAATCTCTTTGGCCATATAGGCCTGTTTTTCCCCTTCGCTTGTGGCATTGGTGCCGACAAAGTAGATGTCTGTGGAATACTTCAGTGCCTTGTCCATGTCGCTCTTGAGCGGTTCTCTGTTAAAGAAGACGACCGGGACATCTTTCTGGATGGCCTTTTCCATTGTGGTATAGGCGGAGAGACGGTCGACGAGGTTGACCAAAAGGAGGGAGGTGTTGTTTTTGTCGATGGAATCGACGATATCCTTGTTCTGCTGCATCTGGGAGCGGTTGGAGTCGTAGATTTCGTAGTCGAGCTTCTTCTCGGTGAGTTTTGTGCTCAGTTTCTCCGTGAGGGAACTGATGAAGGTATCGTTCTTGTCATAGACGAAAAGGGAGATTTTTCCTTTTTTTGCCGTGCAGGAAAAAAGGAAGGAGAAAGAGAGGAGCAGGGACAGCAGTGCTTTATTTTTCTTTGTCACTTAAGGCGCCCTCCTTGGGAATCCGAATCTGGATGGTGGTCCCTTCGTCCGGGACTGACTGGATGGAAAGATCCGCTTTTTCTCCGTAATAGAGGCGGATTCTCCGATAGACATTGGTCAGACCGACGCCGGTATGGATGTCCTTGTCGGCAAAGGAGGCCTTTATGGCCGCAATCTGCTCGGGAAGAATGCCGTAGCCATTGTCGGAAATCGTGAAGACAAGGTCAGCCTCTTTCACACGGGCATCGATCGTGATGGCTCCGTTCTCCTCGGTCTCGCTGATTCCGTGAATCAGAGCGTTTTCGACAATCGGCTGCAGAATCAGTTTGATGACATAATAGTTGAGAATCTCTTCGTCGTGGGTGATGGTATAGCGGAAGTTCTTTCCGAAGCGCATCTTCTGGATGCGCAGATAATACCCGACATGGTCGAGCTCACTTTTGACGGGGATGATGTTCTTTCCCTTGGAGATGGAGATGCGGAAGAACTTGGAAAGGGAGAGAATCATGTTCTCGGCAATCTCGTACTGCCCCGATTCAATCATATAGATGACACTGTCGAGGGTATTGTACAGGAAGTGGGGATTGATCTGATTCTGTAATGCCTTCAGTTCCGCCTTATTCTGTTCCTTCTCTTCGTTCACGACCTTCAGAGCGAGATCGTGGATACGGTTCATCATCAGAATGAAGGAGGCGTTGAGAGACTCGACTTCCTTGGTTCCCTTGATTTCGCTCTGAAGCTTGCTATTGTAGGAAAAGTCCTCAAAGTCTGCCATCTCTTTCTGAAGTCGGACTAAGGGCGTGCTGATCTGGGTGGAGATGAGATACATGATGAGGATGAACAGACAGAGGAAGAGGGTTCCGAAAAGGAGGGCGAAGAGAATCATCTGTTTCGTCGCCTGCAAGAGAGGATCCATGTTGGAGAGGATGGCGACACGCCAACCGGTGTTGGAGATGGTGGAGACATAGGCGAAGAAGCTCTTGTTTGCAATCCGCATGGTCTCCTGGCCGAGGACGAGGGTCTTCAGCTTCTGGACTTCCTCATCGGGTATGTTCTCCTTGGAGGAATAGACGATGGAATAGTCCTTGTCGTAGATGAGGACGTGCCCGTCACTCCCTAAATGGGTCTCATCAATCAGATTGGAGATGGCGGTGAACTTGTATTCGATTCGGAGAATCAGGGCCTGTTCATCCTGGATGTTCATGTACTTGGAAAGGATGAAGTAGTTCCCTTCATAGACCGGGGAGAAGATGTTGACGAGCGGTTCCTTGATGGCGCGGACAAACCAGTCTTCCCTGAGAACGGTGCCGGTGACGTCATAGGCAGTGTTTTTATAGATATTCTTTCCGAAAAGGTCATAGACGGCGATGGATTCGATATCGCTGTTGAAGGCCATGATGTCGTCAAAGAGGAGACTGACCTTTTCTTTGCTTGTGGTTTCGCTTGCTCCATCGAGCCGTTTCTGGATGTTGTCGGAGGCATCGACGACCTGGCTGGTGTAGTTGATGTAGTTGTTGAGGGCTTGTTCGCTGGTAGAGACAATCTGGGTCTCGAAATTGGTCTCGATGTTCTTATTGTAATAGAAGACCATGATCGAGATGAGCGAAATCACGAAAAGGAAGAACAGGGTGGCACTGGAAAAGAGTAGCTCAGCCTTGAGGGAAAATCTTCTATTGTTTTTCTTTTTTGCGGAAATCATCCGGACTCTCTCCTGTGTATTTCTTGAAACAGTGGCTGAAATAGTAAGGGTCGCTATAGCCTACCTTCTTGGCAATGTTGATGATGCGCTCCTCCCCGGAGGAGAGCAGTATCTTGGCTTCGTTCATCCTTCTGTCTGTCAGAAGCCTTGTGAAGGAGGTGCCGTTCTTTTTTAGGATGGCGGTGATATAGCTCACGGAAAAACAGAGCTCATCGGCGACATCCTCGATACCGAGGTTGTTGTCGGAATAGTTCATGTCGATGAACTTTTTGATGCGGTCGAAGGAGGAGAGCATGCCATCCATCTTCTTCTTGCGGTTGATTTCGCCCACTTTGTCGGCGAGATCGAGGAAGAAGGCAATCGTCGCCTCCTTGCTCTTGAGGGAATAGCAGAGGCGGGTGAGTTCGATTTGGGATTCATAGCTCTGATAGAGTTCCCCTAAGGAGAGGGATGCCTTGAGGATGCTGTCGAGGATGTTGGAAAGGATGTAGTAATAGCTCTCCTTGAATTCCGGACTGGCGATGCTCTCGATGAGATGGGTAATCTGAATTTTCAGATCCTCACTCTTTCCGTAGGAGAGAAGATAGGTGATTTTCTTGTATTCGTTTTCGTCGACTTTTCCGACGCTATTTTCGCCCTGCTGTTTTTCCAGATCCGGGAAATAGAGGATCATTCCTTTTCCTAATACCGTGCGGTATTCGAGGGCGCGCCTTGCATGGCGGTAGATCTTTCGGTAGTTGATTTCCTTTCCTTCGGCCGGCTCGGAGACGCCGACGGAAAGAGAGAGGCCAGAGGCCTTTCTCACCTTGAAAAGGAGCTCGTTGAGCTTTGAGAAGAGGGATTCGTCGACAAAGGGGTCATTGCCTTCCAGCAAAACGGAAAGTTTTCCGTCAGCATAGAAGGGATAACGGACATAGGAGAGGAAAATCTCCTCCATCAGGTTTTCCAAAATGGGGTAGAGGAGATCCTGATTCTCGTAATCGATGTCATCGGCATCGGTGTCGATGACAAGGAGGCACTGATGGGGATAGCTGAGATCGATGCCGTCCTCCGTCAGTTTGTGGGAGAAGTTCTCCGGGATGGTCTTCAGCGTGATGAGCTTTTCGAAATCTTCGCTCTGAATGAACTTTTTCTGGGAAACCATCTGTTTTTCGGCCATCGCCTTGGCTTCCATAAGGGAGGCTTGATCATCGATTTCCTTTTTCGCCTTATAAAGTGCGTCGTGAAGTTCTCCCTCTTCGACGGGTTTGGTGAGATAGCCGACGGTTCCTAAGGTGATGGCCTCTTTTGCATAGTCGAAGGAGTCATAACCGGAGATGATGATGCTTTTGATGAGCGGATTCTCCAGTTTGGCCTGCTTGATGAGTTCGATTCCGCTCACATAGGGCATACGGATATCCGTGATGATGATATCCGGTTCTAAGGCAATTCCGCTTTCCAGGGCATCAAAGCCGTTAGAAAAGCAATCCAGGACTTTGAAATCGTTCTGAAACTTTTCCATCATCCGTCGGATTCTGACCCGGACGGATTCTTCATCGTCGACGATGATGACTTTCACCATGGTTAGTCCTCCCTGTACTCCTCAAGGGTTGTGAAGAGGTTCCTGTAATCGTTGCTGTCTCCTTCTCTGAGAAGATGGAAGGTAGGCTTTTCCCGTTCTAGGAGGATCTCATAGAAAGCGAGGGAATCCGAAAGGGCGGGAGCCTTTTCGGAATGGGTGTAGTTTTTGAAGAAAAAGCTTCCGATATCCGAAAAGAGGGATTTCTTTTTTTCCTTTTCTTCAAAAAAGAGGGAAGTGAAGGCACTGAAATGATCCTGAAGCAAAGAGAAGTCCTTTTCGGAGAGAATGAGAAGTGGTTCATGAAGCTGGAAAATTTCCTTTTGGGAAGCGCGTTTTGCAATGAGCGTCCTGTTGTCGATTGGGAAGTCTTCCGACAGCATGACGGCTTTGATGTCATCCCGATGGAAAATATGGGAGACATGACGGATTGCCTTTTCGATAGCGGCTTCGTCATAGCTCTTCAGAAGGAGGAGATAGGCTCTTGTTTCATCCGCTTTGTGGATGAGATAAGTGAGCCTGTTTTCCCCGATTATTCCGTCTTTGATGATTTCGATGTCAAAGTCTTCCTTTCCGTCATAGGCTTTGAGTCCTTCATAGCCGCTGAAAAGGACCTTGTCTTTGTCCTTTCCCTCGAGAAGGAACGTCAAAGAGGCGTCCTTATCGATGAGATAGGCTTTTAAGGAGGCGGATAAGAGGGTCGGATCCTTGGTGTCCGATAAATGCAGTAATACTTTTTTGTTGGTCATGAATTTATTCTATCATAGCTTTTTGATAGTGTAAGCGTTTTTATACCGGAAAACTGGCGGTTATGAAAGAGATGCTTTAGTTCCTTCAAGGAATGAAAACGAAGAATTCTCTTTGAAATAATGCTTATGAATGTTATAAAAGTGTTATAAGAAAGACGTTGAAGACTGAAAGAATTTATTAATACTTTCCCAACGAATAGGACTATATGACAGACCGATTTCTGCGTGAAATCGTCGCTTAAGGGCCAAGAAAC
>CAKVBX010000037.1 GCA_934725685.1 uncultured Bacilli bacterium
GCTGTCGGCAATTATGCGGATATCGATCCGAGAGTTCAGGCGATTGCCTCGAAGGAACTTGGCCTTACCAATACTCCGATTGCAACACAGGTTCTTTCCAGAGACCGCCACGAACATTATGCCTGTACCTTAGCCGTAATCGCTTCGACACTCGAAAAGATCGCTGTGGAAATCCGCAATCTTTCCCGTTCCGAAATCCACGAAGTCGAAGAAGGCTTCTCCAAAGGACAGAAAGGTTCTTCTGCCATGCCGCAGAAAAGGAATCCGATTTCTTCGGAAAACATTACCGGTTGTGCAAGAATGATTCGCGGTTATCTCTTCCCGATTCTGGAAGACAACGCGCTCTATCATGAAAGAGATCTCACTCATTCCTGTGTCGAGCGTGTCACATTTATTGATATGATCGAACTCAGTGACTACGCACTGAAGAGAATGACAAAGATCATTGACAACCTGACCGTGTTCCCAGAGACGATGGAAAAGAACATTCATCTCACCAACAATGCGGTCTTCTCTTCCCGTGTCCTTTCTGCTCTTATTGAAAAAGGAATGACAAGGGAAGCCGCCTATGATCTGATACAGCCTTCCGCAATGGACAGTGCCTTGAACCACACCGACTTCAAAGTGAATATTCAGAACAATGAAGAAGTGAAAAGACACCTCAGCAAAGAGGAAATCGATGCCTGCTTCACCTATGGTCCGTATCTGAAAAACGTCGATTACATCTATCAAGCTGTTGGAATCAAATAGCCTTCAAAAAAGGAGAACCGTCGAAGTTCTCCTTTTTCTATGGTTTTCTTATTCGATTGCTTTAAGCGATTCCACCATTGGAATTTTCTTGGTGCGGTTTGCAAAATAAAGATTGATGACGATGGCGACGATGAAGGTGAGAAGGAAGGAATAGAGGTAAGAGAGGAAGCTGATGTGGAAGAGGTATTGGACAAGTTCGACAATATTGGTCTTCATCACGACCAGAAGGAAAGGATAACCCAAGAGCATGCCGAAAATGACACCGATAAAGGTCAGGGTGATACTTTCTGCCAGAAGGGTCAGGGCTATTTCTCGTTTTCGGAAACCGAGGACTTTCAAGGTTGCCATATCTCTCGTTCTCTGCCGATAGGTGAGCAAAGCAAGATTATAGAGTGTGACAAGGGCGAGCAGGATGGCAAAAACTTTGACGGCATTGGTCATCAGTAGAACGCCGCTCATGACATCCTTGATCTGATCGGAGAAGGATGCGGCGGATATAGCCTGGGTGATTGTATCCTGTTCCTGAAGCCTGTCAGCGACATCCTTGGCATCGATGCCATCATCAAGATGAATCCAGGCACCATTATAGAAATGTTCATCTTTCGTAAGAATCGGACTATCATAAGGGAGAATCGCGCAGTTGTAATAGAAGGCTTTGAAGATTTTCGTGACCTTGATTTTTCTTGTTGTGCTTCCACTGGCCAGCACGATTTCATCCCCGAGTTTCGCTTCGATGGTATCGGCGATTTTCTCACTAATGGCGATGCCATCCTTCGGCATTTCCATGCCGAGTGAGTGAGAAGATTCCGAGAGGATATAGAGGATCTTCGTCGTCTGTTTACCGCCTTCCTTATAATAAGTCATTTCTCTGCGGCGATAAGGCTCTACGGATTGTACTCCCTGTTCTGTATCGAAAACCAATTGAGACAGTTCCTCTTCCGTATAAGTGTCATTCATAGTCAGGGTGATATCGCTGCTTAAAAAAAGATTGCGGTCATTTTTGATTCCGTAATTGACTGTATCTTCAATACCGAAGCCACAGACGAGGAGAGCTGTACATCCGAGAACGCCAACAATAACCATGAAGGAACGGAACTTATCCAGTGAGAGATTCCGAAATGCCATTTTCAGGGATAAATCCGCAACACTTTTTTCCTTCTTGGGAGAATGTTTCAGTTTTTTCCAATTTGGAACAACAGGTCTCATAGAATCGACCGGTTTGAGATTGAGTTCATTTCGTGCGACAATATAAGTGACAAGGGATGCAACGAGGAGGAAACCGAGAGCAGTCATGAGAGAGAAGAACACCGGGAAGTAGTAGGCACGTTTCGGAAGAGAATATAGAATCTGATATTTCTGCCCGAGAATGGAGGGAATACTCAGCGGTCCTAATAGGAAACCGAGGAGAATTCCAAGGGTGACAAGAACATCGGTAAGAGCAAGATAATTGAAGAGGATTTCCCTCCGTTTAAAACCGAGTGCCTTGAGTGTACCAATTGCGGTGCGGTCCTTCAGAATGAGTTGGGAGAGTGTCGTCAGAATGACAAGCACGGCGACGAGGAAAAAGACAAAGGGAAAAACATAGGTGAACTGTCTCGCCTGCGTGGCATCGGCGTAGACGGTGATATAGAAGGGCATTTCTTCTTTCCCGGTGACGAGAAGGAGATTGTTGTTCTCTTTGGCCGAATATAGGTTTCGGATTTCCTTTACGAATTCATCTTTTCTGCTCTTATCGGATAGGCGTATAAGATATTGATTATAATAATCAAGTTTTTCATTATTGAGGAACCCTTTTCCCAAGGTCCGTTCGAGATAGATTTTTATTAAAGACGCAGAAAAGTCGTTAAAGTTCTTTGCCAGGACTTCCTTAATGGATTTCTTCAGCATGGAATAGGAAACAAGACAGACGGCAGGGTTATAATTCGCTTTCGTGATATTCTCGGGATGCTGCATGAACCCAGTGACGGTCATCGGTAGTGGGATAACACCATTGCGGAAAACATCCGTTCCACCCTCTGCAACAGCCGAAGAAGGCAGATTCAAGGAGTCTACGTCGATCCCGAACAGAGACAAATCAATGGAAATATCGATTTTTTCATCCAGTTGATATTTTCCCGGAACGTTCTGTTTCTTGCTGTCTTCAAAGTTGATGTCGAGATATACGAAGCAATCATCCGTTGCAGTATCACTCTGTTTGATGGTTCCATATGCGGTGGAAAGTTCCGGCATCTGATCTGTCACGACCATATAAACATCGTGATTGCCGATTTTTCCAGGAACATAAATACGCTTGTCGAAGACGTCTCCTTCTTTCAGATGACTTTTGAGAAGTTCCTCGTCCTTCGAATCATAGGAGGAAGTCGTTACAAAAATGTCAGGAAGTCTTCCTTCGTCAAACGTGGTCTGAATTTGGTTTTCAAAAACTCCGGCGTTCGATTGCAATCCTACGAAAAGAGTGACGGCAATTGCACCGATCACAATGATGGCCAAGAACTGAGCGATATTCTTTCTGATATTCCTCAGTTGCATCCTGAGTAGGAGAAAGAGGGTACTTTTCTTCTTCACCATACAATCTCCTCAGGAGGAATCGGATTCGGATTGGAGGCATCGGAAATCAGTTTTCCGTCTCGGATTCTGAGAACGCGCTCCGCACAGTCTGCAATCTTGGAATTGTGTGTGACAATGATGACCGTCTTCTGATATTTCTTGGAAACATCGTGAAGGAAGGCAAGGACCTGTCCGCCTGTTTTACTGTCCAGGGCACCGGTCGGTTCATCGCAGAGAAGAAGATTCGGGTTCTTGACGATGGCACGGGCGATTGCGGTTCTCTGCTGCTCGCCGCCGGAAAGCTCGGACGGAAAATTCCCGGTCCTCTTTTCGAGTCCGACCGAAGCGAGGACTTCCTTTGCGGAAAGCGAATCCGGATTGAGGGAAGAGGCAAGTTCGACATTCTCTAATGCGGTAAGGTTCGGCATCAGATTGTAAAACTGAAAAACAAAACCAATTTCTTTTCTTCGGAACGCGACCAAATCCTTCTCCTTAAAAGACGTCACCTCATTGCCATGAATGGAATAGGTGCCGGAAGTGGCGGAATCTAAGCCGCCCAAAATATTGAGCAGCGTACTCTTTCCTGCTCCGGAAGAACCGAGGATGATGACAAATTCACCTTTTTTCAGCGTGAATGAGACATCATCCAGGGCTCTGACTTCGTTTTCTTTTCCCTGATTGTAGATTTTATAGAGATTCCTTACTTCGATTTCTTCCATAGTTCATTTTCCTTAGCGCTATTTTAGCACTTGAATGAACTGAGAAAAAGAAAAAGGCAATCAATCGTCGTACCTTCTCGAAATATAGTCTAAATCCACAGCCAGTCTTGTCCATTTGAAGCTGACATAATAGCGGCGCTGCGGATCTTTTTCATCGAAATGAATGAAACGGGCTCTCGGTCCAAACTGAACCGGTCCAAGATGAAGATTGTTCAGATACTGGTAATTGCGCCGCTTCAGATGTTTGATAATCTGATTTTCGGATACAAGATTTCCATATTCGGCATTTCCGAAATAGATGTAATCAGCACGGGGAAGGCCTTCAAAGTTCCCTTCGAAAAGAAACTTAGTCACATAGTCGATGACAAGTTCATTGTTTCGGTTGAGCTCAACATTCGCTTCTTTAATCTGCTCCTGCATTTCAAGGAACAGCGTCTCATAAGGAAGGCGGACAGTACCGGAGCCATCCAAAGTGCCATCGCCAAACTGGAATCGGAGAATGGTTTTCTGAGTCTGCGCTGAGATTCCTCTGCTGCGAAGCGACAAAATGAATTTCTTAATGTCTTCGCAATGGATGTGATCGGCGCCGCCAGACTTCACCGAAATATGGAAAGTCTTCCCATGATAAGTGATGGCAATGTCCGGTTTTGCCCTTGGATCCTCTTTTGCTGCGGAAAACGTCTCAGCATCAAAAGCCTCGTACATCGCCTTCATCATGAACTGCAGATTGTGTCCTAGTTCATCGAATCTTTTACCATCGATGGCCTTAATTAGGTCGATCTCATTTTGAAGCCCTGCGTTAATTCTCATAAGAATTACCTCCTTCACTTTCATATACAGTGGAGAAGTGGAAAACAACAAAAGAATCGAAAAAAATTTTGCGAAAAATTCGAGACGCGAGTCATCCCTTGCCAACCTTTCTATAAGGACGGCAAGGAATCAAAAAGCGGATAGGATAGTTATCGTCATATAACCTTCATTCAAGTCCTAACTTTGTAGAAAAGAATCACTTCCGTATCGCAGTCCGTTCCGAAATCCGTGTCGTAATCCGTATTCGTGAAAATGCTAGTGGCCACAGGGCGGCACAAGTTGGAGACACCAAGAAAAAACTCGGAGGGACTCCGAGTTGATTTTCCGATGGTGGCCCAACGCAGGGTCGAACTGCGGACACTAGCATTTTCAGTGCTATGCTCTGCCAGCTGAGCTATCGGGCCAATAATGTGCACTTTTTCAGCGCTTTGATATTCTAACAAAGCAATTGATAATATTCAAGGTATTTTTTTGCTTTCCGGAAAAAAGCGAAGGGAAGAAACAGGGCATATGATAAAATATTCGGTATGAGCCACACTATTTCTCTTTCCGTTCACGATATCGTCGATGTGCTTTTAAGGCGGGGTCACCTCGACACCCGTGTTTTTAATCAATCTTCCATGCAGGAAGGCACAAGGCTTCATGCAAGATATCAGAAGGAACAGGGAGATGACTACTATCCGGAATATCCTTTGTCTTATTCTTTCTGCAATGAGGATTATGTCTTTTTAGTTTCCGGAAAGGCTGACGGTGTCGTATTCAAAGACACCGGGGAAGTTATCGTAGAGGAAATCAAGACCACGGTCGATGATTTAGATAATTTTATCCGTGACCATGGCGAATGGCATTTGGGTCAGGCACTATTCTATGCTTTCATCCTTGCAAAGCAGAAACATCTTTCCCGTGTTACAGTTTTGATGACCTATATCAAACAGAACAATTACCGCATCCGGAAGCAAATCATAAAGGTTTATTCTTTCGAAGAACTGGAACGCTTTGTCAATGACTTGATTCTTCGGTATACGGCACTTCAGAAGAAAATCCAACTCCTGAAGATTGAGCGGAACGAATCGATAAAGAATGTGTCATTCCCTTTCAAAGAAATGAGAAAAGGACAGCAGGAGGTTATCGATTTCGTCAAGAAGGCCTGCGATGAAAAGAAGGAAGTCTATGTCGAAGCCCCCACCGGTATCGGAAAGACCGTCTCGGTCCTTTATCCATTGATTGAACGCTTCGGAAAAGGAAAATGCGATCATGTCTACTATCTTACTTCCAAGAACTCCATCAAAAAAGTCGCGGTCAATGGAATGTCCTTATTCACAGACCAGGGGGCGAAAACCAAGACGGTCGAATTTACCAGCAAAGAGAATATCTGTTTCAACGATAAAAAAGGACATTGTAATCCGGACGAATGTCCTTTTGCCCGTTATTATTATGATAAGCTTCTCGATACGATCTTCGATTCCTTGGAAGAGACTTCTCTCTTCGACCGAAGAAGAATCGAAGAAATCGCCTATCAGAAAACCATGTGTCCATTCCAGCTTCAGCATGATCTGAGCACTTACTGTGATGTCATCATTGCAGATTACAGTTATGTCTATGACTATCATGATCTTCTCTGTCTCAGGGAAAGTCCGATCAAGGAGACACATTCTTATCTTCTTGTCGATGAATGCCACAATCTCCCCGACAGAGTCCGTTCCATGTATTCCATTGAGCTTTTCGTTTCCGACTTAAGAAAAACACTTGATCTCTGCGTCGGCGTTCCTTTCGCATTGCTTCAGTCTGATCTCACTTCTTTGATTGAGCAGATGGAAAAGACCGATGTCGAAGATATCGCCGATGGAATCAAGGAAGACAACCTTGTGGAAATTTCCCATGTTCCACAGAAGATTGTGGACGCAATCTACGATTGCATCCTCGATATGAAAGAGCTTCTGAAAAAGGCGCCGTCTCTGATTGGCGACGAGTTCCTTGAATATTACTATCAGCTTAATAGTTTCTATTATCTGATTGGTCTATTAGATGATGAGGCGCTCCGGAAGGCTTTCTACGTCTATCTCACGACAGGAAAAGGGAAAATCAATTCGATCCGCATCATGAATCTCGATAGCCGTCCTCTGATCAACGAAGGCTCTTCTCTCTTTGAATCGGTCATCTATTTTTCCGCCACCCTCTCTCCGAAGGACTATTACATCGATCTTCTCTCGGGAGACATCCGCGATATGTCGAACCGATTGATTCTGACATCCCCGTTCCCGAAAGAGAACCGCCGTGTCTTTGTCGATACGAATTTGTCTCTCCGTTATAAGGACCGGGATGAAACGTTATATTCCGTCTATTCCTTAGTCAAGACAGCAATCGGAGAGCGGAAGGGGAACTATTTCGTCTTCTGCCCTTCCTTCGACTATCTTGAGCGTCTCTATTCCTTCTTCCAGCAGGAACCGGAAGAGGGGCTCGACATCGTCCCACAAGGGAGATTCATGAAAGAAAAGGACAAACAGGCGTATCTCGACAATTTCCGGGCCGACAATAAAAGGACGACCGTAGGATTGCTGGTTCTCGGTGGCGTTTTCTCCGAAGGAATCGACCTAGTCGGTGACCGTCTGATCGGCGCGATTGTCATATCCGTCGGTCTCCCCCAGGTAAATTTCGAACGGAATCGTCTGAAAGACTATTTCAATCAGGAAAGTGACGATCAGGGTTTCCTTTATGCGTATACTTATCCTGGTATCAATAAGGTACTACAGGCCGGAGGAAGAGTTATCCGAACCAAGGAGGACCGCGGCTTCCTTCTCTATATCGACGCAAGGTTCCGTCAGTCCCCTTACCGGGATGTCCTCCGGGAAGTCTACCCCGACTTGATGCCCATCGTATCACCCAGTCAGCTGAAGATGCGTTTACGTGAATTCTGGAAGGAGAAAAAAGAATGAAATTCGATCAAGACCATATCAGAAACTTCTGTGTCGTCGCCCATATCGACCACGGAAAATCCACCCTTTGCGACCGAATCCTCGAAAAGACCGGTGCTGTCGAGGTCAGAGACCTCCAGCCTCAGCTTCTCGATGACATGTCTATCGAGCGCGAGCGTGGCATCACCATCAAGCTCAATGCCGTCAATGTCACCTACAGGGCCAAGAACGGGGAAGAATATCTCTTCAACCTGATCGATACCCCTGGCCATGTTGACTTCACCTATGAAGTCAGCCGTTCCCTCAGTGCCTGTGAAGGCGCTATTCTTGTCGTGGATGCGACCCAGGGCGTGCAGGCTCAGACTTTGGCAAACGGTTATCTTGCCATCGACAACGGTCTGAAGATTCTTCCTGTCGTCAATAAGGTCGACCTTCCTTCCGCCGATGTCGAACGCTGCCAGCTGGAACTCATCGATACCCTTGCCATCGATCCGGAGCTCGTCATGCCCGTCTCCGCAAAGACAGGGGTCGGGGTCGAGAATCTACTGGAGCACATCGTCTCAGATCTCCCCGCTCCGAAAGGAGATGAGACCAAGCCACTCAAGGCCCTCATCTTCGATTCGCGTTTCGATTCCTACCGCGGTGTCATCATTCTTCTTAGGGTCTTTGAGGGAACGCTTCATATCGGAGACAAGATAAAATTGATGTCGACCGGCAATATCTATCAGGTCACTGAAATCGGCATAAGAACGCCGAAAGAACAGAAAATCGACTCTCTGAAAGCAGGAGAAGTCGGTTATCTTGCCGCCTCCATCAAAAATATCAAGGATGTTCAAGTCGGTGATACCATCACTTCTACAGAGAATGGAACGGATATGCCGCTTAAAGGCTTCAGAAAAAACCAGCCGATGGTCTACGCCGGTCTTTATCCGAGTGACAACAAGGATTTCGAAAACCTCCACAACGCACTCGATAAGCTGTCACTTAATGATTCCGCCTTGGTCTACGAGCCGGAAACTTCTGTCGCACTCGGTTCCGGTTTCCGCTGCGGCTTCTTAGGTTTGCTCCATATGGAAGTTGTTCAGGAACGTCTCGAGGAGGAATTCGATCTCGACATCATGTGCACGGCACCGAGCGTCGTCTATGAGGTCACCTTCACCGACAACACCACGGTTTTCATCCAGAATCCTGCGGATTTCCCGAAGGACAGAACGAAAATCAAGGAGACCGCAGAACCCTTCGCCGATGTCACCATCATGGCACCGAAGGACTTCGTCGGCAATATCATGACCCTGTGCCAGGCCAGGCGCGGCGTCTTCGATGTCATGAACTACATCGATGAAACCCGTGTCGAACTGAAATACAAAATGCCCTTAGCGGAAATTGTCTTCGACTTCTTCGACCGGCTCAAGTCGGTCTCTCAGGGTTATGCTTCTCTTGACTATGCCCCGATCGGTTACAAAAAGAGCGATGTCGAGCGCATGGACATCCTCCTTAACGGCGAAATTGTCGATGCACTGACGACGGTCATTTACCGTCCGACCGCCTATACCAGGGCACGAGCTGTTGTCGACAAGCTGAAGGATGTCATCCCAAAACAGCAGTTCGAAATCCCGGTTCAGGCCGCCTTCGGAAGCAAGATCATCGCAAGAGCCGACATCAAGTCCGTAAGAAAGGATGTCCTAGCGAAGTGCTATGGCGGCGATATCTCCAGAAAGAAGAAGCTTCTCGAGAAACAAAAGAAAGGAAAGAAGCGTATGAAGGAGTTCGGAAAGGTCCAGGTGCCGCAGGAGGCGTTCATTGCCATGCTCACCGTCGACGATACCCAGAAATAGGCGGCCAATCGGCCGTCTTTTTTCAAAATCTAGTAAAAAATTAGTACATAATGCCATTTTTTCGTTTATAATTGTAATCATGAACAGAATCGAAGAGGGAAAACGTTTCACCGATACCACCTACGCTTCCAAAGAGGAAGTGAAAGCCGCCTATAATTCCGGCGACATTTCCGCTGTCTGGGACAATATCCTTTCTTACCGTTCCTTTTTTGATGTCGAGACTGAGCTCTTCGATGTCAGTCAGAACCACTATAAGATTTGTCTGACTAAGAATCTGCTCGCCCAGAGCTACAATCTTCAGATGGCTTTGGTCACCAAGCTTTATGAATTCGAACATCTCTCCTTCGATCTCGCACCCCATTTTGCACTCCGTCAGTCCATCCGTTCCATTCAGCAGACTTCCATCTTCCAGAATAATGCCATCTCCGATAGTATCGCCGAGAAGATTGCCAAAAACGAACTGGAGAGCGCCTCTTCCAAATACTATCCTCTGAAGGCCTATGAGCGGGCTTACCGTTACAGTCTCACTCTGAAAGAAATCAATCTTACAAGCATCTGCAATATCAACAAACTCGTCTCCGGTTCCGAACTTGACAGTCCGGTCTCTTACCGCAAGACGATGAATGCCGATGTCATCAACCCACTTAGATTGCCGCCGTGCGAAGATATCGAAAAGCATTTTGTGGCGCTCTATGCCTTCCTGAAGGAGGAAGAGATTCCCTTGCTGCTCCGTGCACTTGGCATCATATACTTTTTCTCTTATCTCCGTCCTTTTGAATTTTGCTCCGAAGAGACTGGAGGTCTTGTCAGCAAGGCGTTCCTTGCCAAGAGCGGTCTTTCCTATTTCGGATTCTTCCTCCCTTTGGAGTCCCTTTCGTATACGACGTCCCATTCCTATTTCAACAAGCTCAAGACCAGCGAAGAATCTCTCGATCTCACGTATTTTTTGGATACCACCCTGCGTTTTCTGACTTATTCCTTCGATCTTCTCAGTGAAGACCTCAAGGAATTCAGTTTGAAAAACGAAGAGAGAAAGACGGAGCTCAAAATAGCGAGTCACGATAATACCAGCAATGATGTCATTGTCAAGGAAGAGCCTGTGTCTTTTGCTTTGCCAGAGTTTCCGACTTCCAAGAGTGAAACGGAAGTGGAAATTCTTTCCAAAAAGCTTCTCACTATCTATCCCCAGCTGAAGAAAAAACAGGCTCATTTCTATGCCGGTCACTGCCAGGTCGGTCTCAACTACACGATTGAAGAGTTCCGTAAAGAAGAGAAGACGGTCTATGAAACCGCAAGAACTTCAATGGAGGATTTGGCAAACCGTGGCTTCTACAAGAAGCTTCAGATCGGCAAAAAGTTTGTCTATACACCAATGCCCTTAAAGGAAATCAATGACTGAATCCCTTTATCTTCATATTCCGTTTTGTGACCATCTCTGCCATTATTGCGATTTTCCGAAAGTGCTGAAAGGCACTTTTTCTGAGGCTTGTTATCTCGATTGCCTCTTAAAGGAAATCGAATCCTTTTCCATTCCTGATCATTCCCTGAAAACCATCTATATCGGAGGCGGAACACCGAGCGCACTCTCCCCGGATAATCTGAAAAAGTTACTTTCGTATCTCTACAAGCACTTCTTCCCCGTTGTCGAATTCACGGTAGAAGCCAATCCGGAATCCCTGACGGAAGAGAAAATGGCGCTGATGAAAGCGTATGGTGTCAACCGCATTTCCCTAGGGGTTGAATCCTCAAATGACCGGATTTTATCGAAGTTGAACCGTGCCCACCGGATTACGGACGTCAAAAAATCGGTTGCACTGCTCAAGTATTCCGGTTTTGATAATATCAACCTGGACTTCATCTATGGGCTTGAGGGGACGGACTTATCGGATGTTAAAAATGATCTCAATTTTGCCTTAGGTCAGAACGTCACTCATCTCTCCTTCTATTCACTCCAGATTGAGGAAGGAACCGTCTTTTATAATAAAAATGTTAAAGCAGATGATGATTCTATTTTGGCAAACATGTACCAAGAAATCGTCACTACCCTTTCTAAAAACGGCTTTTCTCGCTATGAAGTCTCCAATTTCGCCAGAACGGGATATGAATCGAAACACAATCTCACCTATTGGCACGACCAAGGATATTATGCGGCAGGACTCGGAGCGAGCGGCTATGTCTTAGACACCCGTTATATCAATACCAAGTCCATGAACCGATATCTCCAAGGTAAAACGAGGGCGAGCGAAGATCATATCTCCATTCAAGATCACGAATTCGAATACCTGATGCTCCATCTGCGCCTTGTATCCGGGTTTTCCATTACGGAATTCAACCGGCTGTTCTCCAAGGACTTTCTTCCCTATTATCGGAAGGGAATTCAAGAAGTGAAGGATTATGTCGTTGTCGAGGATGGCTATTTCAAGATCCGACCCGAATATCTTTACACAATGGACAACATTCTTCTCTCGCTTCTGATACTTCCGGAAGATCTTTCTTGATTTTTTGTTGTTTTCCTGGATTCGGCTGTATATCAGTATGGAGGTATCCTATGAATCCAGTCAAGCTTCTGAAAACACGCTTTCTCTATCTTTTTTGTGTCTTTCTGCTCGGTATCGAATTGTGCCTTCTCAATCCGAACCGTGTCATAGGCGTCATTGCATTGATACTCAGCCCCATCCTTACTTTTGGCCTTTTCACCAGATATGAGAAAGCAGAAGCCATACGGAGAAGTAGGATATCTTCCTTTTCGTTTTTCTCTTCGTTTCTCTCTTCCCTCCTTTTGGAGTTCCCAGCAGAGAAAGCCTACGAAAAGGCCAACCAATACCTCGTCGGTTATCAGGAACTTGTCCCTTACGAGGAAATCAAGGAGAATCCAGAACGACTGAATCTCTATGAATTTCAGGACTATTTCCGAAAGGTCATCACCATGGAAACATCCGATGAGGTTCATCTTGGAGACTATCTGCCACTGACGGAAAGCTTAGAGGAAAAAATCAGAAAAGAAGTCAGCGTAACGGAAGAAAACGAATCGGTGCTAAGGAAGTCTCTCGCTTTTCTGATGGTCTTCTTTTTCCTATTTCTGGGACTCACCATCGGAAACAGCAGCATATCCGAGCTTCTCAAATCCAATGCCTATTCCCTTTATTCCGGTCTTGTCTTACCGCTTTGCTATCCTTCTGTCCTTTTCCTCGCCGCAAGAAAAGGAGGTTACGATGCATGAAAAATCCGTTCAAAAAGACTATTTCGAAGGAGAAAAAAACAAAAAAGAAAGCAAAGGCTTCCCTTTTCCTGTATCTTCCTGTTGTTGTTTCCTTCCTCCCTGCCTTTCTGCTTTATAAAAAGACGGACAGTCTCTTGTTGACCGCCTTGCTCCCAGTTTCCGTCTTTGCCATCACCTTCCTCTTCCGCAGGGAAAAAGCAGAGAAGAAAGAAGGGCTTGAGGATGCCCTTCTCTTCTATGATCGCTTCTATTATTATTCTGCCCTGAAAAAAGATTACCAGGGCGGATTCTATGAGGCGCTAGAATCGCTTCCACTCTCCGACTTCAGGGACGGCTTGAAGGATCATATCGAGAAAGAGGAGGGCGGTATTCTTCCCCTTGCCGTGACCAAGACCAGAGAGGAGTTTCTCCTCATCGGCTATGTAAGTTCACTTTTGACGAACCTCGAAGAATACACGCCCGAGAATCGGGAAGGACTGAAAAAGAGAATCGAATCCTTCCGGAACGAAAACCGAAATCCGGAGAGCGGTAAAAGTACAATGATTATGGGTTGTCTTTTAGCCGCCTACCTCCTGATTTTCCTCTTATCCCTCCTTGGTCATGAGTAAAGCGGAAGTTTTCCTACTCTCTGTTCTCCTTCTTCTCCCTTGTTATTTTCATGATCTCAGCATCAAGACGACCTTTGACCGAAACCTCTCATCCGCGTGCACGCAAGTTCTTCTTAACATCGACAATGAAAAACCGCTTGAAGAAGGTCTCAACCCCCACTTCCGTATCGTCTGCCTTTCCGGTTGCCGGAATGACCTCTCCTTTCTTCCGACTCAGGTGGTTTTCACCCTGAAAGCCTCCTCTTTTGTCATCTTTCGTGGGAAACCCTACCAGAGAACCTACGCTTACAATCGACAATCAGGGGAAATTGTGATATGCTAGACAAGCTTATAGCCATAAGAATCAGTGAGGTAAAACTATGAATATTATCGATGATTTAGAGAAAAGAGGCCTTCTCGACAACTTCTCCGACAAAGAGAAAATCCACGATCTGTTCGACCAGCCCCAGACGTTATACTGCGGTTTCGATCCGAGTGCGAAATCCCTCCAGCTGGGCAACTTCATCATGATCCATATTCTGCAGAGAATGCAGAAAGCCGGACATCGTGTCATCGCCGTCTTAGGCGGGGCCACCGGTATGATCGGCGATCCTTCCGGAAAAAAGGCGGAGAGAAAGTTCCTCTCCCCTGACCAGGTCATGGAAAATGCCCAGTGCATCCGGAACCAGCTTTCCAAGTATATCGATACCAGCGATGCCGAAAAAGGAATCATCGTCAACAATTATGACTGGTGGAGCAGAACCAACATCCTCGAGTTCCTCCGTGATTACGGAAAGAACTTCCAGATTGGATACATGCTCTCCAAAGATATCGTCCGCTCCCGTCTCGAAGCCGGTATTTCCTATACTGAGTTTTCCTATATGATTCTCCAGAGCGGGGACTTCGACCATCTCTTCCGCGATTACCACTGCACCATGCAGTTCGGCGGTGGCGACCAGTGGGGCAACCTCACGACCGCCCTTGATTTCGTTAAGAAAAAAGAAGGTTCCGACTGCGGCGCCGAGGTTTTCTCCTTCAAGCTCATCACCGACAGCCAGGGCAAAAAATTCGGCAAGAGCGAATCGGGTGCCCTCTACCTCGATCCGACCATGACCAGCCCTTATCACATCTATCAGTACTTCATGAATGTCTCCGACAGCGATGTCCTCAAATATCTCTATATCTTCGATGACCGTCCCATTGAGGAAATCGACATCCTTTATAAAGAGCACCTCGCCCATCCGGAACTCCGTATGGGACAGAAGGAACTTGCCCGTGTTATCGTCAGCGCCCTCCACGGCGAAAGTGTCGCCGAAGACTGTGCCAAGATGTCCGTAGCCCTCTTCACCGATTCCTTCCAAGGGCTTTCCGAATCCTCCCTCAAGGAACTCAGCGAAGGTCTTCCTTTCGCCGAGCAGGCTGAAGACATCAATATCCTCGATGCTCTGATCAAGTCTGGACTTGCCAAGAGCAAGAGAGAAGCCCGAGAATTCATGAATGCCGGTGCCGTCAAGGTCAATGGAGAAAAAGTCATCGACCTTGAAAAGATCCTCACGAAGGAGGACGCTCTCGCTGGGGGATACCTCTTCCTCAAAAGAGGCAAGAAACTCTACGCCGTCCTGAAGTTCTAATCGAGGAAGTTGTCAATCGTATCCGTCACTTCTCTGTTATAAGGATAGAGATTGCGGCGTTCCAAAGACGCTTCGAAAGCCTGAATCCTTTGCTTTTGATCCTCTCCCTTTTGGGAGAGGATTTTTTGATATTCTCTGATGAGACGCTGATAATTCGAAATCCCCTCTTCCGCTATGAGGGAATTGTGATGCCCTTTTTCTGTCATAACGACCTGAACTCTATTATCAGGATGTTTATTGAAATATAAAGCGATACTGAGTAGGGGAGGAACCATATCATCATCCATGGCATGAAGGACAAGAAGAGAAGCTCTGAC
>CAKVBX010000038.1 GCA_934725685.1 uncultured Bacilli bacterium
AAAAGAAGGCATAGGAAGGAAAGTCCTTTCCAAAAACCAAGTTTTTGTTTACTTTGGAACACCTAGGCTTTATAATAATCCGTGCGTTTAATGCACTTTATCGCATATTAATCAGAAACGGAGGATTCGAATATGGCAGTACCGACTAGAAGAAGAGGCCATGCTAAACAGGGTCAGGTCAGACAGCACACCGCTCTGAAGGCTATCAATACCATTCCCTGCAGCAACTGTGGGGCTCAGATCAGACCTCATCATGTTTGCCCTAATTGCGGTTTCTACAACGGCAAGAAGGTCAAAGACGTCAAGGAAGCTGAATAACTTCCTCTTGTCTGATAGTTTTTAAAAGCCCACGCAAGTGGGCTTTTTTCCTAGAAAGGAGAACATTCCATGACTTACTTGGAAAAAATCACATATCTCACCGGGAACTTCATACAGCTTGCCCAGTTCACTTTGAAAAACGCCTTCCGCTTTGTCTCCCTCTTGGAGAACAAGTCCAGAGAGACGGCCTATACGGAACAAAGCGATGCTTCCTATATTATGGCCGAGAATGAGGCCAAGGATCTCATTGTCACTTATACTTTCCGGGGAAGCGAACAGATTCTCGCTTTCCTGAAGGACAAAGGACTCTCCGTCAAGGATTATGAGGCCCTTTCCTTTGTCCTGAAGAAGAGAGACTATGTCGTTTCCGCCTTCTATCTCGACAATGCCAATCAGATCGCTACCGAGGAAATCGCAGTCTATGTCAGCAAAATCAATGAGCTGCAGGGATACTGCGACAAGGCCATCGCACTCAACAAGAGATTGGCCGAGGAATGCGACCGTTTGTATCGGTAACTAGTGAAAGAAACGCCTTTTTTCAGTATAATAAAAAGGAAAGAGATGAAATCCATGGCGTCATATATTCCTGAACTTCTCATGCTCAAAAGAATCCTTGTGGAACGGAAAACTCTCCGGGATGCTTTTTTTGCGACTTCTTTGACGGAACGCGTTTCCAAAGTCCGTCTCACAGTTGCGAAGAACCGGGTACTGGAAGTGCTGCGCCATTATCAGACTCTCTCCTTTGAATGTCGGAATCTTTTCCCATCCTACGAAATCGGCAAAGAGGAATCCCATCTTGTGATGCTCGCTCTCGTGATCTTAAGGAAAAAAGAGGAAGAGACGGAAACAGTCCGCGCTTCTCTGACGGAGACGTTTTCTTCCCTCCGTCTTTTCGGTGACCCCGAAAAGGTCTTCTCTCTTCTTCTTGCGGCATCGAAAGCTCCTTTTGTCGTCCCTGAGGAAGTGAAACGGTCTCCTTATTTCTATAATTCTCTTCTTCTCGAAGTCCCGGAATTCCTTCTCCGCCGTCTCAGCGAAGACTACGGGGCTAAGGAAGCGGTCCGGATTGCAAAATCCCTCCATGGGAAATGTCTTTCCACTTATGGTGCGAGCAAGGACAGACCGGAGAACAGCATACTTACGGAAGCGAAGGTCAACGAAACAACATCCTACTTCCGTTCACAGCGTCCTCTCCCTTTGAACAAACAGAAAGAACTTTTCCTTTATCCTGTGAGCTTTTTTGAGGTCAATGCCCTCTCTGTGGCATCGATTCCTCCTCTTTCCCCTTCCGTCCTCCTCTTCGGACTAGAAAATCCGATTTCCATTCTTCCTTACTCCTTCCTTTTGGAAGATAGTTTCCGCCCGGAACTTGTCCCCGTTCTATCCGATGGGGTGAAGTACAGGATGGCAGTTGACCTTTCCTTTGAATATCATAGAAAGAACATGAAGGCGATTTTCTCTGAGCCTTCCTATGTCAAAACCTATCTTCCTTACGGACATTACGACCTTGTCACCTGCTATGCCCTCGATTCCGGAATCGGTCTTTCCCGGAAGAAACCGGAACTTCTTCCTTCCCTGAGGAAGGAAGAACTCCTTTCTTACAACAAGGCGGATGCGGAACGAATCAAGGAGGCTGCTTCCTTTGTCAAGAAGGAAGGATTCCTTCTCTATCTATCCCACTCCCTTCTTAAGGCCGAGGGACAAAACATCGTCGATTCTTTCCTTTCCCGTCACAAAGAGTTCACGCTCGTTGCGGAAAAGACGGTGTTTCCTTATGAGACGGAAGAAGACGGCGGTTATTATGCGATACTGAGGAGGGTCAAAGAATGAATTCCATCTACGCGTATTCCTTGGAGGATATGAATAAGATCATGCAGAGCATGGGGGAGAGTGCCTACCGTGCCAAGCAAATCTATTCCTGGCTTTATAAGAAACGTGTCAGATCCTTCGATGAGATGTCCGATGTCAAGAAAACCTTCCGGGATACCCTGAAGGAACATTTCGATTTCACCCTTCCCACGGTCGACGTCAAGGAAAAGAGTGCCGACGGCACCATCAAATGCCTGTTCCGTCTGAAGGACGGAGAACGCGTCGAAGGCGTTCTGATGCACTATGTCTATGGATATTCCGTCTGTGTCTCCTCCCAGGTCGGCTGCAACATGTCCTGCGCCTTCTGCGCTTCTGGTCTGCTCAAGAAGAAACGCAACCTCACTCCCGACGAAATGCTCGGTCAGGTTCTCGCCTTCGATGAGATGCTCCGCGAAGAGAATCCGGAGAACCATGTGACGCACTGTGTCGTCATGGGAACCGGAGAACCATTCGACAACTACGATAACGTCCTCTCCTTCGTCCGCATCCTCAACTGCCCGTTCGGTCTCGATATCGGGGCCAGGCACATCACGATTTCCACCTGCGGTGTCGTTCCTTCCATCCTCCGCTTCGGAAAGGAAGGACTCCAGGTAAACCTTGCCATCTCTCTCCATGCCCCGACGGATGAACTCCGCGACAGACTGATGCCGATCAACAAAGCCTACCCACTTTATAAACTCATTCCGGCCATCATCCAATACGGAAAGGATTCCGGCGGCAGAAGAGTCACTTTTGAATATATTCTGATCAAGGGAGTCAACGACACCATCGAATGCGCAAAGAAACTCTATCTCCTCATCGCCCCGACCTTTGGCTATGTCAATCTCATCCCGTATAATCCGGTTATGGAGAACGGCTTCGAGCGCTCTCCGGATGCCAATGTCGAACTCTTTCATTCCTACCTCCTTTCCAAACATGTCAAGGCGACAATCCGCAAGGAATTCGGCAGCGATATCGATGCTGCCTGCGGTCAATTGAGGGCGAAATATGGGAAACACGAATAAATTCACCGGGACGGTCTATGCTATTTCCGACATCGGTAAGAAAAGAAAGAACAATGAGGATGCCGCCTTTGCCGCCAAGACGGAACAAGGCATTCTCCTTCTCATCTGTGACGGCATGGGCGGACACAGAAAAGGGGAAGTCGCTTCGAAGATGGTCGTCGACGAAATCTCCGTTCCGTTTCTGAGTCAGCGCCATCCCTTCCATCTTTTCCATGCCAAACACTTCATCATCCATCATTCCAAGAAAGCCAACCGGGAAATCTACCAGAAGGCGGTCGAGGATGACGATTATCGGGAAATGGGGACGACAGAGTCCTGTGCCCTTGTCGCAGAGGATGGTACCTTCCTTTTTTCCGTGGGTGACTCTAGAATCTATTCCTTCAGGAAGGAAGATGGTCTCACCCAGGTCAGCAAGGATCAGAGCTATGTCGGCATGCTTTTTGAGACCGGCAGAATCGCCAAGTCCGAGATGAAGAACCATCCGCAGCGGAATTTATTGACCAACGCGGTCGGCTTAGGTCCCAACCTTGCCAATTATGAACAGTTTGTTCTTCCCAATGACTCTTATGATTCCCTGCTCCTTTGTACGGACGGACTTTATAATCTTGTCGAAGATGATGACATTGCCAAAGTCCTTGCCGCTTCTCTTTCCACGGAAGAGAAGGCGAAGGAGCTGATCCGCATGGCTCTCGATGCCGGCGGAAACGACAATGTCGCGGTCGTCCTTCTGGAGAAATGAACATGAACAGTCCGGTAAAAATGAATCAGATCATCGATGACCGTTACAAGATTCTTGGCTCCCTCGGCGAAGGCGGCATGGCCATTGTCTATAAGGCCCACGACCTTATCACGGACCGGGATGTCGCCATGAAGATGCTCCGGCAGGAAAAGGCTGCCGACCGGGTCAATCTCAACCGGTTCGAACGTGAGGCGAGAGCGACGGCGAGTCTCAACCACCAGAACATCGTCAAAGTCATCAATGTCGGGACCTACAATGGGCTTCCCTATATGGTCAACGAATTCGTCAATGGGCAGAACCTACGCCAGTTCCTCGATGTCCGCGGCAAGTTCTCCCTGATGGAAGCCTGCGACATCATGTATCAGCTTTGCTCCGCGGTCATCTATGCCCATGAGCACGGGGTTATTCACCGCGACATCAAGCCACAGAATATCTTCCTTACGAACGATGGTACCATCAAGCTTGGTGATTTCGGCATCGCCATTCTTCAGAACTCGGGTCATGTCACACGTGCGGAGACCATCGTCGGTACGGTCCAGTATCTCGCTCCGGAAATTGCGGACGGCAATTCCGCCACGGTCCAGACCGATATCTATGCGATGGGGATCACCTTCTTCGAACTCATCACCGGACGGGTTCCCTTTGACGGGGACAGCCTTCTGGAAGTGGTCAAGATGCAGGTCAAGGACAAGTTTCCGAGTGTCAGGAAGTATAATCCGAAGACCCCGGAATGCATCGAGGATATCATCTACTGCTGTGTGGAGAAGGATCCCCGCGACCGTTATCAGACAGCCGAAGAAATGAGAAAAGACATCGAACGGATTCTGAAGAACCCGTCCCTTCTCGAAAAGAAAAAATCCTTCCTCTTCTCCCTGTTTCATCCCCACTCTGCCGAAAGTGAGGAGCGGAAGGAAGAGAAAAGGAAGAAGAAAGCCCTGAAGAAGGCAGCCAAGGCGGCAAAGAAAGAGGGACAGGATGAACGGTAAGACCTATCTTGTCCTATCCACCTCATCCTACGGATATCAGCTTTACGACAAAGAAAACCGAACCTCCCAGTTCCATGAACACCGGAGGCGGATTTCCTATCAGGAAAAGAAAATCATCATCGGGGATTATGTGACCCTCGACAGTCAAGGTTTCATCGATGGCATCGAGGAAAGAAAGAATCTTCTTTCCCGCCCCCGTCTTTCCAATTGCGATAGAGTCTATGTGCTCGCCGCGCTCACGGAGCCGGAGTTCTCGAGCTATCTTCTCGACAAGTTCCTTTCCCTCATCAACTTTTCTTCCATCCCGGTTTCTATCGTCCTGACCAAGTTTGATTTACTCAGTGCGAAGAAACGGAAGGAACTAGAGGCGAGAATGGATTGGTACCGGAAACTTTCCATCCCGGTCTACTTTGTGAATGCTCACGATGACAATTCCTACGACTTTCCGAAACTAAGAGAAGATGTCGAAGGAAAGACAGTTGCTTTTGTCGGACAAACCGGCGTCGGGAAATCCTCACTTCTCAATGCACTCGATGAAGGATTCTCGCGGAAAGTGGATGCGCTTTATGTCAATTCCGGACGCGGAAGGCATACGACCAAGGAGGTCGTCCTCCTTCCTTACCACAACGGATTCCTCTTCGATACCCCTGGCTTCTCCTCTCTCGACCTTGTCGAGGTGAAGAGTAAAGACCTTGCGTACTGCTTCCCGGGGTATCAGGAATACTTCGGAAAATGCTATTTCACGGACTGTCTCCATCAGGAAGGGAACAAAGGCTGCAAAGTCATTGATGCACTCGGCAAGGAACTTTCTTTGGATTCGTACCGGAATTATCTTAAAATATTGGAAGAAGTCAAGGAGAACGATAAATGGAAAAAGAAACTGTAATCCGTCCTTCCCTTCTCGCTGCCGATTTCAAAAATCTAGGCAGTGCAGTGGAGGAGATGATCCGCTTAGGAATCACACATTGTCACTTCGATGTCATGGACGGAACCTTTGTCGAGGAGATTTCCTTCGGAGAACCGCTTTTCCGTTCTCTGAAGCCTTATTTTTCTGACATCATCTTTGATGTCCATCTCATGACGGAGAACCCGTTAAAGCAGGCCGGTCTTTTCCTCCGTGATGGGGCGAAAGAACTCTGCTTCCATTATGAGGCGATGACGCTCGGGGATATTGTGAAAATGAGAGAACTCAGAAATGACTACCCGGAGGCTCGAATCGGTATCGCCTTCTCTCCTGAGACGGCAGTTGAGGAACTCAAGAGTGTTCTTCCGCTTTTCGACTATGTCCTTGTCATGTCCGTCGTTCCCGGAAAGGGCGGTCAGTCCTATCTCCCGGGAAGCGAAGAGAAAATCCGCAGTCTTGCTTCCTTCCGGAATGAGAAGCGCCTCCCTTATCGGATCGGAGTCGACGGCGGAATCAACAAAACAACCGGATTACTCTCCATTCAAGCCGGTGCGGACTTCCTCGTCGCCGGTTCCTATTATTTCAAGGCGACAGACAAGAAAGAGGCGCTGTCCTCTCTTCACGGGGAGGTGAAAGCATGAATTTCCCATTGGCCTGTTTCTTCCTGATCGGCGGAGTCATCTTAGTTCTTCTTTACTTCATCCTTCTTTTCTTCTCTAACCATGCCGTGGATAAGAAAGAACGCAATTCCCTTTTGAATTCCTTTCCCTATCTTTTCTATCAGAACACCCCGATGTCGATGCGCATTCTCCTTTATGTCATCCTCGGAGGCGCTGTCGTCCTCATCGGACTCGGAGAAGCTTTCTTCTTCAGCGCCATGGAATTCACCTACTATCAGTTTGCACTCAGCCTCCTTTTCCCGCTCTCACTGCTCAGCCTCTATATCTCCAACCTTCTCCCTCTGAATTACTATCGTTCCCATCTTGTCTTCTCTGTCCTCGGCTTCTTCCTCTTCGCCTCGGCTTCGGTTTTGACCGGTCTGATTCCTTTCGTGACCGGTGCCACCCTGGAAATCGTTTACTATAATAAAACCATTGTTATCCTGATTGGGGTCATCGGTCTTCTCTGTTTCCTCGGATTATGCAATCCAAAACTGGCCAACTGGTCGAAGATGCAGAGAGCGGAAGACAATGGAAAAACCTACTATGTGAAACCGAAAATCAACTTCTACGCCTTCTATGAATGGATGTCTTTGATTCTCATGGCTGTTGTCGCTCTTCTTCTCTTCATCAACATTCTCGTCCTCGGACTGATTGTCATGAACTAATGAACGGCTGTCAGAAAATTCGAATGAATAATCCGGAAATTCTGACAGCCCTTTTTATTGAAACGATAATCGAATCGGGAAACAAAAAATGGGCTCTGCCAGAAGCCCCTTCGGTCAATCAGTAAAATCATGCGCTCCGTTAAAACGAGGTTTTACTTCCCTTGGTTTTATCATTTCTTATCCGCTTCTTCTATTTCACACGGATGAAAAAAGGGAACCGATTAGTTCCCTTAAAAAATCAATTTTATCAGAAAGGAAGATTATTTGCTTTCTTCAGCAACAGGAGCGGCAGCTTCGGTCTTCTGAGCTTTGGCATTCTTTCTGAGAGTGCGTAAGCCGGCAGCGGAGACTCTGATCTTCTGCTTCTTTCCATCGATGACAACGGTAGCAGTCTGCATGTTGACGTTCCATCTTCTGCAGGTGTGTCTCATAGAGTGAGAGACGTTCTTACCGGACATCGGCTTCTTTCCTGTGATAGGGCATGTTCTGGACATAACAATAACCTCCTATTAACCATCAAAACAAGTTTGCACAAAAAACGTGCTTATAGATACTACCACAAATGAGACCCCATCGCAACAAAAAGTTGCCCATCCTTAATCGACTTTTTTCAAAAAAAGTGATTTCAAGCAGATTCTCGAAACAAAATGTTAAGGAAAAAACTTCTATTTGAACCGGAATGACTGGATAGAAAACATCGTTCTTATCATCAAGAGTTATTAAGGCTTATAGAACATCAAAAGGACAAGAAAACCATTATTCAAAGTAAACATAAATATAGTCACTTCCCCATCATTCTTTGACACGTGCATTGTAATCGCTTCCTTTTTATGAACACATTATGCTCATTTCGTGCACAATTTTTTGCTTTCAACCTCTATTCAAGCAAAATTAGTACGAATTGCGCATATAAGTGATTATTCTAATCGATATTTCTTGTGTTTCTATGCGCAAAACGATTATAATTAGCCCGTACAAGAAAGAGAGGTTTATGAATATGGATATCGAAACCGAAAAGCAGTTAGCGAGTGACAATCTTTCTCAGCTCATCGAAAAGACGAGAAAGGCTCAGGAACTCTATTCTACTTACACGCAGGAACAGGTCGATAAGATTTTCCAGGCTGTCGCCATCGCCGCCAACAAGGAACGTATTCCGCTAGCCAAGGAAGCCGTCGCCGAAACCGGAATGGGTGTCTTGGAAGATAAAGTCATCAAGAACCATTACGCTGCCGAGTATATCTATAATAAATATAAGGATGCGAAGACCTGTGGTATCGTCGAAGACGATGTCGACGGCGGATACCAGAGAATCGCCGAGCCGATCGGTGTCTTAGCCGGTATCGTCCCGACCACCAATCCGACCTCTACTGCCATTTTCAAGGCTCTTCTCGCCCTCAAGACGAGAAATGCCATCATCTTCTCGCCGCATCCGAGAGCCGCCAAGTGCACCATCCATGCCGCTAGCATCGTATTGGAAGCCGCCGTCAAAGCCGGTGCACCGGAAGGCATCATCGCTTGGATTGAAAAGCCGTCCATCGAGCTTTCTTCTCAGCTGATGAAGTCCTGTGACTGCATCCTTGCCACAGGCGGTCCGGGTATGGTTACCGCCGCCTACTCCTCTGGCAAACCTGCCATCGGTGTCGGCCCGGGCAATGCACCTGTCATCATCGATACGACTGCTGACATCAAGATGTGCGTGAGCTCGATCATCCATTCCAAGACTTTTGACAATGGTATGATCTGCGCTTCCGAGAACTCCCTCATCGCCGTTTCCGACGTCTATGATGCCGTCAAGGAAGAACTCATCTACCGTGGATGCTACTTCCTCAATCCGACTGAGCTCAATAAGGTCAGAAAGACCATCGTCATCAACGGCGCCATCAACGCCAAGATCGTCGGTCAGCCTGCCTATAGAATCGCCGAAATGGCCGGCTTCGAAGTTCCCCATGACACCAAGGTCTTAGTCGGTGAAGTCAAGGTTGTCGAAAAGAGCGAAGAGTTCGCCCATGAAAAGCTCTCTCCGGTCCTCGCCCTCTATAAGGCCAAGGATTTCGAGGAAGCCATGGACAAGGCGGATGTCTTGGTCCGCGAAGGCGGATACGGCCACACCGCCGATATCTATGCCGACGAAGTCCTCGGCAAGGATCACATCGATGCCTTCGCCAGAAGAATGAAAGCCTGCAGAATCTTAGTCAATACTCCTTCCGCACTCGGCGGCATTGGAGACATCTACAACTTCCGCATCCGTCCTAGCCTTACCTTAGGCTGTGGCTCCTGGGGCGGAAACTCCGTCTCCGAGAACGTCGGCGTCGAACAGCTTCTCAATCTGAAGACCGTTGCAAAAAGGAGAGAAAACATGCTTTGGTTCAGAACACCCAGTAAGATTTTCTTCAAGCCCGGTTGTCTTCCGACCGCGTTAGAGGAACTCAAGACCGTCTATCACAGAAAGAGAGTCATGCTCGTCACCGACTCCTTCCTTTATCAGTCCGGTATGGCCGATAAGCTTATCCGCATCCTCGATAAGCTCGGCATCGACACCGAGGTCTTCTCCGATGTCCGTTCCGATCCTACCCTCGCCTGCGCAAGAGACGGCGCCAAGCTCGCCGGTTCCTTCCAGCCGGATACCATCATCGCCCTCGGCGGCGGTTCCCCGATGGATGCCGCCAAGATTATCTGGCTCCTTTACGAACATCCGGAAGCGGACTTCTCCGATATGGCCATGGACTTCATGGATATCAGAAAAAGAGTCTGTACCTTCCCGCACCTCGGCGAGAAGGCGATGCTCGTTTGCGTCCCGACTTCTGCCGGTACCGGTTCCGAAGTCACTCCGTTCGCGATCATCACTGATGAGAAGGACGGAACCAAGTATCCGATTACGGACTATGAACTCCTTCCGAATATGGCCATCGTCGATTCCGACCTCATGCTCTCCATTCCGAAAGGACTGACCAGAGCTTCCGGTATCGATGCTCTTACCCACTGCATGGAAGCCTATGTTTCCATGTATGCCACGCCCTTCACCGATGGCATTTGCAAGGAAGCTATCAAAGAAATCTTTGATTATTTGCCTCGTGCGTATCATAATCTTAGTAAGGACCCTGTTGCCCGTGAGCATATGGCCCACGCTGCCACCATGGCCGGTATGGCTTTTGCCAATGCCTTCTTGGGAATCGACCATTCCTTAGGCCACAAGCTCGGCGCCTATCACCATCTGCCTCATGGCTACTGTGTCTCCCTCATGCTGGATGAAGTCATGCGTTTCAATGCCGGAGAAAAGCCGACCAAGATGGGTACCTTCCCGCAGTATCAGTATCCTCATACCCTCCGCCGCTATGCCGAAATCGCTGAGATGTTAGGTATCCGCGGAAAGAACGATGAGGAGAAACTCAACAAGCTCATCGAGAAAATCGATGACCTGAAGAGAGACATCGAACTCCCGCTCACTATCAAGGAAGCCGGCGTCAAGGAAGAAGACTTCCTCAAGACACTCGATGAGATGTCCGAGGCTGCCTTCAACGATCAGTGCACCGGTGCCAACCCGAGATATCCGCTCATCTCCGAGATGAAGGAACTCTATCTCAAGGCTTACTACGGAAACGATGACGGCAAACTGGCATAAGAAAGGAACTAAAGTATGGAAGAAAAAGAATTAGGCGAACTGCTTCTTGAGAGAAACAACAAGAAGATCTATGTCAAGGGTGATGTCATCACCAAGGTGTTCGATCACGAACACTACACTTCCTCCGATGTCATCAAGGAAGCGATGAACCAGGAATATGCCATCGAACTCGGTTTCCATGTCCCTGGCGTTCTCTCCGTCTTCCCTGTCGGTGCCGACTGGGCCATCGCCTCGAGAAGAATCCAGGGCGAAACTCTCCGTGAACTCATGGACAAAGATCCCGAGAACAAGAAGAAGTACATCAACCGTCTTGTCGCCATCCAGATTGAAGTCCTCTCCCATCTCTCTTCCAATCTCAAGCTTCCCAAGCTGAAGGATAAGCTCAACGCTTATATCAGCGAATCCGGCCTCGATGCCACGACCCGTTACGACCTCCATGCCAGACTGGAGAAAATGCCGAACCATTACAAAGTCTGCCACGGCGATATCTGCCCGGAGAACATTATTCTCCAGGGAGAGACCTACTACATCCTCGATTGGGCTCACGCCACCAGAGGAAATGCTGCAGCCGATGCGGCCATGACCTATCTCCTCTTTGTCTTAAGCGGAGATGAGAAGGCTGCCGAGATGTATCTCAAAGAGTTCTGCAAGAAGTCCTCTACGGATATCTCCTATGTCCAAAGATGGATTTCCGTCGTCTCTGCCACGAAGCTCAGAAGTGTCAAAGACCCCGCCAAGCGCGAAATCCTTTCCAGAAACCTTTCTGTCGTCGAATACTGAAGTTGCTTGTTTCCCCAGGAATGATTTCCTGGGGAATTTCTTTTGCTCGGCTTAGAAGGATGACATATTTACTTCTCTTATGGTAAAATATTTAAGATATGGACCTAGGTAACTCTGATATATTGTCTGTCTTTTTAGAAGATTCTCTCAGCCAGAATACGAATACCATCTGGGGAATGCCAAGCTATGTCTGCTGGATCCTCATCGGTGTTCTTCTTGTTTTCAGTGGCATGTTCTCGGCCAGCGAGAACGCTTTTTCCACCTGTAATAAATATCATTTCCGCGCCGAGGCGGAGAAGGGGAGCAAGACGGCAAAGCTCATCACGTATCTCGTCGACCACTTCGACAACACGCTGACCACAATCCTCATCTCCTCCAACACGGTCGCCACTGTGATGTCCTATCTTTCCGCCATGCTCTGGTATCAGATCTGCCATAACAATGGGTGGGGTAGCGGTATAGAAGCGGTCCTGTCCACTGTTGTGATGGGTATCCTGTTTTATATCATCTCCGATACCATTCCGAAAGTCATCTCCAAGGCCATTCCGAATCAGCTCGCCATGGTGCTCTGCTATCCGATCATCTGCCTGCGTTTCCTTTTCTATCCCCTCATTTTCCTCTTCCAGCTCCTTCTGAAAGGAATCCATAGACTCTTCCATCTGAAGGATGAGAACCTCCTTTCCAAGGAAGACATCCTGCGCCAGGTGGACGATGCTATCAATGAGGAAGATGCCATCCTCGAGGATGAAGAGGAAGAGGAGGACCCGGAAAAGCTCTTCGAAAGCGATGAGAAAGTCCTGCTCAACCATGTTTTCACCTTCGATGAACGGAGAGTCTCCTCCGTCTATACTCCGCTATCCAAGGTGACCGCCTTTGACTTGGATGGGCTGACTGCGGAAAGCATCAAGGAACAGCTCAAGAATATCACCTATAGCAGAATCCCCGTCTATGAGGACACCAAAGACAATATTGTCGGTATTCTTGTCCTGAAGCTCTACTTCATGGAATATGTGAAGGATCCGCATCTTTCGATTCCCTCCATTCTCGAAAAGACCGTTTATCTTCTTCCGCAGGAGGAACTTGACGATGCTTTCGAGAAACTCAATTCCAACAAGGTCCACATGGGCATCGTGAGAAATGAAGCCGGAAAGGTCTTAGGTATCATCACGATGGAAGACATCCTCGAGGAACTTATCGATGACATCGATGAGGAGAGCGGCCTCAGCAAGAAGGAGAAGAAAGCATGAAATACCTCACGCTGATTTTCTATGGCATTGCCCTTCTCATCTTCCTCTGTCTCTCCTTCTTCTTCTCCAGCGCCGATATGGCCTATGGAAGTGTGGACGTCCTTCGCTTCGATGTCGAAGCAAAGAAGAATCCCAAAAAGAAAGGGATTTTGAGGGCGAAAGAACTCGCCAAGAACTATGACAAGACCATCGCCTGCATTCTTTTCGGAAACGATGTCGTCAATGCCGGTCTCGATTCTGTGGCGACGCTTTTCGGCGTCAACCTCTGCATGATGGTGCTTTCGGATGATCCCAATATTGCGGAAGTCTCCCAGACTTGGGGCCTTGTCTGTTCCCTCATTGTCCTTGTTCTCAAGATCACGTTCGGTGAAATCGTTCCGAAATCCATTTCCAAAGTCAACAATCTGAAGCTCTCCGTCGCCTATTCCGGCATCATCAAAGTGCTCAATTACGTTTTCCTTCCGATTACTTATCCGGTGGCCGCCATCGGCGGACTCTTCGCCAAAGCGAGCAAGAAGAATATCGAGGATGTCCGTGTCCAGGAGGATGATCTCCATGAGATGGTGGATGACATCGAAGAGCAGGGGACGGTCGACGAAGACAAGGCTTCCATGTTGCATGAGACTATCAAGTATACCCATACGGAAGCCAAGGAGGTCATGACGCCCCGCGTCGAGATGGAAGCTATCGAAATCAACGAATCCATAGAAGACATCGTCAAGGAAGGGAAAGTTCTCCGTTATAGCCGTGTTCCGGTCTATGAGGATACAATCGATAATATCGTCGGATTCATCCGCTCTAAGACTTTGATGATCAAATATCTCAACCATGAATCCTTCCGTCTTTCGGATATTCTTTTGGAGCCATTGCGCTTCCCGCAGTCTGCTGAAATCAATGATATCATGCGCCAGTTCAAGAAGACGAAGATTCATTTTGCAGTCATCATGGACGAATACGGAGGTGTCGACGGCATTCTCACGATGGAGGATATCCTCGAGGAAATCGTCGGAGAAATCTGGGATGAGAAGGACAGACCGAAAGATCCGATTGTCGAACGGAAGGACGGGTCCTATATCATCGACGGCAATGTGACCCTGGAAGATTTTTGTGATCTGTTCTCCATTCCGTTTGAAAACGTCAATTCCGATTACCTGACGGTCGGTGGATTTGTTGTTGAGCTTCTCGATGATCAGTTTGCCAAAATCGGAGATGAGGCGGACTTTGAGAATATTCATATCAAAGTCATCGCCATCGATGACAATGGAGCCGTTGAGAAAATCACTGCTAAGAAAAGGAAAGAAGAGGAGTGATAGGAAGCGAAAACTGAACTCAGTTTTTTGTTGTAGACAAAAAAGGTTTCCTTCAAAACAGACTTGAGGTGCATAAGCAATGGTCACATATTCCCATAACACTGTCATTGTTCAGTGATTTTGTCCCTTTTGAAGTATTTGAATGAGAATTCGAAAAGAGGGACAAATTCACAGAACAACTACATAAATATTCCGATAGCACTTTACAATGTTTACCGGATGTAATACAATGATTGAAAAAGGGGGAACCAGAATATGAAGCTCTCCAAAGGTTTCATCATTCTCCAATGTTTTCTTGCTCTTGCGGGACGTTCGATTGCGACTTACACTTCTAAAATAAGGGAAGATAATCAAAGAAAAGTTGTAAATTTAAGCCATGAAGTGGAAATTCCTGCGTCGATTGCTTTGTCCTCCCCGATTACGGATTTTACCTCTTTGTTTTCTTATTATGATTATTTTATCGGTGATGAACGTTTTATTGTTGCGGATACGCTGACGGATGAGAACCGAACCTGCGCTTTAACTATCAAAGTTATACTATCACCTGATTCTTATCGCTTTTACGTTTTTCCGAATCTCGCCGAAGAAAATGCTGTAGTTGAATTCCTTTTAAAGGATGGAAAAAATCTTAAAAAATATGAAAAGGAGAAACAATAGTGTTGCTTGCCGATTCCGAAAAGGCCCAAAGTGGTAGAATATTGATGCTGCAT
>CAKVBX010000039.1 GCA_934725685.1 uncultured Bacilli bacterium
TGGACTAGTCCAAGAAGGTAATCCTCAATTGTTATGTACACTTTTTTCAATGTGTCCTTGACAAAGGGTACACATCAAAAATCGGTGTCAGGATGTGGATGTTTTTGATTTTGGTCGGTTTTGTCGGTCAGTTGGCGTGGGCGATCGAGAATATGTACCTGAATACCTATATCACCTACATCAATTTCTCTGCTCCCTTAGAGGAACGCTTCGACTACTCGCTCTTTATCACCATTACGACGGCGGCAAGTGCCATCGTCGCGACACTGACGACAATCTTCATGGGCGCTCTTACGGATAAGGTCGGACATAAGAAATACTTCATCTCGTTCGGCTATATTCTCTGGGGAATCGCAACGGCTTCGTTCGGCCTCTTCAATGTTAATTCCAAGAACGAAATCATTCCGATTGCCATGGTATCTGCCATGGCTGCTGTCATGGTCATCATCATCGACTGTGTGATGACATTCTTCGGATCGACAGCCAATGATGCTTCCTTTAACTCCTATATCACAAAGAACATCGACGAGAAGAACAAAGGAAAGGTCGAAGGTGTTCTCTCTGTCCTTCCGCTTGTCGCCATGCTTGTCATCTTCGTTCTTTTAAATGGCCTTACGACCGATTCAAGCAAAGGGGCCAATGATGCGAGATGGGATCTCTTCTTCTATCTTATCGGCGCCGTTGTTCTTCTGATGAGCGTTATTTCCTTCTTCTTGATTCCTAAGGAAATGGAAGAGAAAAATGAAAACTCCTATGTGAAGTTGCTTCTTGTTGGTTTCCGTAAGGATACCATCAAGAATAATAAGAAACTCTATCTTATTCTTCTTGTTTACTTTGTCTATGCGACTGCTTGCCAGGTCTTCTTCCCTTATCTTATGGTCTATATGGAAAAGACCTGCGGTATCGCCAATACCGGGACAGGATTCCTCACCCCGTTCGCTCTTGTCATGGCAGTGAGTCTTCTTGTCGGTTCCCTTCTTTCTGTTCTGCTCGGCTTCCTTGCCGACAAGGTTGGAAAGGATAGGATGATTCTTCCCTCCTTCGCCATCTTTGCCATCGGCATTCTCTTGATGTTCTTCATTCCAAAGGTTTCTTCGGAAGGTTCCACTTTCAGAACGGTCTATGCTTCCATTGCCGGATTGGTGATGATATTAGGCTATGTCGGTATTCCTACTGTCATCAATGCCTTAGTCCGTCAGTATATTCCAAAAGGTGAGGAAGGCATCTTCATGGGTGTCAGAATGCTCTTCGTTGTCGCTCTCCCGATGTGCATCGGTCCTTTCATCGGTGATGCGCTCAACAGGAATTTGGGAAGCAGTATTCCCTCCAGTACTTTTGAAGGCGTTTATGATACGGTTCCCAGCGAATACGGATATCTGGTCGGTCTCGGTATCCTTATTCTGAGTCTCATTCCGATCGGTTTTTATTTATGGAAAGGAAGAAAGAAAGATGAAAGCAAACAAAAAAAGCACTGGTTTGAATCATGGTTATCTTTTTGGCGGAGAAAATAAGCGACTGGAAGGAATTCCTCTTCCGGAGTATCCGAGGCCACAATTTAAAAGAGACTCCTATCAGTGCCTCAATGGACTTTGGGATCTGAAGGTCACCAAGGAAGATATTCTTCCCACTGCTTATGACAGAAAGGTGATGGTTCCTTTTCCGGTGGAAGCCTATGACAGCCGTGCTGACCTTCTTCCGGAACCGGAAGATATTCTTTTCTATCACAAGGTTGTCATCATCGATGAGGCACTCAAGAAAGGAAGAATCGTTCTTCATTTTGATGGAGTGGATCAGGAAGCCACGGTCTATATCGACAGGAAGGAAGTACTTACGCATATCGGGATGACTTCCGGCTTTGAAGTGGTCCTTCCGGAGAATATGCCGAGCCAGTTCGACCTCGTTCTGAAGGTGAAAGACAGAAGCGATGAGATCTACCATTCCAGAGGAAAACAGGCACTTAATCCGATTTATTGGTCCTATACGACGACGACCGGTATCTATAAACCGGTCTGGATGGAATCCGTCCCCGAAAATAGAATTCTCTCCTCCGTCTTCACGCCGGATTTCAAGGAGGAAGGTGTCCGTGTTCTTGTGAAGACGGAAAAGCCATGTCAGATCACGATGAAGTGGAAAGATAAGATTTATACGTTCCCATCCGGAGAAGAGAAACTTTTCCATTTCGGGAATCTCCGTTTCTGGTCCATGGAGGATCCTTATCTCTATGATGTCACTTTATCCAACGGTGATGATGAAGTGCTGACCTATTTCGCAGTCAGGAAAATCGAAATCAAAGAGAAGAATGGCTTTAAGAAACTGTATCTCAATGACAAGCCGCTGTTCCTGAGCGGATTATTGGATCAGGGATATTACGGATACAATAATCTGACACCGAGAAGCTATGAGGAATTCGAAAACGATATCCGTATCACCAAGGAGATGGGATTCAACTGTCTCAGAGTACATATCAAGACGGAATGTGACTATTTCTATTGTCTGGCGGATAAGCTCGGCATCTATCTTATTCAGGATTATCCCTGTGGGGGAGACCGTTATCAGCTAATTCGTGTCGGCGCTCCGAGAGTCCTCAATTCCTTTAATCGGGAAAGCCATGTGACGTATCGTTGGTTAGGAAGAGAGAATGAGGACGGAAGAAAGGAATTCGAGGAAGAAGCGCTCTCCTATCTGGAACGCTTCCATAATCATCCTTCCATTCTAATCCATACGATTTTCAACGAGGGATGGGGTGAATTCGATCCGAGCAGGATTTATCGCATGCTGAAGGAAAAAGAAAATAATGTCCTGTTCGATACGGCATCCGGCTGGTATGAAGCCGATGAATCAGATTTCTATTCAGTCCATACATATTCCTTCCCGGCGATGAAACGGAAGAATCGTTTCCATCGCTGCTTCTTGATTTCGGAGGCTGGCGGTGTCGGACTCAAATATGGGGATGTTCCGTTTCAGAAGTTCACCGGTCATGGAAAGACAAAAACGAAAGAGAAGCTGATGAAGAAAATTAGAAAACTCTATCTGAAGCAGCTTTTGCCACAGATAAAAAAGTATGGACTCTCCGGTATCATCTATACGCAGCTTGCCGATGTAGAGACGGAATATAACGGACTCTATGATCTGACAAGAGCGCATTGCAAGATTGATATCGAGGAAATGAAGGAAATCAACAGTAAACTGATGGAAGAAAATAACAAGTTCTGATTTTTGCTGTAAATAGGATAGGATTCCGATCAAAAATAACGGGGTGTATGGGCTTAAGGCCCTACCCTGTTATTTTTGATGAGGCAAATATTGTACTTCCTCTTCCTATTCTGTTGAAAAATAGTGGGGTAATTCCAAAGAAAAATGAAATTTAGCACTTGACACTTGAAATTGCTAAATTTGCACCTATAATAATCGTAGTCCAACAAAAAAGACTGAATTAATCGGAGGTTAACCAAATGATCAAACCGTTGAGAGACTATGTCGTTCTGGAAAAGATTCCGGAAGAAAAGAAGGTCGGAAGCATTATCATCGCCACTTCGCATGAAAACGAATCGGCACTTGCGACCGTTGTTGCTGTCGGCCCGGGATATACCGATAAGGACGGACATGAAATCAAGGTCGAAGCCCATGTTGGAGACAAAGTCATCTATAAGAAGTATTCCACCACAGACTATGAAGAAAATGGCAAGAAACTGATGCTCATCAAGGATCAGGACATTCTTGCAATCGTCGACTAACCATTAGGAGGATTATCACATTATGGCAAAGAAGATCACATACGGCAAAGAAGCCAGAGACAACATGCTCAAGGGTGTCGATACCCTTGCCAATACTGTCAAGCTCACTCTTGGTCCTAAGGGCAGAAATGTCGCCTTGGACAAAGGATACGGTTCTCCAATTATCGTCAACGATGGCGTTTCCATCGCCCGTGAGATCGAACTCGCCGACAAGGAACAGAATGCCGGTGCGAAGTTAGTCTATGAAGTTGCCAACAAGACCAATGATGTCGCTGGCGATGGTACCACCACTGCCACAGTTCTTGCCCAGGCCATGATCCACAACGGATTCAACGCTGTCGACAAGGGCGCCAACCCGGTTCTTGTCCGTGCCGGTATCGATAAGGCCGCCAAGGCTGTCTCCGATACGTTGCTCAAGACTTCTAAGAAGATTACGACCAGCGCTGACATTGCTTCCGTCGCTTCCATTTCTGCCGGTGATTCCGAAATCGGTAAAACAATTGCCCAGGCCATGGAAAAGGTCGGTAAGGATGGTGTCATCACTGTCGAAGAAGGTAAGGGATTCGATACCACCCTCGACGTTGTTCAGGGTATGCAGTTCGATAAGGGATATATCTCTCCTTATATGGTGACTGATAGTGAAAAGATGGTCGCTGAACTTGAGAATGCCTTCATCATGGTCACCGATCAGAAGGTTTCCAACATTCAGGATATCCTTCCGATGCTTCAGTCTGTCGTCGAGAGCCACAGACCGCTCCTTATCATCGCTGATGATGTCGACAATGATGTTTCTTCCACTTTGATTGTCAACAAGCTCCGCGGAACCTTCAATGTCGTTGCTGTCAAGGCTCCGGAATTCGGTGACAACCAGAAGAATATCCTTCAGGATATCGCCATCATGACCGGTGCGAACTTCTTCTCTAAGGATCTTTCCATGAACCTCAAGGATATCACGATTAATGATCTCGGTTCTGCCAAGAGAGTCCGTGTCACCAAAGAGAATACTACCATCATCGATGGCGCCGGCGAAGCTTCCAGCATCGCTGATCGTGTCAGCGAACTCAAGGCTCAGATTGAAGAGACCAAGTCCGATTATGATAAGAAGAATCTCCAGAAGAGAGTCGCAAAGCTCTCTGCCGGTGTTGCCGTCATCCGTGTCGGTGCTCTTACCGAAACTGAGATGAAGGATAAGAAGCTCCGCCTTGAGGATGCCATCAATGCGACAGCTGCCGCTGTTCAGGAAGGTGTCGTCTCCGGTGGCGGAATTGCCCTGATGGAAGTCTATAAGTCTCTTAAGGGCAATCTCAAGGACGAGAACCCGGATGTTCAGAAGGGTATCGATGTTGTTCTCAACGCTCTCACTGCTCCGCTTTATCAGATGGCTGTCAATGCCGGTTTCGATGGTGAGGATGTTATCGATGCCTCCAAGGTCAGAGAGGATGATAAGGGATTCGATTCCAAGACTGGCAATTGGGTCAATATGATTGATTCTGGTATCATCGATCCGACCAAGGTCACCAGAACCGCAGTTATCAATGCCGCTTCCATCTCTGCTCTCTTCATCACGACCGAAGCGGTCGTCACAGAGCTTCCGAAACCGGTCGCTCCGGCTGCTCCTGCCGCTGAACCGATGGATTACTAAACTGTCGTTTCTGAACTGAAGTAAAAATAGGCTACCTTTCCTGGAAACAGATTCGTTTCCGGGTAGTGGTAGCCTTTTTTGCTGACAATCAATTTTAGATACGTAGGTTAAAATTGCCTTAAATTCCGACTGTGGTGTCGATGACGGAATAATATTGGAACCGTGTCACCTGATAAGAAGATAGTATTTCATCGGAATAGGGGCTGTCCTGATTGTAGACGATATACGTATTTCCACGTTCCAGTTTTCTCGGAAGGGAGAATACATAGCCGGAGAAGGAACGGACGTTCTCAAAAGCAGAACCGGGGTTGGTAATTTCTACGGTATCGATATAGTCCTTGGTGTTGTACTTTGTATAATAAAGGACAAGTGTGTAGTTCGCATGGGATGAGATGTAGGTAGTCTCATGCTCGATGGATTCGGAGTAGAGTAAGGCTTCTTTGAAGGAGGCGTAGAAGTTAGGTTTGATGTGTTCTTTGTTCCATGTTGTTGCATAGTAGACTGAGAAAGAAAGGAAGGATGCAAGATAGGAGAGTGCGAATGTGGATTTGATGATGGTCTGCCTTGTTTTTAGTTCATGGAAGAAGGAAATGAAATCGAGGATACCGAGTGTTGCGGATAGTAAGAGCGGGAACCAGACGACGTTGATCCGGTTGATGTTACCGTTTAGGATGAACATCATCATCACCGAGACAAGGAACCAATTCCGTATCAGGAAAAGATAGGCGGAAGCAGTTCTGTCTTCCGGGGAGAGATCATTTGTCAGCAAAGATTTTCTGTCTCTGATGATTCCGTGGAAGAGTCCTAAGACAGAGAAGGGAATTGTGAAGAGATAGAGTGTTCCGAAATAGGGGATGGAGTTCCAGGGGAGAAAATCATTCTGAGTGACTAAGAGGAGGAAATTGTTCTTCCAGTTTTCCAAGCCGTTACGGAAGAAGTCCTTGGAGAAAATGGAGGTGACGGCGTGGAAACGGTCTGTTTTCAGTTTTGGAATATCGAACCATAAGAGATGGATAGTCTCTTTGTCGAAGAGGTTGATATAGAGGAACAGCATGATGGGAATACAGAGAATGGCAACAGTCATCAGATAGAAAAAGAGATGATACCAAGGGAATATTTTTTTGAAAAGAAAGTAAAACAAGAAGAACAGGATATAAAAGAAGAGGAAGAAGTAGGAGGTTCCATAGCTATAGGAGGAGAATGCGAAGAGAATGGCGGATAGATAGAAGAAAAGATAGTTCTTTTTTCTTATCGTGGCTAAGAGAAGCAAAGTAGCAAGGAATACCATTTCCGGGAAAAGATTGGATTCCAGGGCCCAACGCGATTTCATGATATGCCATGGGTTGATGACAAGAAGGAAGATACTTGATGTGGATGCAAAGTCATCCTGGAATGTTTTCAGTACATAATAGAAGACAAAGAGTGAAAGACATCCTGATAGTGCCATCGGAAGACGGAGCGCAATTTCGGTATTGGAGAACAGCTTCAGGAATGGTATGGCAAAATAGGAATATGCTGCATTCTGACCGCTTCCCCAGGCGATGAGATGGACGGGGTATTTCATTCCGTTGCGATCGAATCCATAGGTCATGATGCTGTAGGCATCATATCCTGCGCTCGCTTCATCCTGATTGAGTCCTCCGGGGAGCTTGTCGAGCAGACAAAGCCTTGTCAGGCATCCGACAGTTAGGAAAAGAGAAGCGAAGAAAGTGGGAATATGATTTCGGAAGAAGTCCTTTACGTTTTCTTTCCGATATCGAATTCGCTCGATCAGAATCGGAAGCAGTCCAAGAAGGATGGAAAAAGTGAAAAGAATCCAGTTGATGACAATGTCTGACATAGTGCTCCTCCTTATGGGTTAGATTATAGCAAAGGATGAGTTTCCTATCAGTGGTTTGTCGGATTTAATCGTTTTTCCAGGAAATTGTTTGAGTAAATAATACTTGTCTTTTTAGGAATGTGTCGATATAGTGTGGGTATATGAAAATAGGGAAGAAAATCATACTTCTCACCGGCGTCCTGTTGTTAGTTTCCTGCGGAAAAGAAAACCCTTCTTTTTCGTCTACGTCGGAAGAGAAGAAAACAGAGAAAACGACTGAAGAAAAAGGAACTACGGTTTCTGATTCCCTTGCCTCCGATACATTGGTTGAGGATTACCAGAAAGACCCCACGCCCGTCCTTCATTATTCTCTGGACAAGCAGGCTTCCTATCCTTATTCGCTTACCATGATGGATGGGGTGGCGAAGAGTACGACGCTCAGTTTCAAAGTCGATCAGAAAATCCGCTCCGCGAATCTCTATACTCCGGAAGAAAATTTCAATCAGAACATTTCCTCTTCTAGTTTGGTGAGTACTGCAGATAGGTTCTACGATAAGAAGGATGGCTATGTTCTCGCCTATAACGCAAAGAAGAGCGCGGAATGGAAGGACATGAATCCGACCAGGAAATACACTTATGATGAGTATATTCAGAAATACGGAAAACTGATCAAGCCCCGTTATTTCTGCAGAGACAGCCATAATGAAGATGATGTGATTCCGGAGACGTATCAATCCGATGTTGCGGGAACGGAGGGATGCCATGAAGTCAATGCCATCTCCATGTATCGTTATTCCGACGGTGCCATTCTAGAGTCGGAACTGAAGAAGACAGAAGACGGATATCAGTTAGCCCTCATTCTCGATCCGGAGAAGGCGACGGTCTATTCCAAAGTGCAGACGAAGATGACAGGAGGACTCTCCGCCTATCCACAGTTCAGCTCGTCAGAAATCACATTTCGGTTCGATGAGAAACTCAATCTTATCTCTGCAGATTCAAAGGACACCTACCAGGCGAAGATAGCTCTGATCACAAGCAAGATCGATATGGAGGCACACTTCACCTATCTTCATAGCGAAGATGGAATTTTCCGGAAAGGAAAGTTGGAAAAACAGGTAAAAATACCTACAATGAAAGAAGAAATATTTGAAGGATATGAATTGATTGACTGAAAAGTCAGGAAAGGAAAAACATATGAAGAAACGTGTATTGATTCTCAGCAATATCGCATTGCTCGTCTTGGCAGGATGTGGAAGCAAGACTTCCGAAACAGGAAAGAATACGGCCACCGAAAATAAGCCGACGGATATGGTGGAAACCACGAAGCGGACCGAGAGCACCACCCCGACCAAGAACTACAACAAGACCAAGGGAGGCACCTTTTCTTCCGATATCAACCTCTCTCTTCTTGTGGCCGATCTGAACTCGACCATCAAGGATCTTCCAATCACCGCCAATTTCCGTACGAATGACGATGGTCTTCTCAATCTCTCCGACAACAACAAAGCGCTGGAACTGACGGCCGATCTCACCAAGGCAAACGCTTATACCAAGAAAGACGGAACCACTGTCTCCTCTGTCGATGCGGCCATCGATAACATCAAGGGGTTTACTAGTCTGGTCACTATTCCGGAACAGCTCTCCTCTCTTTCCAGTCTGATGCCTGTTTCTCTTTCCGGTGTCTTCCCGGGGCAGTACAAAGCCTTAGGCTATGAGTTTTCTAAGATGGTAGATACCCTCGATGCCGCAGAGGATAAAAGTGCGGCACTGAAATCGCTCGGTCAGGAATCCATCTCCCTCTATCTCAATGACGTCTATACTAGCACCTATGAAGCCCATGACAATCAGAAGGTCAGAGCCTATCAGAGGAACGAAACCAGTTATGACATGGATACTTCCGGACTCGATTCCATCCTGGAAATGATCACCATTCTTCAGGAACTCGATATCTCTGAAATCCAGAAACTCGATTTTGTTTCCTTGATTGACAATATCGAGAACGGAACCGTTATTTCGGATGCGACCAATGAGACAATCAGAAATGCTTATGAAACCATCAAGAAGTTCGGTGATATCTTTGTCGGTGGCATCGGTCTCGACAAGACCGGTAAGACTAATGAAGACGGAACCATTGATGCCGGCTTTAAACTCTATCTCAACGAATATGGACTCGGTCAGCTGAAGAAGACATTGATTGAGGAAATTTCCTCCATCGAGTCGGTCCCTTCCATTGTTGCCTCGCTGCTCGATAACATTGAATTCACGGATTTCAGCATTGGTATCGATCTCTACAAAGGATTGGACGAGTATACGCATTTCGGCGGATTCGATTTCGACCTTGCATTCAATCTCGGAACGACTGCGAACAATATTACTATTTCCTTGGATATGGACCATGATTCCGGAAAAGATTTGTCCGCCGACTATTTCACCGCCTTGGATCAGAAGAACAATACCTTCAAACAAACGGCGGATACATTCGATACTTATTATGATGCCATCGGCAAGGCGGTTTCTTACTATGACGGAGATTATGATAACAGTGGCATGGATCTCCGCAAAGAAAACGGAGAGGTCCTCAAGGCGGCTGTCATTGAGTATGACACACTTTCAGAAGAGGTGAAGTACATGCTGACGGATGCCTTCAAGAAAGAAGACATCATGACAAAATATGAGGAAGGAAGAAAAGTCCTCACCGATGCCATCGCTGACTACAATGCTGCTTATACAAAAGAAACCAACCATTCCATTTCGACGATTTCTTCGAAATTAAAGAAGGCTTCTGAATATGAATACTGGAAGGAAGCATTCGAAGAGGAAGATGAGGAAACTTATCAGAAGGCAAGAGAAGTGGAAGTAAACGAACTTACCTCAGTTGAAAATAATGTTAACTCCTATATCGAAAACATTAACGCTCTCGATGCGAATAGCAGCGATACGGAAATCGAGAAGATGCTCAAGACGGAACTCAACAATATCAGAAACACTATCAAAAATTATAAACCGACTTCGTTCTTCGGTATCACCTCTCCGGCCAAGTATTCGGACAGTATTCTTTTCGGAGAAGACCTCATTCTGAGGAAAGATGCTCTCCTCCTTACCGATGAAGGCAGCAAACTCTATGCGGTTGAGACCGGTGCCATCGATTACTTCGTTAAGCATCTCTCTGTTCTGCTTAAGGATACATCTAAGACTTCTCAGGAAATTACAGATGCCTTCAGCACGTATTCCAAGAACTATGCCTTCAATCTCACTTCCTCTTCTTCGATGATCGGCAGTGATATAGCCTCCGAATATCTCCACAGCCAAGCTTTGGAAAAGACAAAGAATGATTATATGACTGCCGTGGCTCCTTATGTTCAGGAAACTATCGATATGGTCCTGGATGAATATCAGAAACTGAAGGCAGATGCTTCCTCTGTCAATAAAGCGGAATGGCTTGTCATTTCCAAGGCACAGAGTAAAGTGATGCAGAATATCTGTAACCGCGAGCTTGCCGTCTATGGCGAGATGTTGAATGAAGATTCCTATACGTTCCTCAATCAGCTTGTCAAGATGGGAAATAGTCTCTGAATCCCGAACTGAAAACGTAACCTTGGGACAGCGCCGATTGCGCTGTCCTTTTTCGACATGATATTCGACAGAATCCGTTTATTTAGATATAGGAATAAGAGTGCCGATTCGTTAAAATATTAAGTACAGATTGGAGGGTAAACGACATGCTAAAAGAAACACTGTCTCGCCTCAAAGAAGCTTCCCTTTCCATCCTTCCTGTCGTGGTGATGGTTCTGATTTTCAATTTTGCCATTCCTGGGATGAGTCTGGAGTCCGGAGGAGAGAAATTCGGGCCGGTCTTGGTCTCTCTTCTCATCTCGGTCATTCCGCTGATTCTGGGGACCGCTCTGTTTTCCATCGGTGCTGAAAAGTCGGTCGCAAAAATCGGAGAAGTGGTCGGAACAACTCTGACAAAACGGAAATCTATCGTTCTTCTTCTGCTCATTTCGTTTCTTTTGGGTATTCTGGCGACGATTGCAGAACCAGATCTTACCGTTCTTGCTTCCCGTATTTCCGAAAGCGGACCGAACTGGTCTTTGATCATTATCGCCGCTATCGGCGTCGGTCTTTTTCTTGTTGTTTCCATCCTCCGTGTCGTTTATGACAAGCCATTGAAATATTGGCTTGCGATGGGATATGGGCTTGTCTTTACTCTCGGTCTTTTCGCAGACCCCGATTTCTTCTCCATCATCTTTGATGCCGGTGGCGTTACAACAGGTGTTATCACTGTTCCGTTCATCATTGCACTCGGCATGGGTGTTGCCCGTGTCCTAGGCGGAGAGAATGCAGAAGATGATTCCTTCGGTTATTCCGGTCTTTGCTCTCTCGGTACAGTTCTTGCTGCCATGGTCTTTTCTGTCGTCATCAAAAGGACCGGGGCCTTAGACGGCATTCAGCAGGTCATCGAAGAGAAATTCGATATCGGAAATATCACTTCCTCCACTGATTCCATGATGATTCCTCTGGAGAACTATGCGCAACTTGGGAAACTCTATCTTCATAATTCCCTTTCTTCTTTGAAGGATGTCTCGCTATCCATCACCCCGATTGTTCTCTTCTTTGTCATCTTCAATTTCTTTGCCAAAATAAAAGGGAAAGCCTTAGGCTCCATCGTTATCGGTTTCGTTTATACGTTCTTCGGCATGGTCTTCTTCTTCCTTGGTGCAGAGAGTGGATTCATTCCGGTTGCCACTGCTTTAGGAAAGTGGTTTTCTTCCGGTATTGTGAGCGGAGAAAATCTCCTATGGTTATTTGCAATTGTCTGTGTCGTTCTCGGCTTTATCGCCATGCTTGCCGAACCGAGTGTCCGTGTTCTTGCCGTCAATGTTTCCGAAGTCTCCCGGGGTGTTATTTCCAAGAACATCATTTATGTTGCCTTGGGAGCAGCGACTTCTCTTGCCCTTCTCATGAATGTCTTCCGTGTCACCTACAATATCGATTTCATATATTTTATCGTCCCTCTGTTCTTATTGGCGCTCTTGCTTTCCTTCCTCTCTCCTGATATTTATGTCGGCATCGCTATCGATGCTGCCGGTGTGGCGACAGGAACGATGGCGAGCTGTTTCTTCTTGCCGATGTTTATCGGTTATGCGAGTACCATCTATGCCTCGGATCTGATGGGAAACAAGACCCTTGGTTCTGCCATCATGAAGAATGGTTTCGGTGTTGTTGGTCTGATGTCGGTCATGCCTATCATTGCCGTGGAAGTGGTTGGTATCATTGCGGTCATGAAGACGGAGTTGGCCTATCGAAAAGCGCTCGCCCAGGTTTTCGAACCGGACGACAGTCAGATTATCCATCTCCCCTCTCAGGTGGAAGAAAGCGTAGGTGCCTGATATGAAAAACTGGTTATTCCGAAGAATCAAGGCGGTTGATAAAGAAAAACGTGTCAAGGATATCGAACCTTTTGAAAAAAGAGAGAAGGTTTATCCTCTGTCCGTCGTGTTTACCATCGTCAACCGAGATCAGTCGAAGTTCTATATCGATGCCTATAGCGAAATCGGTGCTTCGATGTCGATGATTCTGTACTCCTATTCGATGCCACCGGAGCAGTATCGGAACATCTTAGGAAGCGATTCGACAAAGAAGGAAATCATTCTGACGTTCTGTCGGGAAGAGAAGGTGAAGGAAGTGCTCGGGATTGCCAAGGAACGCTTTGCGATTTCTCCTATGGCAAAAGGCATCGCCTTTAGCTGCCCAATTGATGCTGTCAGTGGCATTGCAGTCTACAAGTTCTTGGCCGATCAGAATGAGAATGTGAGGAAACAGGAAAATGGAAAACAAAGAGACTAAATACGAATTGATTCTTGCTATCGTCAATAAGGGATTGACGGACCTTGTCATGAACGCCGCTAATGCGGCAGGAGGAAGAGGCGGTACAATTTCCGTGGCGAGAGGAACCGGAAATCCGGAACTTGCCAAGTTCTATGGTATCGCCATCCAACCGGAAAAGGAGATTGTCTTCATCGTTGTCGATAGGGCCATCAAGGATGCCGTCATGAAGAAAATCTATGATGATGCCGGTATCGGTACTCAGGGACAGGGTATTATTGTCTCTCTTCCAATCACGGATGCCGTCGGCCTTACGCCGATCAAAGAATCCGAAGAAGAAAAAGAAGACTGATTCTATTTATCGTAATGGATTCCTTACTTGTTTCTTATTGAGTGCGGAATCCGTTTTTCAAACACAAAAACAGGATGTGGTACAACAGGGACACAATCTAGAATGTTGTTTTATTCATCTCCGATTTTGATTTCGCCATCTTGTGTGAAGAACCAAAAATAACCGCTATAGAAAATGTGTTCGCAATAGTCAAAAAAGTCTACCATTGCATATTGGTTATCTTTTATCGGATAAATCATACGGATTCCATTTGAAGCGTAGTTTCGGGTGAGTGGCCCTCCGACAATTTCTGCAATTTCATAGAGGTCCATTCCGAACCGCAACCGATAGAAATCATTCTCGGAGTGATTCTGATTAGGATAGCCCTTTATTTTCAGAATATTCTCTTCACTATAAGATTGGGTGACGATATAGTTTTGATTTTCATACTGAAAAACAGAGATGGCATAGGTGCTATGGTCATATTTCACATTTTTCTGTTTAAATACTGATTTGCACATGGGGTCACTTCAGTCACAGTGGGGTATAATATTCCAGCCAGTTTGCTGGCAACAATA
>CAKVBX010000040.1 GCA_934725685.1 uncultured Bacilli bacterium
CATAGTTGGAAAGACCGACGGAAGAATCCGATAAAGAAGAGGAAGTTCCCGTAAACAGAGTGCTGGAAGCTTTCTCAGCGAGCGTTTTCTTGGCGAGATAGCGCAGATCATAGTCTTTTTCCGTGTCATCATCGACAATCTTCATGGTGGTAGCCTTTTCCGTCATGGTACCAGTCGTGGAAGAGGTTCCGAGAGCCGGAGCAGCTTCGATTGTATAGAAATAGCCGTTTTCGATACCGGTCTGAACGACAGTTGTGGCATTGCGATCCGGTCTCATGTTATCAACCTTATTCTCAGAAGGCGTGATGGTCGTAATGGAGACACCATCACCAGAGGTGACCGTATAGTCACTTCCCTTGACACCATCGGCAATCGTCGCCTTGGAAAGATATTTCTCTTCCAAAGCACCGGAAGCCTGAAGATTCTTCTTCAGTGCAGTGAAACCGCTAGGGACAATTTCGGTATCGACATCAGGATTGACCATGATTTCATCATAACCGGTATCGAAAGCAGAAACCTCAATGGCAGCCTCGTGATTCGGCATCATGAAGGAGTAAACACCTCCGCTGTCGGCAGTGAGAAGCATACCATCGGCTTTCACATCGCCGAGCTTCTTATGGACGGCATCGGTAAGGGTGACGGTGAAACCGACGGTGGAACCGGCAGAGACACCGGCTGGATCGACATCATCGAGAAGCGCGATGGTAAAGTCTTCACTGGTGGGAACGGTAAGAGCAAATTTCAGCTCAGTGGGAACCGTAACAGGAACTGTAACCGGAACAGTAACAGGTTCATTGGACGGGCATCCAGCACCGGAATCGGTCGTTCCATTGCAGCCGGCAAGGATTAAGCCGGCGAGAGAGACAAGAGAGAACATCAGTTTCTTTTTCATAGTATGTTTTAACCTCCTAATCCGGTATAAAAACTATGACCGGATTGACTTTGGAATTATAACACAATACTTTTTTCAACCTTTTCTTTCCATCAAGATAGGTCGGCGTCAAAAAAACAGTCTTTAAAATTCAACTTTTCAAGAAAACAGCGAAAAATCATTGAAAAATAATCTGATTTATTGAAATTTGAGTTTTAAGAAAGTTTAAATACAAGAGAATAATCTCAATCTTATTTCAATGTAATCGCTTACATCTATTATGTTTTTTCATTAATTTCACTTAAAAGAAAGCTTGAAATAAGCTTAAAAATTCAAAAAAGTGTCATTTTTTCAAAAATAAAAACGAATTTCAATAAAATTTTAAGAAAAAGATAATTTTCGTTTTTTCATTAAAAAGAAATATTGAAATGAAATTGAAAAAACAAGAATGAAATTGCCGTTTGACCAAAAGTCAATTGCAGTTTATAGTATTTCCGTTATCTTTAGATAAAGTATAAAAAAGGATGAAAATGAAAATGAAAGCAAAAAAAATGAAGCTTGTTTCTCTACTTCTTCTCGCAGCTTTGGTCGGATGCGGCAACAATGATAGCACTGGCTCTGACAACAAACCGACAGAACCTGGAACAGATACTGCCGAAGTAGGAAAAGACACGGCGACGGAAACTCCCGCCGACACAAATCCGACAGCAGTCAGCCTCACCGTCAAGCGCAACTACATCTATGTCAATGAGACCCTCGATCTCGTTCCGGTCTTCGAACCTGCCGGAACCTCAATCGACTATCGTCTCACTTCCTCCGATCCCGATCTTATCGCCGTTACCGGAACCCAAATCAAGGGCGTCAGTGCCACCGGCAAGGATGAGGAAGTCACCATCACTCTTACCACCGACAACAATCTGACCACCTCTTGTAAATTTGTCGTCTACAACGTTCTCGACAAGGCTGTCAGCCTTCTGAAGGCTTCCAACGAGATCGCCCTCACCTCGAGTACTTCCGGCTCTATCGACATCAACAGCTATGAAAAGGATCAGGACGACTACAGCGAAAGCTATTCCTTCAATATTTATAAGGATCGTTCTGAAGTCATCGATGAAGTCACCGACGGCAAAAACGATACTGTTACAACCATCGTCAACCGTGCCATCATCGGAGACCACTACGTCGAAAGCAAAAGAACCAGAACCGGTGCCACCGGTGCATTCGAAAATGTGAGAGGCTACCTCGAAAACCGTGCCATTGTCGATACCGTCACGGAGAAGAACTATCAGTACACTCCCGAAGAAGCCAAAACAAGAGTCGCCGACATACAGATTGGTGACTATTCCACCACAAATCCGATTCATGGACTCGAAGGCTTCGTCATGAACTACTTCATTTATGATGTCTCTTCCTTCGCTTCCACCTATGCCAAGAGCTCTCTCCGCATCGAGGAAAGTCTCAGCGACATCAGCAACATCTACACCTTGAGTTATGACTATACCAGAGGGGAAGGAACCTCCCAGGTCCGTGTCGAAGAAGAGCTCACCCTCGAATTCGATGCCTCCGGACTTCTCATCGACCTCAAAGATGCACTCCATCACTATGAAGGAGAAGACCTTGCGGAAGTCGCCAGCTATGAGATCAGCGGTATCCAGAACGGCGGAGAAAGAGAAGATGCTCCGAGCGATGCCTTCGACTTCAGCCAGTACTTCTTCCGTGATTTCAATGTCTACTTCCACAATTCCATGTTCAATTATGAAAGCACCTGTGAGACCGAATACAATGTCGGGGACACGGCATATCTTCTCACGTATGACGGCTATATCTGCGGAAGCCCGTCCACTGCCACGACCTATATTGATCCCATCAAGATTACGGCTGTCAGCGATCCGGATGCCGTCGAAATCATCTATGGAAACCGCATCAAATTCCTGAAGCTTGTCGAAAACCTCGAAGTCACCGTCACTTCTTCCATGAGTAAGATTGAAAAGAAGGTCACCCTCCACTGCATCCCGCCTAAGACTTCCACGATTCAGATTGGCGAATTCTCTAACCCGGGTTCCTCCTATTCATCCTTCATCAGCGCCAGCTCCAGCCACTATCTGCCTTCGAGCTGGATTATGGGAACGGATAAGGAAGTCTGGGTCGCCGGCGGAAAATGGCAGGAAGTCCCTTCCATCACCGTCACCTCTTCCAATCCGAGTGTCGCAACGGTCTCCATGGTCGAAGACAGCGAGAACAAGTTTGTCTTCCATCCGGTCAGCACCGGCAAGACGACCATCAAGATTGTCGAGAAGACCCTGGGCGAAGAAAAGGCCATCACCAAGGAAGTCACCATCTTCGACAACTCCGATGTCGGTATCGCCAACCTCTTCCGCGAATCCACCTGGTCCGCCTATAATAAGACTATGTATTCCAACTTCCGTTTCACGGGAGAAAAGGATACGCTGAAAGGCGACTTTGCCGGACAGTATGACATCTCCGATAACTCCCATATCGATATTTGGGGTTCCTGGGAAGTCAAGGACGGCGTCATCAAGGCCACTACTTACTCCAGCGCCTTTGGTGAAGTCGTCTATGGTTCTCCGGAATTCGTCATTACGGACATCGATTATTCCAACTACTCCAAGTTCGGTCCGACCTGGGTCACCATCAAAGGCAGCAGCCAGTCTGCTGGCGATCTCGGCGAAGGATACGGAGCGAGCGTCATCCTCGAATAAAAAGCCAAAGCCCATCGCAAGGTGGGCTTTTCTCGTATCCAGTCACATCCCTTGCAGTCTCAAAACAGTTGTGTGATATAATAGTTTTGAAAGTGAGGGCAGATTATGGAACAAGATAATACCATCAATCAAGAAGAATTACAGAAGGATATGCAGCTTCTGATGTCTTACGTAAGCAAAATCAGAGACATGGGAGCCATCGATCTGTTCTCCCGGTTCTTCCAGGCAGACTACCGCATTCTCAACTACCTGAGAAATCTGAAGGATGTTCATCCCTCCATCATCGCAGAAAATCTGCATCTCACGAGACCGAATGTCGCAGCCAACTTAAGGCTTTTGGAAAGCAAGAACTTCATCTCACGGGTCGGCGATGCGAGCAATCACCGTCAGGTCATCGTCAACATCACTCCACAGGGGCAGCGGTATCTTTCCCTCGTAGACCAACAGTGTGCTACCTTATTTGTCGGTTGGTTTGCAATTCTCGGCAAAGAGGAAATTCCGCATCTCTTTAAGATTCTTGAGCTTTCCTCCGATCCGAAGCTCATCACCGATGAGCTTCGCCACTTTTCTTTAGGTGAATAAAATGGCTTTTCCTGTCATCATGAAGGAAGTTCAAAAATCCGAGCTTTTGATATTTTTCGATTTCGAAGCGACGCAGTTTTCTCGACAGGCGATTGCTGTCGGTCTTGTCGCCTATAGGAAAGATCCGGAAAGCCTACTTCCGAAAGAGGAAGTTCTCCGCTATTTTTCCTATATCAAAGCCGATGATGAAATCGGTCCCATCGTAGAAGAACTGACCGGAATCCATCAGGAGAATCTCGATTATCAGGGAATCACATTCCATGAGATGGTCTTAGAGATTTCCAAACTCTTGCGTCCCTATAAATTCCGTAAATTCATTTCCTATGGAGGACTCGATATCGAAATTCTCAGACAAAGCATGAACGAAGACAACGAGACAGAAATCAATTTTTTCCGGAATATCATCAAAAACTATTTCGATCTCCACTCCTATCTCGAACGCCGTGTCGTCACCGAAAAGGGACAGAGCTATTCCTTAGTTTCCATGGCAGACCTTCTCTCTGTCACTGAGGAGGGAACGCCTCACGATCCGCTTTTCGACTCCCTGCTTCTCAAAGACATCTATGCCGCCTATGTCAGCGACGAAGAAAGGGCGCTTGCTCTCACAATGAAAAACTATGAGAAGAATCATTTCGCCAGTTCCTATAACAGCGAACTTGCCCATCTCGTTCTCAGTGAGGGCAAAGCCACCAAGGAAGATTTGCTCAGAATTGTGAGGGCCCACTTATGAACGTCATCCGTTATCCGGATGGACGTCTCATGGAGACGAAGAAAGAAAAAGCCCATCCGGACAGAAGAAAAAGCGAGAATCGAACGGAAAACGAAAGAGCACGGGATAAGTATATCCGCTCCAATATGGGCATGGATTTCGAGAACGACATTTCCAAGTGTTGCGACTTCTACCGGGAAAAAGGAATCGCAGACATTTATAAAAGACCGACACCCATCAAGATCGTTAAGATGTCCAAATCAAAACCTGGCATGATTGAGGAAGCCTATTTCGAAGCCAAGTCCACGACGGATTATGTCGGCATCTACAAGGGAAAGTATATCGACTTCGAATGCAAGGAAACCATCCATGATGCCGTCCCCTATCATATGATTCGGGAACAGCAGTATCGTCATCTTGAGTTCATCCTCTCCCTCGGCGGCATCGGCTTCTTCCTCGTCTCGTTCAAATCCCATCAGGAAGTCTATCTCATGAAGGCTTCTCTGATTCTAGAGGAAATCAAAAAGAAAAACCATCCCGGTTTCAAAAGGGAGTTCTTCCAGGAACACGGAATCCTCGTCGAACGTTCCTATCTTCCTCCTTACCACCTCATCGAGGCAATCGAAAAGGCTTTTCCAGAATTGAGGCAGCAAAGCCAATAGAAATATCTCTTTTGATTGTATCCAATCTTGTAACTGACCATGACGCATCGGAAGCACTGCTTCCGATGTTTTTCTTTCACCTTGTTTCTCTATACAACCCCTTTCTTATGCCTTTTGCTTTTTCTCGACTCACCAAACCGATATAATATCGGTATGAATATCAATGAACTTGGAACAAGGATCGTCTTAGAAGGCACGATCAACACCCGCTCCCTCGGTGGTTATGAAACAAAAGAGGGAAAAAGAATCAAGGACGGAAGAATCTTCCGTTCCGATGCACTCTGCCGTATCACGGAAGAGGATCAGGCTTATCTTCGTGATGTAATGCATCTCCGTGTCGACATCGACCTAAGAGGAGAGGACGAAATCAGAAGAAGTCCGGACCTTCCCGTTCAGGGATGCCATTTTCTCCACTGCCCGATTGAAGACAATCTCAACAAAACCCTGCCGACGATGTATCCGCATCCTGATTTTGACATCCCTGATTCCGCCATCAAGGGAACGGTCGAATATCTTTTCCGTCTCGACCCGAAAGGGGATGCGACCTATGCCTTTGAAAGAATCTACCGCAACTTCATCGCTCTTCCCTTTGCCCAGGAGCACTATTCCCTGCTTTTAAGGACACTCTTGAACAATAAGGAAGGAGCCGCCCTGTTCCACTGCGCAGACGGAAAAGACCGTTGCGGGACCGGTGTCGCTTTGTTCCTTTCTTTATTGGGAGTCGACCGTGAAACCATCATCGCCGATTATCTTAAGACCAATCAGAACACAAAACAGAAAGCAGACAGCAGAGAGAAATATCTCCGAGAGGTCTGCCACATGAGAGACGAGATTGTTCTCAACTCCGTCCGCATTGTCGCCGGCGTCAGAGAGAACTTCCTTCGTGCCGCCTTCGATGAAATCGATACCCATTTCGATGGCATCGATTCATACATCCACAATCAGCTCGGATTCACAGACGCGATGATTCAGGAAATGAAGGACAATTATCTGGAAGACATAAAGTAAGGGCTTTCATTGAAATAAGCTTAAAGTTGCATGTTGCATAATATGCAACTTTTTCTTAAAACAGGCTTAAAAAGTGAAAAAGTAGTGAAATGATGCCAAGTAATTCGTTCTTGGTTTGTAAACGCTTTCTGAAAATCTATTGAAAACGATTTCGCCAACTACGTTCGTTCTTTTTCAAAAGTCCATTTCTGCCATTTGATTTTCTATCTTGTTTTTCCGTTTCCTTTTCGGATAGAATGAAAGCATGAAAAAACTGAAAAAGCTCCTGAACAACAAGTTCTTCGTCTTCGGACTGAAATCCTTTTTCTCCCTTCTCTTCGGAATGATATTTTTCCTTTGCTATTATTTCACGCATGAAAGCACTTATAGTACGTTATCTACGGGCTTTTTTGTCCCTGGCGCCGTCCTTCTTGTCGTCGCCGTCTTCTCTTTCATCAACCATCTCGGCGGAATGGATTTTCTCCATTATGCCTCCCTTACCACGGTCAGCTATCTGAAGAAAAATCCGGAAAAGCCGTTTGAAGATCTCGTCGCATATAAAGAATATAAAAATGAAAGCAGAGAATTTGAAGGACCTGTCTATCTCCCCTACGTGATTTTTGCCCTGATTTTTTTGGCACTTGCCCTGACTTTCTATCTCCTTTTCCGAAAAAGTCTCTGATTGACAACCAATTTGCCTCCTTTTTATAATCTTCGCACTCTTTTCACCGCAGTGATCACAGATGAAAAGAAATGCACACTCTTACGGAGGTAAATCACATGAAAAAAACAAAAGCAACATTCGTATCTCTTCTTTCCCTTTTAATGCTCGTCGGCTGCGGAGGCGAAACCACAGAAAGCCCGAGTGAATCGGCAACAGAAAAGCCGACGGAAATCGTCCCTGTCGCACCGACCGATGAAAAGCCGACCTATACCGGTTCCACTTACACCGGCGACCTGAACCTTACCGGTCTTTCCGCCGCAGAAAAGCAGAATCTCCTCGGCCAGATGGAAGCCTATGCCCAGAAGAACCATCTCACCGGTATTCCGCTTTATGGTTCCGGCGGTTACACCCTCATCAGTGAAAGAATCTCACTTCCGACATCCGGCTGTGTCGACAACTATGGTTTCGGTGTTCTCCGTGAAGGAAAAATCACCAAGAACATGGATGCCGATCAGGAACCTGTCGAAGCCTACCGCGGTTATTACCACTCTGCCGCTGCCAGCGTTCAGAACAATCTTTCTAGCATCGACGCTTCCGATACCGGAACTTCCGGATTGGTCAACTACATCACCTCTTCCCTTTTCAACACCAGACTGAAAAAGAACAAGGATGCGGGAAAGACCTATGATGACAGCTATGAATGGTATGGTTCCCTCGCTCTCGATGATGCACCGGTCCCGCTCGATGAGGACTATGCCACAACCCACTCTTCCAAGAAATGGAAGATTCGTGTCAAGACCGGAAAGAACAGCGGTCTGAAGTTCAAGACCCTTTCCGACAAGTCCATCGACAATGTCAAGATTTCCTCCTTCAACGATAAGGAAGTCACCGTCGAGGACTACATCTTCGCCCTGAAGCTCATGATGACCTATTCTTACGGCAACTATTATTGGTTCCAGTATGCGGAAGACACCTCTTCCATCGTCGGAGCCGGGGATTATCTCAACGCAACGGTAGAAGACGGTCTCACCAGCGATGCCGCCAAGGAAGCCTGGAAGAACGTCGGCTACAAGAAGCTCGACGATGAAACCATCGAAGTCGAGTTCACCTATCCGACCGACACCTTCGGTGCCATGTACCGTCTCAGCGACCACCTCTTAAGCCCGATCAACGAAGACTTCTACCGTCTTGTCACCACCCTCAGCGGTACGGCAGCCATCGACAGCGAAGGCTTCGACAATGCTCACTATGCCAAGACCGTCACCGCAGAAGCAAACGGCGGTGTCGCCCTGACTCCTGCCGATACCACACTTTCTCTCGGTGCCTATACCATCAAGAGCTATAACACCGGAACCGGCACCGACAACCAGCTCATCTTCGTCAAGAACGAAGACTGGGTCGACACAGTCTCCGAAAAGGCCGAAACCGGTTATGACATCTATCAGATTCCCGGCATTGTCGTGAACATCAACGCTGCCATGAAGCAGGATCCGATGGCCAACTATAAGAACTTCAAAGCCGGTAAGACCGACACCTCCTCCATTCCTTCTGCCGCCCAGCAGGATGAAGCCGGCGACAAACCTTACAAATACTTCGAAAAAGGTGACTCTGTCTGGAAACTCCAGGTCAACTCCCTCAATCAGGCCGAATGGGAGAACATCTTCAAGAAGGATGGCGAAGTCTATTCCGATTATCAGACAGAAAACGAAGTCGACTATTATCAGTGCAAACCGATCATGAGCAACGACAACTTCGTCAACGGCGTCTACACTGCTATCAACAGAGTTGAACTCGCAAACCTCGTCGGTGCCGATGTCGGCGATTCCTTCTTCTCCGACCTCTATGAAATCGATCCAATCAACCACGTCTCCTATAACAGCACTGAGGCCCATAAAGAGGCAATGAAGAACTACTATCCGGATTCTCACGGATACAACCTCGAAGCTGCCCAGCAGCTCTTCTCCAAGGCCATCGATGAGGAAGTCTCTCTCGGCCACTACAAAGCCGGTACCAAAGAGAACCCGACGGTCATCTCCGTCCAGATTGCCTACCAGGCCGAATCCCAGATTTCCGAAGAAGGTTCCGCCATCCAGGGTTATATCGAAAACGCCTTCAATGCCGTCGCACTCGACAAGGGCTTCAAGCTCTCCATTGAGAACTATGCTCCGGCAGAGTGGTCCGATATCTATTACAACATGACCTTAGTCGGTAAATTCGATTTCGCCTTCGCCTCCATCTCCGGCTCCACCCTCGATCCGCTCAACTTCATGAACACCCTCTGCTCCAACTCCCGTTCTACCTTCACCCTCTCCTGGGGCGCTCACACCAACTGGGTCACCGGCGATATCGTCTACGACGGAAACGCCTATTCCTATGACGCCATCTACGAGGCCCTCGTCCTCGGCGATGCCGAAATCGTCAACGGCGAACTCGTCTACTAATCCACCCGTTTTCTTGACAAAAGAATGAACTGACCTGTCAGTTCATTCTTTTGTCTCATATTGTGTCTATGTTATTATTTATTTATCAAGAAAGGAGTGCAGAATGACAAAATATATCATCAAGCGAGTCCTTCTCGCCATCGTGACCCTATTTCTCATCCTGTCCCTGACATTCATTCTGATTCAGCTATTACCGTTTGAGAAGCCAGTCGGAACGAGTGCTCAGCAGATTGCCTATTATTCCAAACAGGCAACCTTAGGATATCTTGTCCAGACTTCGACCCTGAACGAAAAGCTCGGGACGCCGCTCTACACCGCTACCATCGGCGATACTGTCTACTATTTCTACAAAGCTCCAATCATGGGCCAGTACTTCTCGTGGCTAAGCAACATCTTCACGAAGTGGGATTGGGGTATCAGCAAATCCGTCGAACCCAATGTCCCGGTCATGGAAATCATCATGAAGGGTCTTCCCGTCACCATCGAGGTCAATGTCATCTCTGTCATCCTTTCCGTGCCTCTCGGTATCGGTCTTGGCATCTGGGCCGCATTGAAGAAGAACAAGCCGACCGATCACATCATCTCGACGCTCATCATGATCTTCATTTCGGTCCCAAGCTTTGTCATCATTACATTCCTCATCCTTACATTCGGTTATATGTGGAAGATTCTTCCCACAGAATGGGCAAAGGACACTTCACCACTTTCAACAAAAGTTGCTGCTTTTGTCATCCCGGTCATCTCCCTCTCTTTCTCCAGTATCTGCGGATACTGCCGCTTCACAAGAGCGGAACTCTGCGATGTCCTTTCCTCCGATTATCTGCTTTTAGCGAGAACCAAGGGTCTCACCAAGAAGCAGTCTGTCATGCGTCACGCCTTACGCAATGCCATGGTTCCGATTCTTCCTTCCATCCTCGCGGAGGTGGTCGGTATTCTCTCCGGTTCCATGATTCTCGAGACACTTTATAACATCCCGGGTATCGGAAAGCTCTTCTTCGAAGCGCTGACTGCAAAAGACTACAACCTCCTGATGGCGGATATGTCGCTGTTCACTTCCATCGGATTGGCCGCAGGCATCATCCTCGACCTCTCTTATGGTTTCCTGGATCCTCGGATCAGAATGGGGGAAAAGTAATATGGAAAAATATACCTATCTCGATTCTTCCGGCAAGGAACACATCGTCGACCTCGATGAATCCTCCTTCGGTTTCGCCCAGAAGGACGAAAAGCTCACGGATGTCAAGTTCAAGGAGAAGCCGGTCACCTTCACCCGCGATGCCCTCATCCGTTTCTGCAAGAACAAATCCTCCATCGTCGCCACCGTCATCCTCGGTGCCATCATTCTCCTCTCTCTCATTCTTCCTTTCGCCCTTCCCTTTGATGTCTCCGTCGCCCATCCGGACGAAACCTATCTCGCTCCGAAGCTCTTCAAGGCAGGTACCGGCTTCTTCGACGGCACGAAGAAATATACTGATGTCGTCTATGACGAAACGACCGGTTATCCGAGCGCTTCCACCAATCTCGACAATGGTTCAATCCTGATGGATACGATGAAAGTCTACGAAGGCAAAACCAATATCGCCTACTCCTTCTCCAAAGGCGGTTACGTCCAGATTGGCAACACCTCCGAAGAAAGCGAAGCCTTCTTAGAGACCCCTTCCTTCCAAGTCGATTCCCTCCCCGGTCTCACCTTAACCTATACGGTGGAGACCGGCCTTGACGACAACGACTTCGACTATTCCGCCTATGATCTTCTTCTTTGCTATTCCGAAGGCGAAGAGACCAAACAAATCGAAGTGAAGAAGGATTCCACCGAATATGGTGAAGTCAGCGTGAACCTCAGTGATTATCTCACGGAGGTTCCCTCCGCACTCTCCGTCCGTATCTCGGTCCGTCCGATCGAGAACACGGCCAAAGCCGTCTATGTCAAGGATATTGTCCTTAAGAATTCGGAAAAGACCTTCTATGAAATGACGGATGCCTCCAAGGCCATCTACCAGAAGAAACTTTCCCTCGTCGGAAGCGATGTTTCTCTCTTCGCCGCCTCCATCATGTACTGTTCCTTCTCCTATGACACCTACAACGCCAAATACGGAGACCGCACCATGACCATCGGCGAGACCCAGATGAAGGATTACATCAATAAGGGCTATCTCAGCTATGACTTCAACGTCGGTCCTTCCTCGCTCAAGATTCTCGACGAGAAGCACTGCCCGATCAAGTCGGTCGACCGACAGGTCAAGAGCGACGGCCTCATCTCCGTCATCAACCTCGAATGCACGGTCACCTACTACAAATATCTCGGCTACACCAAGATGCCGGTCCACCTCTTCGGCACCGACCATCTCGGAAAAGACATGCTAAAGTATGTCGCCGAAGGAACGAGGAACTCACTCGCCATCGGTGTGCTCATCGCCTTCATCACGTTCCTCTTCGGTCTTGTCTACGGCGCCATCGAAGGCTACTTCGGCGGAACTGTAGACCTCATCATGGAACGCATCGTCGATATCTTAGGGTACATCCCTTGGATTGTCGTCGTCACGCTCTGTGTCCTCCATCTCGGACAGGGCTTCGGTGTCTTCATCCTCGCCATGTGTCTCACCGGATGGATTTCCACCTCCTCAATCACCAGAACCCAGTTCTACCGATTCAAGAAGCGGGAATATGTCTTGGCCTCGCGAAGTCTCGGTGCCAAGGATACCAGGCTCATCTTCACCCACATCCTACCCAACTCCTTAGGAACCATCGTCACCTCTTCCGTTCTGATGATTCCCTCCGTCATCTTCTCCGAAGCGAGTATCTCTTATCTCGGCATCGGTCTGAAGGGACTCTCTTCTCTTGGCGTCATCCTGAGCGACAACCAGCGCTTCATCAACACCTATCCCTATCTCCTTGTCTTCCCCTCCGTCGTCCTCGCCCTTATGATGATCTGCTTCAACCTCTTCGGCAACGGCTTGCGTGATGCCCTGAACCCCTCCCTGAAAGGAAGTGACTGATATGGAAAACAAGAAAATACTGTCCGTGAATAATCTCCGTGTCTCGTTCAAGACGGATCACGGAATCGTCCATGCCGTCCGCGGCGTCTCCTTCGACCTTTACAAGGGGGAAACGCTCTGCATCGTCGGTGAGTCTGGAAGCGGCAAATCCGTCACTTCCAAGACCATTATGGGAATCCTCGGCGCCTCCGCACGAATCGAAGAGGGAAGTATCCTCTTCGAAGGCGAGGATCTCACCAAGGTCTCCGAAGAAGAGTTCCACAATATTCGCGGAAAGAAAATCGGCATGATTTTCCAGGATCCGCTCTCCTCCCTCAATCCGATTATGAGAATCGGAAAGCAGATCACGGAGAGTATGCTGATCAACCGCAATATTCTCGACAGGGAATACGAGAAACGGATTCAGAAGGAACTCGTCGCCTATAAGAATCTGCAGTCGAGAAGACAGAACGAAAAAGAAAAGACTTATGCCAAAGAGGAGTTCTTCCTCTCCGACAGCAAGAAGAAGTTAGAAGATACGCTCTATGACATGAAGAATGCCTCCCGAAAGGAAAAGGAGGCCGCCAAGAAGGAACTTCAGGCAAAGACCAAAGAAGAGTATCAGAAGATCAGAAAAGAAGGAAAGGAAAGAAGAAAGGAAATCGACCGAGAATACAAGGCCGAGCTTCCCGCCCTGAAGGACGCCCTGAAAGAAAGCAAGAAGAAAGCGAAGAAAGAAGTCGATGAACTCTATCGCACTTTGAAAGAAGATCGGGATACCCGCTTAGCCTCTCTCAAAGTGAAAAAGGAGATGTTATCTCCGGAAAGTTACCCGGAGGAGAAGTATCTCGCCGAGAAGAAAGCAATTGAGGAAGACTTCATCTCCAAGACGAGAATCACCAAGAAGATGGCCAAGGAGAAAGCACTCGAAATCATGAAGGAAGTCGGCATCCCGCAGCCAGAACAGCGTTTCAAGCAGTATCCGTTCGAGTTCTCCGGCGGTATGAGACAGCGTATCGTCATCGCCATCGCCCTGACGGCCAACCCGGATGTCCTCATCTGCGATGAGCC
>CAKVBX010000041.1 GCA_934725685.1 uncultured Bacilli bacterium
CTTCAAGAGGGACAAAATCACTGAACAACTTTCAGGGACAAATTCACAGAACAACTACACCGGATACAATTACTTCTTGAAATTTCCGAAATTTCCTTTATCATAGAAGTGTCTAGAAATATGCGCGTTTCCGACAAACATCAAAAGGAGACTCATATTGCCGGGCCAGCGTTGAACGCCTATAGTGAAATTCACTCCCTAGGAATCCCAAAGCCCCGCTGCGGTCCCCACTTAATTACCATGGGAAAATGGTAAAATTCTAGATGCGGATGGATTTCCATCCGCTTTTTCTTTTTCCCCTAAGCCAATAATGGTAAAATAAAGCAGATATTAACGGAGGCAATTATGAACTATGACAAAGTAGCCCTAGCGACGCTCAGAGGATTGTCGCTGGATATGATCTGTAAGGCAAAGAGCGGCCACCCCGGCATCGCCCTTTCTGCCGCACCTTTGGTTTATACTCTCTATACCCGTCACCTCAACGCAAATCCGGAAGATCCGAACTGGATCAACCGCGACCGCTTCGTCCTCTCTGCAGGACACGGCTCCTCCCTTCTGTATGCCACGCTCCATCTGGCCGGCTATCACATCCCGATGGATCAGCTCAAAAAGTTCCGTCAGCTCGGTTCTCTCACTCCCGGGCATCCCGAATATGGACACACTCCCGGGGTTGATGCTACTTCCGGTCCGTTAGGACAGGGTCTTTCCCAGGCTGTCGGTATGGCTATGGCAGAAGCCCATCTTGCCGCCATCTATCCGGAAGGAGGCAAGCTCATCAACCATTACACGTATGTCCTCACGGGCGATGGCTGTCTTGAAGAGGGCATCTCTCAGGAAGCTATCTCCGTCGCCGGACTTCAGCAGCTGAACAAGCTCATCCTTCTTTATGACTGCAATGACTGCACACTCGATGGTCCGCTATCCAATTCCTCCATCGAAGATACCAAACGCCGTTTCGAAGCAGCTAAGTGGAATGTACTCGTCGTCAATGACGGCAATGACGTCGAAGAGATCGACAAAGCGATTTCCATGGCGAAGATGGCAAAAAACAAGCCGACCATCATCATCTGCCACACCGTCATCGGTTACGGTTCCCCGCTCGCCGGCTCCCACAAGAGCCACGGCAAGGCCTTCTCTCCCGAGGAAGTCACCAAGACCAAGGAAGCTCTCGGCGTCTCCTTTCCTGCCTTCCAGATCAATGAGGAAGCCTACCTCGCCTTCCGTGAATCCTTTGTCAAGCGCGGAAAAGCCGCCTATGACAATTATCAGCGCACCTTGGACGGCTATAAGCAGAACTATCCCGAAGAATATCAGCACTTTGTCGCTTTCGCCCACAACAACGTTGCCCCTTATATTTTTAAGGGTGCCCCGAAGTATGAGAACGGCTTCAAGGATGCTACCCGCAACACTTCTCAGGCGCTTCTAAACATTGTTGCGGAAGAACTACCTAACCTGATTGGCGGAAGTGCCGACGTCGCAGAATCGGTCAAGACCAATGTCAAGGCCTTCACTGATTTCACCCCGAACAACCGCCAGGGACAGAACATCAACTTCGGCATCCGTGAGTTCGCCATGGCCGGCATCCAGAATGGTATGCTCCTTCACGGAGGACTGAGAACTTATATTGGCTGCTTCCTCGTATTCTCCGACTATATGAAGGCCGCCATCCGTATGGCCGCCATGGAAAAGATTCCTGCCGTCTATCTCTTCAGCCACGATTCCGTCGCCGTCGGAGAGGACGGACCGACCCATCAGCCGGTCGATCAGCTCGCCATGCTCCGTGCCATTCCGGATTTCACCTTATACCGTCCCGGCGATGCCATCGAATGTGCTGCCGCCTACCACTATGCCTTCACTTCCGCTTCTCGTCCGACTGCCATCATTCTCTCCCGCCAGAATCTTGTCAACAACCCGGGTTCCAGTTTTGAAGGCGCCTTGAAGGGCGGCTATGTGGTCTCTCCCGAACAGAAGGAAGCTCAAATTACCCTCATTGCAACCGGCTCCGAGGTCAATACAGCCGTCTCCATCCAGAAGATGATTCTCGGACAAGGTATCGATTGCCGTGTCGTCTCTCTCCCCGCATTCGATGTCTTCGATGCTCAGAATGAGGAATACAAGGAAGAGACCTTCGGTGTTCCTTACGAAAAAAGAATCTTCATCGAAGCCGGAAATACGGCGATGCTCTATAAATATGCCAAGACTGTCTTCGGTATCGACCGTTTCGGTGAATCCGCTCCCGCCAACGATGTCTTCGGCGATCTGAATTTCACCGCGGAGGCCTTGGCAGAGCAGATTTTAGCCAAAATCCGCTGATTCCGATCTAAATCTGATTGAGCCCGAAATTTTTTCGGGCTTTTTTGTTTTTTTCTGTTTTTCCGTTGAATGTTCTACTGAAGGGAATAAAATTCCCGGAAAGAGGAACTCATGAAATACAAACGTACAGTAGCCGTGACGTCACTTTCGATTCTGTGTGCCGGTCTGATTTCTGCCTGCTCTCTTGTCGCTGTTTCCAACGGAAAATCCGACAATGACAAAGGCGAGCTCAACATCAAGGAAGTGGAGAACATCCGCATTCTCTCTTCCACGAAGTCCACGGACGGCAATACCATCACCGTCAAATACACTCTGAAGCCTGCCACCATCAACTATGTCAACTTCAATACGGAACTCACCTGGTCGGAGCGGGAAGACGAAGCGTATGAATCGTCGACCTGGCACAACGGAAAAATGACTACAGACTATATCTCGACGGCCATCGACCAGAACAACAAAACAATTTCGTTCACCTGTCTCGCCCCATTCGGCCGTGAGATGATTTTCACCATCTCATCGCCGAGCAACAGTCAGATTCAGAGCAGAATGTCTTTGAATTACACCCGCCGTGAAATTGAGGCGCCAAAAGCAACAATCGAAGCCGAAGGGTTTGTCGAGAACGAAAAACTGATTATCCAAAAAGAACTTCCGGTCTTCTCCGTCGGGTCTGTCGGTGATCGACCGACCAATCAGTTCCGTATAGAAAAGGCATATGTCGATGCTTCTTCCTATTCCTTCGATTCCCTAATCCGCCAGCCGGATGTCAGCGGTCTCTATACCACAAATTTCAAATATCTCGGAAAAGACTACACCAATCCGGAGCTTCTCCGTATGGCAATCCGCGACCATGTCAAAGAATATTTTTACTCGTTGATCGACTTTGATGATCCCAAGGCCTTCACTTCCAAGGATTTCGAGGAAGCTTTTACTTACGAGTATGCCGCTTATTCCATGGCAGGCAAAACTGTCTTCCTCAAGAACAGTACGATTGCAAATGACTTCCTTGCGAAATACGAACAGGCCTTTGCCAAGAATGCTGGCTTTCAGGTGACTATCTATTACGCTTCGAGAAAAATCATGACCAAGAAGTTGAGCATCACCCTTTCCGCCGACAGCCTTACGGATATCAGCCTCGAGGATAACGCAATCGTCTTTTAACAATGAAGGACTTTGGCAAGTCCACCGAGCGATGTTTCTTTGAGATCGGAAGGGAGTTCCTTTCCGGTCTCTTTCATCGCCTGAACCACTTTGTCAAAGGAGACTTTGTTTTCGCGGAAAGGGGAGATATTCTTTGCATAAAGATAGGCGCTGTAGGCGTGAATGGCAGCGATACCGTTACGCTCGATGCACGGAATCTGGACATAGCCGTCGACCGGATCACAAGTGAGACCGAGGAAATGTTCCATTCCGACCTCCGCCGCATATTCGATCTGGTGATTACTGAGATGATGTAGGTAAGATAAGGAAGCGGCTGCAAACGATGCCGCCGATCCGATTTCAGCCTGACAGCCAAGCAGTGCTCCCGAGAACGAAGCGTTTTCCTTGATGAAGTCGCAGAAAAAAGCACCGACCAGATACGCTTTTGCGATTTCGTCCAGAGAGCGGTGGCAATTGTGGTATTCATAAAATAAGACAGAAGGGACAACTCCGGAAGACCCGCAGGTCGGAGCAGTGACGATCATTTCGCCGCGGGCATTGGCTTCCGAAACAGCATAAGCATAGGCAGTGAGCAAGAGAAGACGACGCTCTGTTCTGCTGAGACAGATTTTTGCTTTCTTCAGGATATCATTGCTGACGGCTTTCAGATGAAGGGGACCAGGAAGCGTTCCAACATAGGAAAGGGAGCTTTTCAAAGTATGGAAGGTCGCATTAAGCATCTCTTTTGCATAGTCTAGAATGTCATCGTCCTCGAGCTTTTCAATCAAGGAGTAAAAATCAGCTATATGTTCTCGCTCCATATAGGCTAAGGCCTCATTCAGAGTATGAAACGGAAAAACTTCCGTTTCGGAAAGTTCTTCGTTTTCCAGGCAGAAAGATCCTCCGCCGATGGAGAGATAGCGTTTTGTTTCTGAAGTTCCGCCATGGAAGAATGCCTTGATTTCCATGGTATTGGGATGGGATAAGCCTTTCAGTTTTGGACAGAATATAATTTCGGTAGGATAAGGAAGAAAGCTTTCTTTCAGGATTTTATCGGTAGCATGACCACGTCCGGTGAGAGCGAGCGAACCGAATAATGTCACTTCAAAACGGATTGGCTTTTTCATGGCGATGCGGCCGAGATAGTCTTTGGCGATACGATAAGGTCCGATTGTGTGGGAGGAGGAGGGCCCGGGTCCGACCATCAGCATAGCTTTGAGTGATTTCATGGCTATTATTTTAACTCTGACAGGGCAAAATGAAAACGGGTTACCTTATGGCAACCCGTTCATTTCGCCTTAATGTTTTCTTCTGGCGTTTTCGGACTTGAGCTTTCTCTTCAGACCCTTCTTAAGGAAGAAGTCATGTTTACGATAGTCCGCGATGGTTCCAGCCTTGTTGACCTGACGCTTGAATCTTCTCATGGCGCCGTCTAAGGTTTCACCTTCTCTAACAACTGTTTTAGGCAATGTGTCTCACCTCGTTTCTAAAATGCCGTCAGTTATGATACTATTTTTGGAAATTGAAATCAAGGAATTTCAGTAATTCAAGGGAAGAAGATTTTCTCCGTAAGTTGCGATGATGACGCCGCTTCCCACCAATCGGTCTCCCTGATAAAGACAGGCAACCTGACCTTTGGCGACGTAATCATATCCATCATAGTCAAGATATGCCGAAGTATGGTCCGATCTGATGGTGAGACGGACCGGCAGGTCCTTTCCGCGATAACGGAATTTGCAGCAGCAGCCATAGGGAATCGTCGGAATATCAGTCCCTATCCAGTTGAATTGGTCAAGCAGGCAGCGGTAGGATTTGCGGAAATTGTTCCCTTTCTCCTGGGCCACATAAAGAATGTTCTCCTTGACATTCTTTCCGACAACAAAGTAAGGATCCATAGAATGGCCTTTGATGCCGCCGATATTCAGGCCACGGTGTTGTCCTACCGTATAGTAAAGGACACCATCGTGCTGATGAATGACTTCACCCGTCTGCATGTCGATGACTTTTCCGGGTTTTGCAGGAAGATAGTTGTTGAGGAATTCCTTGAAATTGCGTTCTCCGATGAAGCAAACGCCGGTGCTGTCCTTTTTTTTCGCAATGGAAAGATGCAGTTCTTCGGCAATTCGCCTTACTTCGGGTTTAGTCAGTCCGGCAAGCGGGAAAAGCGCATGGGAGAGCTGTTCCATGCTGATTTGGCCAAGGAAATAGGATTGGTCCTTGTTGCGGTCGAAGGCCTTGTAGAGGTGGGATTCCCCGCCTTCGTCCAAACGCATGGCATAATGACCCATGGCAATCGTATCGAAGCCAAGGGATTTTGCATAGTCATAGAAGTGGCCGAATTTGATGTACTTGTTACAGAAAACATCGGCATCGGGGGTATATCCCTTCCGATAGGTTTCCAAGAACATCTGGAAGACCTCCTTCCAATACTCATCGATGAAGTCTTTCCGGACAATGGGAAGGTCGAGTTCGAAGGCCGCCTCGACGGCATCGTCATAATCGAACTCCTGGCTGCACTTATCTCCCTGGAGGGTCGGATTTCCGAGAATGTCATTGTTGGTGATGGAATCCCAGTTACGCATGAAGCAACAGGTGACATCATACCCCTGCGATTTTAAAAGATAAGCAGCGACTGCGGAATCGACACCGCCGGATAATCCTAAAAGTACTTTTTTCTTCATAATCCTAATTCCTCCGAATCCAACCAGATGGTAAAGGGACCATCATTGATGAGTCCTACCTTCATATCGGCGCCGAAGACACCATACTGGGTCTTTTCCATGCGGGATGAGAGCTCCTCTTTGAAAATGTCAAAAAGAGGCTTGCTTTTCAAGGAACCAAGCGCACGGACAAAGGAAGGGCGGTTGCCTTTTCTTAGATCGGCATACAAAGTGAACTGAGATACCGCAAGAATATCGCCACCATGCTCTGCAAGAGTGAGGTTTGTCTTTCCTTCTTCATCCGAAAAAATGCGGAGTTTCAGAAGCTTTTCGATCATCTTTACAATGGTTTCACGGGTATCACCCTCGGTAAACCCGACAAAAATAACCTCTCCCATACCGATACGGGCATGTTCCACTCCGTCGATTTTCAATGTCGCCTCAAGGCATTCCTGAATCAATATTCTCATATGTCGTTATTTTTTCACTGAAAAGTATTATAAAATATTTATGTCCCAGAAAGGAGACCAAGATGAAATTTACCTACCATGATTATGAAAAAATGGCAGATTGTGTCAAAGGAATCTGCAATTTCCAACCGGAGCTTGGTGCTGTATTAGGTTCCGGCCTCGGTGATTTCGTCTCCCAGATTGAGGTGGTCGGAACTGTTCCATACAACGAAATTCCCGGACTTCCCGTCTCGACAAACAAAGCGCACAAAGGGCAGTTTGTCTTCGGATATTTCCAAGGCATTCCTGTCGTCCTCATGCAGGGGAGAATCCATTGTTATGAAGGCTACACTTCCGAAGAGGCGGTTGCTCCAATCCGTCTCATGAAACTTTTGGGAATCAAGGGCCTCATCCTCACCAATGCCGCCGGCGCCATCAACACTTCGTTCCATCCCGGGGACCTGATGATGATTGATGACCATATCGCCTGCCTTATTAAATCCCCCCTCATCGGAGAGAACATCGAGCAGTTCGGAACCCGGTTCCCGGATATGTCTGATATCTATTCCGAAACAATCACGGATCAGATTGTAACCGAAGCAAACAAAGAAGGACTGAACGTACAGCGCGGTGTCTATATGCAATTCTATGGTCCGCAGTATGAGAGCAAAGCGGAAATCCGTATGGCGAGAGCTATGGGTGCCGATGCCGCCGGTATGTCCACGGCCATCGAAGCCATCGCCGCCAATCATGTCGGAATCAAAACGGTCGGCATTTCCTTGCTCACCAATATGGCTGCCGGCATCCTCAAGGAAAAGCTTTCTGATGCCGAAGTGCTTGAGGTTGCCGAAAAATCTTCACGGGATATCACGAAGCTCTTTGCAATCGCTTTGAAAGTGATGGCTGAAAATGTTTGAAAAACCGCTCGCTTTCCGTATGAGACCGGACACGCTCGATGAAGTGCTCGGTCAGGCCAAAATCAAATTGTTCCTAGAGAACCTATTGGAGAACCAGACACTGGTTTCCATGGTTTTCTATGGACCGCCCGGCACGGGAAAAACCACCTTGGCAACCGCATTCAGCCACTCTTGTCATTGCCCGTCCTATCTTCTCAATGCGGTCACGGACAACAAGGCGAAAATGGAAGAAGTTTTTCAGGAGGCGATGAAGTTCTTCCCCTCCATTGTCATCATTGATGAAATCCATCGCATGGACAAGGGAAAGCAGGATATTCTCTTACCCCATCTCGAACGGGGCGATTTCTATTTGATTGGCTGTACGACAGCCAATCCGCTCATCTCCCTCAATCCCGCCATCCGTTCCAGAACGAGACTTCTGGAAACGGAATCCCTTTCCGAAGCGAATATTCTCACAGCTCTGAGAAGAGCAATCGTGAGCGAAAAAGGCCTGAATGGAAAACGAAATTTCGAAGAGGCGGGACTCCTCTATCTATCCAAGATTTCCGGAGGAGACTTACGCTTTGCCTATAATCAGCTGGAGGCCGTCTCCGTCTCCTATCCTGCTTCCCATCTCATTACGGAAGAGGATGTAAAAAATGTCGCCTCAATTCCGAACTACCTCTCCGACAAGGATGAGGATGAACACTACGATACCGTTTCCGCCTTTCAGAAATCAATTCGCGGGTCTGAGATTGATGCCGCTATCTATTATCTAGCCAAGCTACTCAAAAGCGGCGACCTCGAGGGCGTCATACGGAGACTTCTTGTCACGGCTTATGAGGATGTCGGACTCGGGAATCCACAGGCAGTGGACCGCTGCCTGAATGCCTGTGAAGTTGCACGCCAAGTCGGACTTCCCGAAGCGATGATTCCGCTAGCCTTCACGGTCGTCGATCTCGCCGGTTCTCCCAAATCAAAATCGACCTGTCTCGCCATAGAAAAGGCGATGGCCATGATCGATGATAGTCCCGTCCGGGTCAAAAATTATCTTCGGCTTACGAGAGCCAATGTCTCCGACGAAGACGCTTATCCCTACAATGACCCGGAAGTCTGGCCATATCTCGAATATCTACCGGATTCTTTAGTCGGTACGGTCTTCTATGAACCAGAAAATAGCGGAAAATATGAGCGTGCCATGCAGGAATATTGTAAAATAGTAAGGAAACAACGCACTTCCGATATGTCGGAAGCGAAAAGGAGGGCTCACAAAAAATGAAAAACAAGTTCCGTCTGTTCTTAAGTTATAATTGTCTCCTTTGGATTTTTGCACTCATCGCCATCGTTCTCGAATCCGTCGCCCTTGCACTTTACCTGAATAAGTGGAATGGTCAGACTTGGATCTTATACACGATGTCTGCACTCGGTTTCGTCTTCATCGGCTGTGCCATCAGTATGCTGATTTGCCTTCAGGTCGACAAAAGACTGAAAATTGACGAAGAGAAGAGAAAAGAAGCCGCGACAGAAGACAAGGATGAGTAAAGCAAAAACCACTATGGATGCTTCCATAGTGGTTTTTTCATCAACGAAAAACTGTGGCCGGAGCCACAGCTTTTCTCTTAGATTGCTTCAGCAGTGATGACAACCCAACGGTTGTTCATTTCACCGACACAGTTTTCATAGATGTGGAAGAAAATACGATATTTCTTGTCGGGATCGCCCTGGAACATCAGTTTGGATGTCGGGTTGATGTAGCAGAAGGTTCTGTCTTCGGCTGCATTATAGGAAACGTAAGCATGGTCAACAACGAAAAGTTCCTGTGCCATACCTTCGATGGTGTAACCATGATCATAGCCCTGGGTCGGGATTTCAGCTTCGAGGTTCTCACCACTCACGAGAGCGACATGTCCCTTATGCAGTTTGCCTTCATACATCAGTTCGGGTTCGCCGTTCTTGGCACGATGCGTGTGAAGAAGGTGGATTTCGCCGAATCCCTTCTCATCAAGATAGGTTCCTAACGGAAGATTGAATACGTCCAACTTCTTGATAGGTTCTCTGTGTCTCCTTGTCGGTTTTGCCATAATGTTCTCCTTTCGCGGAACTCCGCTTTCACATATTTATTATTATAGAGATTTTTTAATCAAATGAACCCTTTTTTTTGGAAAACGCTAACATTTTTTCCTTTGGATATGATTTTTGTGACATAGACTCATGTTTTGTAAGCATTTTCGCCACTGAAATGCTATCATATAACCAGTGAGGGCAACGCCTATGAAGAAAAAATTATATGGGATTCCGGCAGGTTTTTGGCTGATTCCGTTAGGAATCGGACTCATCGGATTGCTACTTGGGACCTTCTTCGATCTCTCTATCTCAAATTCGATTGCCTATGTCAAGGATGCATTCGGTGGTTTCTTTGAAACAGTTGGTATGTTTTTCGGCTACGGCATGATTTCCTTCGGCGGAATGCTCTGCTTTCTCGGATTGTTCCCGCGCCCCAAGACATATCAGAAAATCATCGGAATCATCCTATTTCTTGCGGCATTGATTCTCTCCACCTGGCATTTCGGCTCTTCTTTAGTCGATGGCGAAAACAGCTATGGTCTGACTTTCAACATCACTTTCGCCTACGGTCTTGCCACCATCCTGATGATTGTCTCAGCTTTTCTTGCCGTTGTCCTCTTCGACCATTCTGATCTCGATAAAACGCTGAAATACGGCCTTCTCATCCTTGTCGTCACCATGCTTCAGGTAGGCGTTTTAAGTCTCCTGAAGAAAATCGGTTGCCGCCCCCGATTCCGTTACCTGACTGATCCAAGTCTCAATACAGAAGGGGATGTCTTCCGTGCCTGGTACCAGTTCCAGCCTTTCAAGAAGCATGGCGATTTCTTCAAATCCTGGCCGAGCGGTCATACGGCAACTGCCACTGTGACCTTATTGCTTGGCATCCTCTCACCGAATTTCCGTTTCCACTTCCGCGGAGAACAGTATGCCTTCTTCAGCTTGGGACTTCTTTATACTTTCGTGATTGCCTATTCGAGAATCCGTTGCGGTGCCCATTACCTCAGCGATGTCTCTACCGCCCTTTTCCTCACTTCCGGCCTCATTCTGGTGACACTCTATTGCTTTGACCTATTTGAGAACAGAAAAAAAGAGAATGCCGAAGCCTGACATTCTCCTCTCCGATATTATTTAGCGGTGATTAACTTCGATGAGTTCATATTCGCGGGACCCGAAGTCAAGTTTTTCTGCTGCTTCAATGGTATGGATACCATGTCTTGTATTGACACGTTCCATGAAGTGGGCTTTCCCGGGGTCATTGCTCTTCATGACAAGGTCGATGCAGGCCTGATCGATGGCGATGGGGTCATCGCTGATGAGGATGCCGATATCCTTCATGCAGGGATCTTCGGCAACTGCACAGCAGTCGCAGTCGACGGACATGTTTTTCATGATATTGATATAGATGGCATTGCCGTGGAAATAGTTCACGACGGAAGATGCCGCATCCGCCATGGCTTCCAAGAAGGTATCCTGAGGGGCAACCTGTTCCCAGAGATGATACTGGTCCGTCGTTTTTCCGCCGGAATGAATCCAGGCTTTGCCACGGCTGGAGGCGATGCCGATGGAAAGCTGCTTCAGGGCTCCGCCGTAACCGCCCATCGGATGTCCTTTAAAGTGAGAAAGGACCAAAAGAGAGTCATATTTCGTCAAATCCTTGCCGACATAGTTCTTTTTAAGAACCTTACCATTCGGAATCATAAGGACGAGGTCATCCTGCTCTTTATCGAGAAGATCCACATCGAAATAACGGCTCCACCCATGACTTTCCAACGTCTTAAGGTGCTTTTCCGTCGTGTTTCTTTCTCCGTCATAGGCGGTGTTACACTCAACGACAGTACCTCCGACATAATCGATGACGTCTTTAAGATACTCGGGTTTGAGGAAATTCTGGTTACCTTCTTCGCCGGAATGCAATTTTATAGCGACCTTCCCCTTGAGTCGGCCATCGAAAATCTTGTAGAGTTCGGTGATATTCTTACCATCGAGATTCCTAGAAAAAAACACTTTGCTTGCCATGTTATAATCTCCTTGCAAGAATAATTTAATGAAGAGGAAAAGCCCGGTCAATAGATTTCCATCATATTTTTTCGCTTTTTCAGATTGGAAGTGATAAGATACATAAGTAATGAGCCGTTCTCGTTACACAATCAAATCCAACGGAGGTTTTTCAAATGAGAACGTTAGCGATAGAAGGTATGCAGTGGGGCGATGAAGGAAAAGGCAAAGTCACGGATTATTGTGCTGCCAAGGCACAGATTGTTGTCCGTTCCCAGGGTGGCAACAATGCTGGTCACACCATCGAACATCATGGTGTCCGTTATGCGTTACGTCTTCTTCCTTCCGGTATTCTCAATCCGGAGACGGTGAATGTCCTTGCCGATGGCATGGTCATCAACCCGACTTCTCTCATCGAGGAAATGAAGAAAATCCATGAGAAAGGCGTTGAAAATTTCAAGCTTCTCATCTCCAAGAGAGCGACGCTTCTTCTTCCTTACCATATTGCCATCGATGTCGCCAGAGAGAACGCATTAGGCGATGCAAAAATCGGTACAACGAAAAATGGTATCGGTCCCTGCTATGAGGACAGAAGTGCCCGCCTTTCCATCCGTGTCGGCGACCTTCTTTACCCCGAGTTCCTCAAGAACAGAATCCATCAAGTTTTCCCTCTGAAGAACAGAGAACTCAAGGCGTACGGGGGAGAAGAATTCACCGAAGAGGCCATCTATGACGAACTGATGAAGGACAGAGACGTTCTTCTTCCTTTCATCACGGATACGACGGCTTTCCTTCAGAAATCCATTAGAGAAGGAAAGAAGATTCTTTTCGAAGGTGCACAGGGTGCCATGCTCTGCCTCACCTACGGAACTTTCCCGTATGTCACTTCCTCTTCTCCTCTCGCCACGGCAATTCCGTCCAACACCGGTCTTCCGCTCACAGCAGTCGAGGGTGTTCTCGGTGTCATGAAAGCCTATACGACACGTGTCGGAGAGGGTCCTTTCCCGAGCGAAATCCATGACGAAACCGGAGACCTCATCCGCGAAAAAGGACACGAATACGGAACCGTCACCCGCCGTCCAAGAAGAGTCGGCTGGCTCGATATCCCACAGCTGAAATATGTCATGGAAATCTCCGGCATCACACACTGTGCCATCATGCTTCTCGATGTCCTTTCTGCCGTCAAAGAAATCAGCATCTGCACCGGCTATACCCTCAATGGAGAAAAAATCGACTACATGCCTTCCAATGTCGAAGAGCTATCCTTAGTCAAGCCAGAATTTGTCACTGTTCCTTCCTGGACTGAAGACATTTCCACTTGCAAGACCTACGATGAACTTCCGGATAACTGCAAAAACTATATTGCCACGATTGAGAAATATCTTGGTATATCCATCGATATCATCTCCGTCTCTCCTGACAAAGATGGAACAATTCTCAGAAAGGAAGTATTCTGATGATTGACCGCTATCTCTCCAAAGAGATGGGGGAGCTGTTCTCGGAAGAGAGCCGCTTCAATGCCTATCTTCAGGTTGAGCTTGCAAGCATGCAAGCCTGGTCTGAAATTGGTGTCATTCCGGAAGAAGCGGTCGAGGCTGCGAGAAAGACTGCCCATGTCAATGTTGCCCGCATCCATGAAATCGAAGCCATCACCAAGCATGATGTCATCGCTTTCACCCGTCAGATTTCCGAGACCTTGGGAGAAGAAAAACGCTTTGTCCACTTCGGTCTTACTAGCACCGACGTTGTCGATACCGCTCTTTCCCTTCTTTACAAGAAAGCCAACGATATTCTCGAAAAGGACTTGGAGAATCTCTTATCAGTCCTCAAGGAGAAAGCACTCACCTATGAGTTCACGCCCTGCATCGGTAGAACCCATGGTATGCATGCCGAAATCACTTCCTTCGGACTGAAGTGGGCCAATTACTATGATGAGACCATGCGTTCCCTTCATGCCTTCCAGGAAAACAGAAAGCTGATCGAGGCCGCCAAACTGAGCGGTGCTGTCG
>CAKVBX010000042.1 GCA_934725685.1 uncultured Bacilli bacterium
ACAGCCTGTCAAACGTAAGGTAGGCAGACCGAAAAAGCAAAATGCATAGTCCTATTCGTTGGGAATGTATTAAATAAGTTTTTCTGCAAGTGAGATGACATCCAGTTTCTTTTTCATAAAACCATAATCCATTCTCACTTGCAGAGCTAAGCAATCCATTTCGTCAAATTCGTTCATTTATCACCTCCAAACAATGCCTTGACGATTTTCGCCTTTTGTTCATCTGTCAGCTTTTTGCGGTTTCTCGTGACAATCGAATAGGTCTCATCAAAAGAATCCTTAGGCTCAATCATTTCTTTTCCTATCAGTTCCGAAACAGAAACGCCGAAAAACTTTGCAATATTCTCGACAATATCCATTCTTGGAACAAGACTTCCCGACAGATAACGACACAGCGAAGCCTCTGATATTCCGGTTTTCTTCGATAATTCTTTCTGATTCATACCGGAATCATCCATGAGTTTCTTAACGTTCTCTTGAAACATCAGTAATCCTCCTTTTTTCTTACAACTATAGTATAGGATTTCATTTTTGAAATTCAAGTTTATTGTTTGTGAAATTTCAGAATTCAAAAAAACATCCCCCAGAATAACGATACCTCTAAAAATGGCTATCGGACCCAAGTGGTCTGATAGCCCATAGTTTTCAGTCTTCGACAATCCGATAGGATTCCAGTTCCTTCTCTTTCTCGTTCTGGTCATAGATGGAAAGATGATCATCTCCAATGAAATCCAGACGGGATTCATCGATGACAAGAGAGAGCACATCGCCGATCTGATGCCCTTCCTCATAGGGAAGATAGAGATGGGTGGTCGGACTGTTCCAGGACTCCTCATAAGAGAGATTCTGATTGAGTTCCAGTCTCATCATCCGTTTTCCCTGGTACATTCCCTCCCCTTCATAGATAGCCTGAATTCCATCGGTGGCAACACGGAATCCATCCTCCGGTATCACCATTCTGACCCGGTGGACCCCGGTGAGATAATGCGGATTGACCTTACTCTTATCGAGAGGTTCCAACTGGAAAGCCAATCCGTTTTCAAAGGCAATCCTCGGTGTCTCCTTCTCTAAGTCGAGATAACCTTTCATCTCGGAGAGTCTGGCCCGCGGTGTCACCATCAGAGAACGCTCTTCATCGTTATCATTCTCGAAGAAATGAACCTTCTCTGCCGGAAAATAGACAGAAAGCACATCCCCTCTCCGGTAATCGGTTCTCTTTGCCGTCTTGATGACTAAGGAAGTCAGAGACTCCTGATTGGCATCCCCGTCCTTGAAGTCGGTATAGAGGAGGGTCTCATTACCTAAGACTTCGGAAATGGTCACCCTGGTGGAGAGCGACTTGTTATCCCCTTCTATCACGATGTCATCCGGACGGATTCCTAAAATCATGGAATGAACTTCTCCGTCGAGGACCTCTTTCTTCATCTCCTTCATCTGAGAGAGCGGGAAGACAAGTTCCTCCCCGTGCATCGTGAAACGGAAGACATCATTATCCCTTCTTCCTTCTCCTTCATAGAAATTCATCTGCGGCGTTCCCAAGAATCCAGCGACAAACCGGTTCTTCGGATAGTCGAAGAGATTGGTCGGGGTATCGATTTGCTGGACGACACCTTTCTTCATGACGACGATTCTCGTACCCATGGTCATGGCTTCCACCTGATCGTGGGTGACATAGATGAAGGTCGTCTTCAGCTGTTCATAGAGTCTTGAGATCTCAACACGCATCGTCGCACGGAGTTTGGCGTCGAGGTTGGAGAGCGGTTCATCGAGAAGGAAGACCTTCGGCCTTCTCACGATGGCTCTTCCCAAAGCGACACGCTGTCTCTGGCCGCCGGACATCTTGCCCGGCTTTCTATCCAATAGTTCCTCGATATCGAGGATTTTGGCCGCATTGTGGATTCTCTTATCGATTTCCTCCTTGGGAACGTGGCGGTTCTTCAGGCCGAAGGCCATGTTCTGATAGGCGGTCATATGCGGATAGAGGGCATAGTTCTGGAAGACCATCGCAATATCGCGGTAATTGGCTTCGACATCATTGACCCGTTCCCCGTCGATATAGAGATTTCCTTCGCTGATGTCCTCGAGACCTGCAATCATGCGGAGGGTCGTACTCTTACCGCATCCGGAAGGACCGACGAAAACGATGAACTCATCGTCCTCGGCCGTCAGATTGAAATCCGTGACGGCCTGAACATCCTGTTCCTTTCTCTTTTTCGCCTTATAGACTTTTGAGACGTGTTCCAAACGCAAAGTTTCCATAGATGATCCTCACTGGTTCTTCAGCATCTTCAGGGAATTAGAGAGGACTGAGGAGATGGCGAGTTCCTTGCCTCCGTCGAGAATGGCATAATTGCCAAGCTCGGAGAAGGATAGGGTGGCATCCTCGCTCGCATCCTTCACTTCTTCCATGACAGCGGAAAGATAGGGTTGTCCGAACCGTTTGACCGAACCGGAAATCACAAACTGATCGACATCGAAGACCCGGATGATTTCCTTAAAGGCTTTGCCGAGTGCCTTTGCACTCTGCATGACTTCCTTTACGACAACTTCATCCTTCTTCTCGTAGAGATCAAAGAGTTCCGATAAAGGAACATTCCGATTCAGTTTCTCGGAGATTTTCTTCTGAATCGTCCGGATGGAGGCAAAGTCATCCAGGTGATGGGTCTCCCCATCCGCCTTGACGACAAGCCTTCCGATTTCTCCGGCGTAACCCCTAGCCCCCCAGTAGAGGGAGCCATCGAATTCGAAGGCACCGCCGATGCCGTAGTCGACATAGGCGAGAAGTCCGGATTCCGACTTTGAGAAGGTGCCGGAGGAAAGCTCCGCCAGCATCATCAGCTTCGTATCGTTCTCCAAGGTCACCGGACAGGAGAATGCCTTCTCGAAGAGTCCGGAGAGAATCTGGGAATCGGAAAAGAGATCCCGGTCAAACTGCGGGGAAACCTGAAGCTTCCCCGTCTTCTGATTGACAAGGCCCGGAAGAGAAATGACGACACTCTTGACCGGGACATTCACAAAAGCGGAGCGCTTCAGGACTTCCTTCACATTCTCAATTTCCCGTTCGAAAGTCGAAAGAGAATAGTTCTCGATTTCCCGGTCGGACTCGTAGAGGGTCTCTCCAAGCATATTGGCGATGACCGGATGGGAGTGGAAGCTCGTGATGGAGAACACCACGACAAGTCCGTACGACTGATTGATGTAGTAGTCGATCCGTCTCCTTCCCTTCCCTTCTTTCCGCTCGCTCGGACAGATTTTAATGATTTCTGCCTGGACAAGTCCACGCAGAATCGAACTGACCGTCGCATTGGACAGGTGCAGTTTGCTTGCAAGCTCCGTGCCGCTCATCGGTTTCGCCCTCAGTTCGTTGAGGACGAGTTGGTTGTTCATGGTTCGGGCGATGGACTGATTTTTTCCTAGTTGTTCTTTCATATGACGGCACTTCCTTTCTTTTGCTTAGTTTTCGTTCGTGATGTGAATATTATAGCCGTTATAGACACAATAGCTGTAATGCTTTCCGAAGGCTTTCCCGAAGAGACCGCCGACATAGGCGCCTTGGTTCTTGGAAGTCGTCATCTCTCCGACGAGGATATCGGAATTGTAGAAGCTGACATGGTTGATGATGCTGGAATCGCCCAAGAATCCGGAAAGACCGCCGACAAAGTTTCCTCCTCCGGTATGGATGGTGAGGTTTTCAAAAGTGATGTCAGAGAACTTGTTCTTCTGTTCCTCACCGCCAATCTGAGTGAAGAATCCGACACCCCACATGCCACCTTCGGAATTGATGGTGACATTCTTGATAGAGTGACCTAAGCCATAGAAATCGGCATTCATGATCTGATTGTCCTCTTCGCCGAGCATATGGTATCCGGCCGGATGATAATCGATGCCGGTGAAGTCGAGGTCCGCCGTGAGGACATAGATCTTGCCTCTGGCGAAGTTAGCAGTCATATCGGTATGGACAGCGCCGTCGACCGGGAAGTAGCTCATGAATTCCTGCGCGGTGGAAATACGGGTCAGGGCTGCGCTTCCGAAGCAGTTGAGAAGCCAATCCATCGTAACCTTCTCGCTATCATCCTTGGCGGCATAGAGCTGATAAGCCTTGTTGTCGCTGGAGAAGAGCTTGATATCGTGCTGGACGCCGGTGTCCGTGACGGCACCCGCCTTGACGGTGATGGTATGATCGGCATAGGTGTAGTTTTCGCTAGCGAGTTCCTTGCCGTCGATGGTCATCGAAGCAACGCCGTTAAGATCAGCAACCGTGTAGACAAAGTCTTCGTTTTCCTCTCCCTGATAATGGACGAGGTTGTTGCCGACGAACGTGTGAAGCTTCTTGACGGTGAAAGTCTTGCTTGTCGTCTCGTCAAGGGCACTTGCCGTGACAGTGACAGCGAGTCCTTCCGGAGCATCCTGACGGATGGTAAGGACATTGTCCTTCATCGAATAATAGACGGAATCATGGCTGACTTCACTCGTTGCCGTGAAGGTCGCCTTGATGTCGCTTGCCGGCGTTGTTGCGGTCGTGATGGCTAAGGACGTACCGGCATCGATGGTGGTCTCCTGATTGGTGATGGTGAGTCCGCCGACACTGTTGTAGAGAAGGATGGAAGCCTCTCTGGTGAGGTCGACTCCATAGTCATCGAGCTTCAATGTCGCCTTGATGGAGAGTGTGCTTCCGCCCTCTGCGGCATTGATATTGGCAAGATTGAGCTTATTGCCGTCGATGGTGGCACCATAGTTCTCACCGTCGATCTGATAGACGACTTTGCTGTTGTATTCCTCTTCGCGCTCGCTCGGAAGAATCTTCATGGAAAGATCGATTTCGGAACCCTTGAGGGCATACTGCGGAAGAGTCTGGAATTCAAAGTAACCGGGTGTATGGGAGACGGAAAGGGTCTTCAGGACCGGAAGGTTCTCTTCGACGGAGAAGTAGCGGCCGGGAAGAACGGAGGCGAAATCAAAGGCCTTGAGGGCATCCATATCGGCAAAGAGCCTGCCGCAGTTCTCATTGGTGACTTCACTATTGTTGCTATAACCGATGAGGGCATCGCCTTCTTTTCCGATACCGTAGACATTACGGACGGTTCCGTCGGTCTCGTTGAGACCGACAAGAATGCCGCTCTGTCTCCAGGAGAGGGAAGGATCGATGTTGCCGTTCACCTTATCGGAGAGGGAGACGACATTCTGGATATAGCCATGGTTGACGGAACAGAGGACACCGGTCGCATTCTGGCCTTCGTTGGCAAGGTCGAGATCGAGGAGGATGTTCTCGATGGTTCCCTTGTTGTTTCCGACTAAGCCGCCAGCCCAGGAATAGACCCTTTCGATGGCGCCGGAGAGACGGAGATTCTTGACCGTACCGGAGACTCTTCCGAAGAGTCCGCGGACGGCACCGTTCGCCGTATAGGTGAAGTTCTTCAGTTCATAGCCGTTGCCGTTGAAGACACCGCTGAAAGGAACGTCATAGGTGGTCTCCGGGGTATCACCTTCACAGTAGGCGCCGATCGGATTCCAGCCATGTTCCTTGATGTAGCTTCCGAGGTCGATGTCACATCCTAAGGCATAGTATCCGGATAAAGAATTTTCCTTAAAGGTCGGAACGATGGCGGAATAATCCGCACCGAAGATGGTTTCAAAGTCCTCGGCCTGATAGAGAATCTTGTCGGCGATGGCCAAGGAGAGGGAGACGGCATTGCGTTTGGTGGTGACTTTGACGCTGTGTTCTCCGCTCGAGAGGGTGGAAAGATAAGAGGCCGGAATCTTGACGGTCTTGGTCTGTGGATCATAATCGAAGCCTTCAACGTTGACGAGCTTGTCTTCGACGAGAAGCTTCACATCTTCCTTCGTCGCCACTTCGTTTCCTTTGAAATCGAGGGTGAAGAAGGCATCTTCCGTCTTTCCTTTTTCGAGGATGACTTCGTTCTCAGCCGTGATGATGTCGGCAGTCATCGCATAGAAGGTGTTTTCCTTCGTGATACCTTTGCTTTCGCAGACGACCGTGAAGGGAGTGAGGTTGGCTAAGCCGGCACTGAAGCTGACCTTTCCGTTCTCGGCATTGAGAGAGACGCCTTCGACGGCTTCCTTAAGGGTATAGGTAACGGCGAACTCTCTTCCCTTCTCACTCTTGGCCTCGCAGAGAATGCTGTCGCCGTCGATGAGATAGTTGGACGGATTGAGGAAGGTGAGCACCGGGAGTTCTTCCTTCATCAGGAAGCTGACCTTGGTAGAGACACTCTTTCCCTTGTAGGTGGCAATATAGACTTTTTCCGGAATCTGGGCACCGTAGGGATCGAAGGTGATTTCTCCGGTTTCGGCATTGAGGACGACTCCTTCCGGTGTTCCGCCCTGGAAGGAGTAGACGACACCGGTGACATTCTCTTTCACCGCGACCTTGTCGCCCGGGTTGATCTGATAGGCATCCTTCTCAAAATGGACCGTGGTCACTTCTGCGCCACTCTCGGTGGCTGTGACCTTGTCCGTCGGCTGAGTATTGTTACCGCAACCGACCAGAAGCAGACCGACACTCGCTAAGAAAACCAATGACTTTTTCATCCTTTTAAACCTCCTGCATTTGTATTTTCTATGATTTTTTTCTGGAAACAGCTGTATAAGACTAAGACAGGGATGAGCGCGATGATGACAGTGGCAAACATGGAAGGGTAATCGCCGTGACCGACGAATTCGGTCTGCAGTTCATAGAGACCGACGGCGAGGGTATAGTGGCTCGGCATGAACAGATAGGGGGTGGAATAATCGTTCCATAAAGTGATGGCCTGAAGGATACAGCAGGCGATGACGGGGCCTTTTGCCATCGGGAGCATCACTTTGAAGAAGATGGCGAAGCGGTTGGCGCCGTCGAGTCCTGCCGCTTCCGCGTAGGACCAACTGATGGACTTGAAGGCGGAATAGAGCATGATGAAGTTGAAGCCGAAGCAGCCGGAATAGAGGAAGATGACGCCGAAGAAGGAATCGTCGAGATGGAGGAATTCCATCATGTTGACCTGAGCCGGGAGAGTGCCGACGATCGGAACGACCATGGAGAAAATGGCGATGGCATAGATGAGGTTTCTTCCCGGGAAGGTGTATTTGGCTAGGACATAGGCGGTGACGGCGGAGAAGAAGACGTTGACGACAGTGCCGACCACGGTGACAAGGACGGACCAGAGGACCATCTCCCAGATGGTTTCTTCCGTTCCGCCGATGGTGGTCACCTTATACTGAAGGATTTCGATAAAGGTGAGTCCTTGGAACTGTTTGGGGAATCCCCAGATGTTCCCGGCGTTGAATTCGTTGGAACTCTTGAAGGAGTTGAGCAGCATCCAGACAAAGGGGATGACGAGGGAGAGGGCATAGATGACGAAGATGGCAAAGACGATCCATTTCACGGATTTGTAGGGGAGAGCGGAGGGGAGTTTCTTTTTCTTTTTCTCCGGGGTCTCGGAGATATTTTCGATGCGCAGCATATCAGTAATCCACCTCGCTGTACTTCTTGGAGAGAAGCTTTCTTGTCAGGAGGATGACCGGAGACCAGATGGCGGAGAAGATGAGTCCTTTGGCGGCTGCCTCGCAGAGATCCTTCGGGTTACGGTTGCTGACCGATTCCCAGATCTGCAGGGAGATGGTCCAGGTGTTTCCCTCTCCCTGGGTGAGGAAGAGCGGCTGGAGATAGAGGGTCAGAACATTGGTCATACCGAGGATGACGAGGGTGACGACCGTCGGCCAGATCATCGGGACGACGACGTGGAAGAATTCCTTGAAGTATCCGCAGTTGTCGATCTTGGCGGATTCGAGCAGTTCCTTGGGGATTCTTCCGATGGCACCGGAGAGCAGGATGATGTTGTAGCCGAGTCCTGCCCAGATACAATAAAGATAAACAATGATCTGGGACATCGGATAGGTTTTCGCTGCCGTCTCCGGAATGCCGAGTGCTTTGACTAAAGGATAGAGATAACCGATATTGGGTTGGTAGGACATCTTGAAGGCGAAGGTGAGAACGACGACCGGGATGATGTTCGGAAGGAAGAAGATGACACGGAAGACGTTGGCTAAGGGCATCTTCTTGGAAAGGAAGTAGGAGAAGAGCATGGAGAGCGGAAGGGAGATGAAGATGGTGATGAAGGCAAAGCCTAAGGAGTTCAAGAGGATGACGGAGGCATTGTTGAGCCAGGAGACGCCGGTCGTATTGGCGACATCGTGGAAGGAGTCGTACCAGACTTTGGCGATGGTCTCGAATCCCACCCACTCGTATCCGCGGATGCTTCCCTTCTGGAAAGCTAATAGGATGGAACGGATGTTGACAAAACTCCAGGTGAAGATGAACTGGGCGAGCGGATAGAGAAGCATGACGACGATGAAAATCGCATCCCTTGTTTTCTTGGATAGGTGTTTCTTCCCCTCCGTTTTTTCATTCTGGACCGAGAGTGTTCGTCCTTCACTCTCTTCCTGTACTATGGCTTTCATTCTTATTTTCCTTTCAGAACCAGATTATCGAGAAGAATCTTCGATCCGGTCGAAGCGGCTCTCGCTTCGACGACGATCTTCTCGCAACCTTCCGGAGCGACGAGGCTTCCGGAATAGGTCTTGGCCTCCACGGAACTGATGGTGACCTTTTCCGTCTTGAGGACTTTGCTGTCATTGTCTCCGTAGAAAAGGAAACTGACCGTGCCGGAACTGTTGATGTCGGCACTCTTTGCCTGGAAGGAATAATCGAAGGCGTAGTTGTCATAGACCGCCTCGATGCTCTGACGGAGGACGCCGCCATCCTTCACAAAGGCGCTGTAAGTATTGTTGAGCGTTCCCTTTTCGACATAGCAGACATCTTTGAGTGCCTGTTTTTCCGATATTTTCTTGGTGAATTCAAAACCTTTGTTCTGAAGCTGGGAAGCAAACTCGTTCTCGTTTTCCGAAAGCGTGGAGACAAACTCAAAGTCTCCGTTGGAGATGCGGTTTGCCACCGGCGTCTTGATCGGTTTCCGTTCATAGAAGGAATCCGGCATCGTGGAAAGAGAGCCGGAAGGAACAGCATCGAAGTCCGTGCAAGGCTGATTCAGAAACGGCGTGTACTGGATAGAATCGACAAACATATAGTCCTTTTCGAACTGGGCAACGCCCGTGAATCCGTTCGGGAACCAGACACCGACCCAGAGTCTTCCGGCAAGGGTGGGAACAAAGGTTGTGGAGACATTGCTGATCTTGCCGTCGACAAAATAGACGACCATACCGGGATCGGTATACCAGTCGAAACCGAACGTATGCCATTTGCCGTCGTTATAGGCGATGGTATCGCCCATCGGATCGGCAACCTTGGCATCGATTTCGACGGAATCATTGGCTTTTTCCGTAATCCAATTGGTATATAAGGATTTCTTAAAGGTGATTTTACCGGATTTGGAGCCGCCGGGGAGCTCGACGTCGATTTCGGCGTTCTCGTTCTCCTCCCCTTCGACCGGACGGTTTCCGTAAGTCCAGAAGGCCGTGCAGCTTCCGATTCTCGGATGGACCTTCATCCTGATTTCGTAATGTCCCGGTTTCGCCGCGAAATTGGAAATCAGGGAAGCCCCGCACTTTCTTCCGTCCTTATAGGTTCCGAAACTCTCGATATCGTTTCTGGAATAATAGAGGCCGTTTCCGCCGAGGGCGAGCGTTCCGTCTTCGGTGATGGCGACATTCTCCGGAGAGACGCCGCCGTTATTGGCACCCCAATAACCTTTGAGAACCGACCAATTGTTCTTGTCGAGCTTTTCGAAGCCGTCATAAAAGCCATTGACGATGTCTTCTTCGACACCATCAAGGAGATGATAGTCATCCCCGACTTCGAAGCTGCCATTCAAGGAAGAATCCGGTTCCTCCGTCTTCTTATCATCGGTTGTGGTCATACTTCCTCCGTTACTGCAAGAGCAGAGCGCTGTGACAGCAAGAAGGAAGGACAGGAATCTTTTGTTTAATTGTTTCATAGCGCTTACATTATAAAGCCGTGTTTTTATCCTTTCAAGTCTTTTTTTAGAAAGTGAAAAAATAAAATGACAAAAGTCACAAAAAGCCATATCCAAGGAGATTTTAGCTAGTTTATAAAGGAAAAAAGTTGCAACACACCCCCGCCTGAATTACAATACTTCCGAAACAAATTATTTCACTAACTGAAAAAAGGAGGCAATATGTCCCGTATTAAACCGATTACAGCAAGTCTACTCTCCCTTCTCGTCTTAGCCGGATGCGGAAGTACTTCCGATAAAAGCGATCCGACAACCCTCAACGTCATCCTCTATGATGCCGGCTGGGGTCATGAGTGGTTCGATGATGTCATTGCCAAATGGGAGGCCGATAACCCAGGTTATAAGGTCAACCTCACGGCCAAATATGATGTCAAGACACTGATCAACCGCCATATCACATCCAAGAACAACACCGACGACCTCTACATCAACACTGACAGCGGTTGGAGAAACTATGCCTATCAGGGCTACTTTGCACCACTGGATGACTTACTCAGTGAAGAGGTCGATGGTGTCACGGTCGAAAACAAAATCAACGACGAATTCCAGGATACCCTCAAGATGAACGTCGAAAAAGAAGAACACACCTACCGTCTCCCCTGGACGAGCGGCATCGGTGGCATCTACTACAACGCCAAGATGTTCCGTGACAACAACTGGAAAGTCCCGACCACGACCAAGGAACTCAGCGAGCTCGTCACCAATATCCTTGAGAATCCGGTCGAAGTCGCAGGCAGCGACACCGAAGCCGTGAAGCCTTTCGTCTTCACCGGCGACAACACCGACTATTTCGACTATGGTATCTTCAACTGGTGGCTGCAGAAAGCCGGCTATGACAAGGTCAAAGAGTTTTATCAGTATGCCAGCGCCGATAACTTCAACTATAAAACGGAAGGAAGCGCCTATGAATCCCTCTATCAGGTCGTGAAATACTGGAAGTCCCTTTTCACCGACAAGACCCTATCCTCCGGAGATACGGTTTCCACTTATGTCGGCGGCTCCCTCTCCTATACCAACCATCAGGCTCAGACCGATTTCTTCAACGGCAAGGCGGCCATGATGTTCAACGGAGACTGGCTCTATAACGAAACGCTTCAGTACGGAACCAACGAGAACTTTGAACTTCAACTGATGAAGATGCCGACCTTCGAAGGAGCCAAAGAAACCGATGTCTCCTATGTCATCGGAAGCGACCAGTATATCGCCATACCGGCTTCCAGCAAGAAACAGGATCTCGCCAAGTCCCTCATAAAAACCATGATCAGTGACTGGTCCTTATCCAACTTCACCAACAAATCCCATGGTTTCTTAGCCTATAAGAATGGAAACACTTCTGCCATCGACACCTCCGTCTCTTATGTCTCCTCCTATCTCAATGTCAGAAACAGCATCAAGAAAGCGACCACCGATGATTCCAAGTCGGATGCCTTCTTAAACGGCTATGTATCCAATGCCTACGTCACCTCTTCCAACCGTCCTTTCGCAGGGCTTCTCCAGCAGTCCTCTCTGACTGTTGAAGACTGCTTCGATACCATCTACAAATCCGCACAATCCGTCTATCAGAGAATGTAAAAACCAATGGCTACCGCAGTATTCTGCGGTAGCTATTTCTATTCGATGACACGAAGTGTTTTTATAAAGTGCTTCGATTTTGTTTTTTAAGTCGAGCTTATATATCACGCAAAGCATTCCACTCATGAACCAAATCGTATAGTAGACAACATAGATTATGACTATCCTGATTTCAAACAAAAAATTCGTCTCAAAATCATTTGAAGCCATTCCTCTTAATGCCATCTTTTAAGCGACAATCAGTTTATCGTAAACGTAAAAAAGTAGACGCATTGAAAAGCGAAGGAAAAAGTGAAGGCGTGTATTCACTAAACCCTAAGGGGTACTTACCATCCCGGGGGCATTGAGACGAAAACCTACATTTTCAACCGCTACAAAACCGCATTTTGAGATTGGCATTTACATTTCTCGCGGACTGCCGCAGCTGCCCCTATAAGAAATACTGCAACCGCGGGCGCAAGGACTGGAGGGCAGCTTCGGAATCATGAAGCAGGACAAGGGTTACAGCAGGTTCCGGAGAAGAGGGTCTGGAAAGGACTGCCGTGGAGATGCAGCTGAACTGCCTCGGACTTAACCTTGCGAAATATCTGCGCTTCCTCTGTTTCGGGACGGTGCCGGAGGAGGAACGAAAAATGTCACGGACATTAAAGAAGGGCGGTAGAAAGACTCCAAAGGCTCAGACGAACCAAAAGGCAAGGAAATACAGATACAAGAAAAACCTGGCACGGTAGCCTTGCGACATGAGAAAAGTTCAGCCGATCAGAATTCAGAGGCAGTCTTACTGCTGTTCCGATTTTTCAATGACTGCTTCATTTTCGTTCCTGCCATCACCGATAAAGCGGATAACGCAAGATCATTTCCGTCAATCAGGCAATCTTTGTTTCATACACATGGATTCTTCCGTCAAAAAGAGCATGGCCGCAGATTTCTGTATATCCGACGCCGACTTGTTTTCCGTCTTTTGCATCATAAAGGACTGCAAAAGAACTCATTTCATCGATATAACCTTTGGGGGCGCCGACTCGTTCGGCAACATCATAAATATCCATACCGAACTTCAGCTGATAGAAATCATAGATAGAAGGAAGGCAGGTCCGATAACCTTTTATTTTCGTGATGACATCCGCATATAACGCTTCTGTGACAATATAATTTCTGTCTTCATATCGGAAAAAGATGACGGAATAACCGGAGGAAGAGTATTCCACATTTTCCCTTTCCAGAAAATCATATAGCTCCATCGCGGAATCACCGTCTTCATAAGGAAGCGGTCGAAGAGAATGACAGGCTATGGAAAACAAGAAAGGCAGCAATAGAATGATGTGTACCCTTTGTCAAGGACACATTGAAAAAAGTGTACATAACAATTGAGGATTACCTTCTTGGACTAGTCC
>CAKVBX010000043.1 GCA_934725685.1 uncultured Bacilli bacterium
CCGGAATGCTTAATTAGACAATCGTGTACCAATTATATGATTTGTATAGTTAAATCGCCGGGAAAGTTTTAATTAATCTGTCAACTAATAACATTGTGTATTACTTTTTTTGCAAGATGATGAGGAAGAAGTGCTTTGACATAAAATGTGCAACTTTGATTTTTCTTGCGATTCCTTTCAATTTTGCGTACCCCAAATCTTGTTTTCATCAACTGCTTCACCCTATATAAAGTAAAATAGGCGGGACAACAAAAAATGAAGCCCCTCACTTTTTTCAGAATGCCATTGCAAATGATTTGCTTCGGAATTCGTTCGGTTTTTAGCAATCGGAAACCCCGCAAAATTTCCATGCTGAGTTTCAACCGTCTTTGCGACTTTACTTCAGTATTTTCTCCATTCCTATCTTTTTCGTTCTCAAACCGATTTTCTCATAGAATCCCAATGCATTCACGTTGTCAGCCCAAACATTCAGTGTAAGGTTATAGCATGCTATGCCCTTGGCAAATTCCACAACGAAATCATATAATTTCTTGCCCACATGCTTGCCATGGGCTTTCTCATCAACAGAAAAATCATCGATGTATAGCGTTAAACGTCAGTTAAAGTGTGGAATCATTCCTCTTTTATTATGCAAAACACATATCCTAGTATTCCTTCATCATCATAAACAAAAACAGGAGTGGATTCATTTTTGATGATTTTCAAAAGTTCATCATCGGTATACTTTTTTTGTCCCTCTCTTAAATAAATCCGGTCTTGCCTGAAGATGGACTTTCTGAACCTCATAAAACAGCTTATCAAGCATTTCAATGTCATTTGTCGTCGATCTTCTAATTTTCTCTATCTTCTTACCTCGTTATCATCATAGTGAAATAGAATTTGAGAATCATGGTGCCATCTAAATAATACTTATCTCTTATGTGTCCATACATGGAATCGTCTCTTTGCATGACAAGTGTAACGAAAACAGAATGACAATTAGCGAATTTGTTGTCAAAATAATGTTAAGCCGGATTGTTTCTTTAATCGTCTTGTTTGCAACGAATCGTTTATTGTCTCCAATTTATCGTATCACATAATTTGTTTGCAAATTGCCTATGTTTTGAGTGAACTTATCCTTTTCGTTTTCTTAGTCAAAACGCGGTTCGATAAAAAAAGACCTGAATATCAGGTCCATATAATTAGATGGAGCAAGCGACGGGAATCGAACCCGCGTGTCAACCTTGGCAAGGTTGCGTTCTACCATTGAACTACGCCTGCAAATAGATGGCGGATCCTACGGGATTTGAACCCGTGATCTTCTCCGTGACAGGGAGACGTGATAGGCCTCTACACTAAGGATCCACACAACGCTGTTGTTTCAAGCGCTTAATTATTATCTCAAGACAGAGACAGAAATGCAAGACTTTTTTTCACTATTTTTTGATGTTTCTGATTGCCGAGAATGTGACAGCAAAAATTCAACATTGATAGGGCTTTCATTAAAAATATTACAGAAACAAGGAAAAAGATAAGGTAAAATAAAATTGAAAATTGTTGCGGAGGCAAATCGTATGGAGAAACTTATCTTATCCGAAGACGAAATTGTCCGTGTCTGTGATCGACTCGCAAAGGAAATCGACAAGAAGCTCGATGAGAACAAGAACGGAGTTCCCGTCCTTGTCGGTATCATGAACGGTGCTCTTCCTTTCCTCTATGAATTAGTCCGTCATATTCAGCATCCGATTGAAATCGACACCCTGAAAGCCTCGTCCTATAGCGGCACCGAGACAACGGGTCATGTCACTGTCACCAAGGAACCGGATATCAACTTAGAAGGCAGAGATGTCATTCTGGTAGAAGACATCATCGATACCGGAATCACGATGCATTACCTCCGGGAATATGTCAAAGAAAAATATAAACCCAAGAATCTTTATGTCTGCATTCTTGTCAAGAGAGAGACCGAAGGCGTCAAGTATGATGAACTTGCCGACTTCACCGGACTCACGACCGATGAGCAGCGCTATATCGTCGGATTCGGTTTCGATTACTATGGACTTTGGAGAAACGAACCTTATGTCTTTGTGCCTTCCAAGAAGGATATCGAAGATTGGGACAAAATCATCGACGAGGATAAGAAAATCCACTCCGATTTGAGAAAGAAGTAAAAACGAAAAGACCAGTCAGCCTTTTTGGAAGACTGGTCTTTTTTACTGGACTTCGAAGGATAAGAGCGGTTGGATGTCACTGGAGAGATAGGCCTCAAAGGAGAGGGAACGGAATGCCTGAATTGCTGTTTTTGCTTTTTCTGAGAGACTTGATACTCTTCCTTGACCCATGACATAGGGATCGATGTATCGTTTTTTTGATGGCACTTGGAAGAAACCATTAATCCTAGTAGGTGAAGTCTTGATGGCGGAAAGAGAATGAAACAGCGTGAAATCATGAAAAGCTCTGGAATCATGCCCCAGCAAATTTATGACATTCTCTTCTGTTGTATAAAGGTCGCTTTCTTTGATGACGTTCCTTTGAATGCAGTTTTTCAATATTCGGGCGAGGAGTTCCATAGCGTATCGGTCTTCATCGGAAACATAATAGTGGGAATTCTTCAGGGTCAGTAGGGTGAACCGTTCTGCCTTATCGATGCTCTGGAAACAAAGTTCCTCTTCTCCTTTTTCGTTTCTCGATACCCGTAGATTATCATAGAAATCCTTCACCTCATCTAAGGAACATAGGGAGAAATTGAGAAAGTTAGACAGAGTATATTCTAAGCGGTCCGCGGAAAGAAAAGGAGAGTCGTTATCCGCAATCGGATAACGATGATAATCGTTCACTTCCTCGTAACGGATGCCTCTTGTTTCTAGTTCCTTTCGGATTTTCTCATCATGCAGAAGGAGAAAGGCGGTCTTTTCCTCGGTCGATTCTTGCTTGGTATAGTCGTGGTTGAGAAAATCGATGACATGGGCAAAACATGGCGTAGCGATATCGTGGAAAAGACCAGCATAAACCTCGTTTTCCTTTCCGGTGAAATGATAGACGATGAGGGCGACTCCCAAGGAGTGGAAAAGCCTGTCATAGCGTTTCAGATTACGGTAAAATGGAAAAAACGTATATTCCATCCCACAGTGCATTCCGACTTTGCTGATTCGCTGAAGACTCTTTGCTTGTAGGACATCCGAAAGAAAGGAGGGGATTTCCGGATGGTAGATTGATAGGATTCCTTCGTTTTTTCTTTCGGTCATTGGCTGTCGGTGAAGTCAAGTTCGTATCCTAAAAAGGCAATACCTTTGCTGTGGACCTCGGCAAAGGCATCTTTCACTGCCGTGAGGAACTCTTCTCGTTTCTTCTTCTCCTCTTCCTGATAGGAGGAAGAGAGTTTTCTGAATTCCTTGATCATCTTCAGTTCCTTCGTTTCCTTCGAATCGTAATAGAGATAGAGGTGAAGCTGATAGCAGTGGAAGTTTTCCTGGTCGATGGCTTTGTCAAGTTCCTCTTTGCTTTCCCGATAATCGTTGTATGGCATCCATTCCATGGCAAGATCGTAGGTGAGATATCCTTTGTACTTTTCCTCGAGGAAAGGATGGTCGTTGCGGTACGACATCAGAAAAATCTCCGGATAGAGATCATGGCTCTGAAAGGTGTTGTTTTCAAAAGCGGACAGGAAAGTGGAAAGAATCTCTTCCTCTCCCTTTCCCTGTAACGCCTCTTTCATGTAGGCTAAGCTTTCCGTCTCGCGGATCATAATAAGCCTCTTTCCATCAGGACGGGTCGGAGTTCATCGCTCCTTGCGAAGTTTTTCTCTTCTCTCGCTTTGTTGAACTCCGCCAAGAGTGTTCTATCTTCGTCACTGAGCGGAGCAAACGTATAGGAAAGACCGAGAATCTCGGTGAATCTGAGAAGCGTATGGTAGACATCGGCAAGATGACTCAGATCAGTGTCCTTTTTCATCGATAACGTATTGAGTTCCTTCAGCATTGCATCGAAGACGGTCATCGCATTGGCGACATTGAGATCGTCGGCGAGGGCATCCATGAAGGCGGCGTATTTTTCCTGAAGCAACTTACCTTCCTTGATGCCGGCCAACGAGAGGAGACAGAACGCTTTTCTGAGGCTGGCATAGTAGCGTTTGTCAAGCTTATCGAAGGAGCATAGACCTTCCTCGGTATAGTTGACCGGCGCACGATAGTGCGTCGTCTGGAAGAAGAGACGGATGGCGTTGCCGGAATGTCTTGTGAGGACATCCTTGGCGAGAATGGAATTGCCTAAAGATTTGCTCATCTTGACACCGTCGGTGAGAAGAAAGCCGACATGCATCCAGTAATTGGCAAGACGGGTGTGGTTGTGCGCTTCGGACTGAGCGATTTCGTTCTCGTGATGCGGGAACTTGAGGTCAAATCCGCCACCATGAATATCAATCAAAGGCTTGCGGAAGACGGAATTGACCATGACGACACATTCGGTGTGCCATCCCGGACGCCCGGTTCCGATTTCGGTATCGAACTTGATGCCGTCATCGTCCGTGAGTTTCCAAAGTGCGAAATCGAGCGGATTCTCTTTCTTTTCGGAGACGTCGATGCGGCTTCCCGAGACCAGGTCGTCGATTTTCTGTTTGGAAAGATTTCCGTATCCCCCGACGGAGTTGACACGGAAATAGATATCGTCTCCGCCCTGATAGGCGGCGCCTTCGTTTTCAAGATCGTGGATGAAGGAAGCCATCTTGGTGATGTACTCGCTGGCCTTCGGATGATCATAGAGAGGGAGGATATTGAGCTTGTTGAGGCAATCCTCATAGGCTTTAATATAGAACTCAGAAAGCTCCTTCTCGGTCTTGTTTTCTTTTTTGGCCTCCTTGATGATTTTGTCATCGATGTCGGTGTAGTTGCTGACACAGCGTACCTCATAGCCGCACTCTCGCATTACGCGGGTGAGCAGGTCAAAGGTGACCGTAGGGCGGAAGTTTCCGAGATGCACATAGTTGTAGACTGTCGGTCCGCAATAGTAGATATCCGCCTTCCCTTCTTCTAGCGGGACGAACTCCCGCTTCTTTCCCTCATAGGTATCAAACAGACGAATGGTTCGATTCATATTAGTTTTCCCCTTTTCCGAGATTTCTCTCCATATTCTGGAGCCTGTAAAGATTATAGTACAAACCACGCTTCTCAAGCAGCTCTTGGTGATTGCCCTGTTCCTTGAGACAGCCTTTGTCGATGACGAAGATGACATCCGCATTCTTGATGGTGGAGAGGCGGTGTGCGACGATGATCATCGTACCGATCTTCTTCATCTTTTCCAGGGAACTCTGGATGATGTTTTCCGTCTCCGTATCGATGTTGGCAGTCGCCTCATCGAGAAGGACCATGGAAGGCTGGTAGACGAGGGTTCTGGCAAAGGAGATGAGCTGACGTTCCCCCGCAGAGAAATTGGCTCCTTTTTCCTTGACAGGCGTATCTAAGCCCATGTCGGATTTGTTGAGCACCAAGGAAGCACCGACTTCATCGGCTGCGGCCTCGATATCCTCTTCTTTCAGGGAAGTGTCCCCGAGGGAGATGTTGTCCCGGATGGTGCCGGAGAAGAGGAAGACATCCTGAAGCATGACTCCGATGTTCTTTCTCAGGCACGAGAGGGCATAGTCTTCGATATTGACATCATCGATCAGGATTTCACCGGAATCGATTTCATAGGTTCGGGAAAGTAAAGAGATGATGGTGCTCTTTCCAGCGCCGGTAGCTCCGACAAAGGCGGCTGTCTGCCCGGGAAGGATGGTGAAGGAGATATCATGGAGGACATCGTGTCCTTTTTCATAGGCGAAGCAAACATGACGGAATTCGACTTTCCCCTTGAAGTGATCGACAAAGAGGGCATTTTCCTTGTCTTCAATCTCAATCTGGGTGTTGAGGACGTATTCGACACGTTCTGCACTGGTGAGGATGGATTCGATTTGATTGATGAGGTTTGAAATCTGCTGGATTGGCTGGAAGAATTGGGTCGAGTAGGAGTAGAGCATCTGGAAGGTGCCGATGCGGATACCGGAAGTGGCATCTCCGGTACGGATATTCGGAATCGTGATGGCGATGACTAAGAGAACGCAGGAACTCTGTAGGAGGAACATGAAGGGGTAGAAGACCGCAAAAAGGCGCTGGGAGGAGAGGAAGGAGGAATAGATGTTGTGGTTTTTGTCTTCGAATTCAGCCTCTTTCTTCTCCTCTCTTGCATAAGTTTTGATGACCTTGATGCCCTGGAAGGTTTCGGAAAGGAAGGAGTTCATGTCCGAAATGGAATCTTTTTCCTTCCGGTAGAATTTCTTGGAACGGCTGGTGAAGAAGAAGGAGACGAGGAAGACGACGGGAATATAGGCTAAGAAGATGAGGCCGAAGTAGTAGACGCCTTCCCTCGCCGTGACGATGAAGGTTGTGCAGATGATGATGATCAAGGAAATGAAGGCACGCAATAGCTGAGGGAGAATATCCGAGAAGAGGGTAGAAATATTCTGGCTGTCGTTGGTGACTCGGGTGACATAACTTCCGATTTTCAGTTCGCGAAGTTGCTTTTGGGAAAGCGAGAGGATATGGGTGAACATCTCGTTTCTCATGTCCCGGACGACATGCTGTCCCATTTTCTTCAGAGTGAGTGTCACAAAGTACCCACCGAGACCTCCGACGAGCCAAAGAAGCATGTCGCCGATGATGAAGAAGGAGATTGTTTGCATGTTCTTGGAAACGTCGCTTCCTTTTTCTACTTCAGAGAGAAAATCGAGCATCGCCTTGGTGACAAGCGGCTCTAAGTTGAAACAGGCAGTGACGAAAATATCGAGGAGAATGACGATGAGGAAGCCTTTGACATAAGGAAGGAAAAAGCGGAGGAGGCCCTTCAGTGCGGAGAAGCCGCCTTTTGCGTGCTTCTCGGAATGGATGATATCAGTATCGCTCATGCGTTCACCTCCTTCTCCAATTTCTGCAGTTCGACTAAGTCATGATAAAGTGGGCAGGTATCAAGGAGCTTTCCATGTTTTCCCTGTCCGACGATTTTTCCGTCATCCATGACCAAAATCAAATCACAGTCCTCGATGGCGGAAATGCGGTGGGCAATGACAAAAGAGGTGATGCGGTTTTCCCTGCTGCGGAAATGAGCGAGAATATTCTTTTCGGTATCGGCGTCCACTGCGGAGAGGGAATCGTCGAGGATGAGCAAGGAAGGATTCTTATAGATGGCGCGTGCGATGGAGACACGCTGCCTCTGACCTCCGGAGAGAGTTGCGCCTTTTTCGCCGACCTTGGTCCTGTAGCCGTCCGGGAAGGAAAGAATGTCGTTTTCGATGTCGGCAAAACGGGCAGCCGCTTCGACTCTTTCATGATCAATCTTGCCGACTTCTTTTTCGGAAAAAGCGATGTTTTCTTCAATGGTTCCGGAGAACAGGAAAGCATCCTGAAGGACAAAGCCAATCTTTTCCCGCAGGTCCTCTTTTCTCCAGTCCATGATGTCCTTGCCGTCGAGGAAGAGCTCACCACGGCTGAGGTTATAGAGTTTCGGAAGCAAGGAGACCAGAGTTGATTTCCCGCTTCCCGTCTTTCCGATTATGCCAACATTCATGCCGGGTTTTACGGTAAAGGAAATATCCTTGAGTGTTTCCTTTACACTGTCGGGATAGGAAAACGTGAGCTGCCGCATTTCTACGGCCCCTTTGAAATCATCGGTCTTTTCAAGATTGTCATCGGCGATATCCGGGACGGCAGAAAGAATGGTGGCGATACGTTTTCTCGCGCCATTGCCTCTGGAAGCGTAGTCGATCAGCATGCCGCCGGCAATCATTGGCCAGATGAGGGCGTCGTAATAGCCGGTGAATTTAGAGATATCTCCGATATCCTTGATGTTACCGGAGAAGGAAGCTCCGCCATTACGTAAAACACTGTAGGCACATAAGAAGAAGAGGATGGCAAAGGTGAAAGAGAGATAGGTGTTGATGGCAAAATCGATGAGGGAGGAATAACGGAGATAGCTGACGGAAGTATTGGCGACTTTCTCCGTGTATTTCCGGAAGGATTGAGTTCTGTCTTTTTCTTTGAGGAAGGACTTGATGACGGCGAAACCCTGAAGGTTCTCTTCGGTATAGTCAGACATTTCCTCGAAAGCATCGGAGGAAATCTTATATCGCTTGGATTCCCCTTTTCCGATGACACCGCCGAGCATGATGAATAAAAGCAAGGGAATGCAGGTATAAAGGGTAATCTGCCAAGAGAGAAGTGCCATCAAAGTGATGGAACAGGTTCCTAGGACAAGAAGGTCCGTCGTGAAGATAAGGCCGTCCGTGAAGCACTGCTTGATGGTCTGCAAGTCGTTGGTGAAGAAGGAGAGAAGACCGCCGACCTTCTTTTCCGAGTAGTAGGAGAGGGACAGGGTCTGGATATGGTGGAACATTTCCTTTCTCAGATCCCGTTCGATGTTGGCACCGACCTGGGCAGAGAAAAAGCGCCAACCCATTCTTCCGACGAAGATGGTGATACCGATAAGAGCCCCGGTCACCAAGGTCACGAAAAGATCAGTCTGATAGAACGGAAGCGTATCCGTCGCATGGATGGTGAAGGCGTTGGTGAATCCGGTGAATACACGGAGCGGATTCGTGTTGATGTTTGTGGAGAGCTCTCCCGGATCGGTGTTGAAGACGGATATGAGATTACCGATCATCATCGGAAGGAGCAACTGAACGATGTCGACAATGGTATCCGTGATTAGGATTGCCAAAAAGAGATACCAGTATTTTTTATAGTAGCGATTGATGTATTTTCCGAATAACATAAAACCTCGTTTCAGTCGGCACGGAGAACTTTCGTCACTTCAGCGTCGACGTCATAGAATAACGCATTGACGACTTTGGCTTCGACGAGATCACCGGGCTTGATGGGAAGCTTGGAATAAAGCCTCATCTTTCCGTCGATATCGTCCGGCGCATAGAGATTGCAAATGCAGGAATAGGAGAAGTCCTCATTCTGTTCAGTGACAAGGCAGGTAAAGGTCTCACCAATTCTGGCCTTGTTGAGGCGGTAGGAAATCTTCTTCTGCTCCTTCATGACTTTGTTGTAGCGTTCGACTTTGACCTTATCATCAATCTGGTCCTTGAACTTGGCGGCAGGGGTTCCCTCTTCCGGACAGAACATGAAGCAGCCGAGATGGTCGAACTGGATTTCCTTGACCTGCTTGAGCAGTTCCTCGAAATCTTCCTCGGTCTCCCCCGGGAAGCCGACCATGACGGTCGTACGGAGGATGGCGTTTGGGACCTTGTTGCGGAATTTTGCAATCAAATCAATGATGTCCTGCTCCTTGCCTCTTCTACCCATCCGTTGAAGAATATGGGGCGCAAAGTGCTGGACCGGAAGGTCGAAATAGGGAGTGAGCCGTTTCTCTTTACTGAAGAGATCGATGAGATCATCGGAGACTTCATCCGGATAAAGGTACATCAGTTTGATGAAGTCGAAGTCGTGCCTGACGATCTCCCGACAGAGGTCTGTCAAAGTCAGTCCGCTATCCTTGCCATACATGGAAGTGTCCTGCGAGATGACGGTGAGGCTTCTGACGCCTTCCTTTTCGAGCATGCCGAGTTCTTCCTTCAGAACTTCGAAGGGAACAGACTTGAAGCGACCACGGATATGCGGAATGGCACAGAAGTTGCAGAAATTGTCACAGCCATCCGAGATTCTCAGGTACGCTTCCCGCTTCGGAGAGATGAAGACACGCCGGGTTGGGTCAATCTGACCGAAGAGTTTTCTGTCCTTGATGAGCTTTTGGAAATGCTCGGAGAAGTTCTTGTATTCCTCTAACGGAATCCAGAGAGCGACTTCCGGGATTTCCTTCTTGAGATCCTCGAGATAACGGGTTGCGAGGCAACCGGTGACAACGACCGGTTTTCCGTATTGGACCATTTCCAGGATGGCGTCGATGGATTCGGTCTTTGCCGAATCGATGAAACCGCACGTGTTGACGATGATGATATCCGAAAGTTCCGGATCAGAGACTGTTTCGAAACCATTCATCTTCAAATAGGCGAGAATCTCTTCCAAGTCGACCTGATTCTTCGCACAGCCTAAGGAAACAATACCAATATTCATAAGTGACCTCCAAAAAAATAGCTTAGTTGCAACCAAACAAAGTTATTTTATTAAATATATATATATTTAGCAATCGGAAAGAGGTTCAATCAGCAGATTTGCAAGGTACTTTTCAATTCGGTTTTTGTCGGCTGTCGCTTCAAACCGCTTTCGTACTTTTCCGTTTCTGTCGATAAAGAAAAAAGTGAAGTTCTCTTTGATGTTGCTGTCTTTCAGCCAATTTGCATCCCTTTTGATTTCCTTGGCGGCAAGGACAGGCGCAAGAAGCGAGGAGGAATCGAAGCCGGCAAACTTTTTCTTCTTTGTCAGATAACCATAGAGTGGAAGCATGTCATCTCCACGGACTGATGATTTCTTGGCTCTCAGGAAAGTGGTTTCATAGTCGTGCTCAGTGATTTCTTTTATCTCCTCGTCACTTTCCGGTGACTGCTCCTTGAACTGGTTGGATGGGATATCAAGAATCTCAAATCCGGAGTCTTGAAAACGTCGGTAAAGACTCTGAAGAAAAGGATAGAAGGATGTGAATGGGGAATGGAGTGCCGTATTGACAATCAAAATCACTTTTCCTTTCAAGGCGGAAAGGGAAAGTGTTGTGCCGTCATTCAATGGAACAGAAAAAGAATAAATGTTATCTTCTTTCACATTGATATTATACTTTACTTTCCTCTATGCTGCAGAAAGAAGAATAAAAATTAAGACGAACTAAAATATGTTACAAAAGTTGCTTTAATGTTGAAAACACGATTTAGCCGGAGAAATTATAGGTAATCGAGGAAATTAGATTGCTGAAATTATCAAAGAAAGCACTTTGGAAACCGCTTCAGCCATCCGGTAAGTTCCTATGCGGATCCATTTCGAATCCTTCTTATTTTTTGTGCTTCATGGGTGTTAAGATTGAAGAGTGCATAAACAACCCCTAAGTTCTCTCTATCAAGACGGTTGATGGCGAGGACCTTGTTTTCGGAAGAGGAAAAGATAGTCTCTTTATCGAAGGTGTCATGGAAACCGTGTTCGGTAATGGTGCGGTTGACCAAATAATAAGTGCTACCCTCTTTTACGATTTTCCCTTTCTAAAGCTGCCTTTTCATTCTTATTGCTCGTCCTTCCGACATTCTGGGAGCACAATAGTAGGGTTCATTGCTAGGGATCTTGGAGGCGGGAGAGCAAGAAGATAAAACGGGTGGCAAACAGAATAATAAATGCTTTTTCATTGTTGAATTTTCTCCCTTAGTATGCCCAAATCAAGGAGGCGTTTTCTTCGTCTATTCTGATTTCAGTTGTTATGATGTCAGAATTCAAAACGAGGTTTTCGATGTTTTCGGCCATCGGGACATCTACAACACGTAACCAATATGCATTCCCCACTTTCTTTTCTGTACTGAAATAAGCTATAGCAGTCACTGTGTCATGGAGATATATTTCTCGACGATTCCGATTCTCTTATCGGAATCATAAATCATCGTATCCTGATCGATGATGCCATGGAAACTATGGTAGGTGTTTGTCGTTGCGACACAGAGGTAGTTATTGGCTTGATTCTTCTTAATCCTTCCTTCGAAGATTGCGTATTGGCAAGAGGACTGTGTCTTTGGGGCGCCACAATAAAGTGGCGAATTCCCCGGTATGGTTTCCTTTTTCTGACATCTGATTAGAAAGGAATGATAAGAAATAATGTTAGTTTCTTCATTTTGATAGCCCTCTGATAAAATCAATCTTTGAATTTGTGATTCTGGTAAAACCTGACCACCTTTGATAATTGCTTTCACTTGTGTCGGGTTTTTATGGAGTTAATTCCAATAACTTAGTTGTAATAGGCATAATCGTTGATATAGCATGGAAACATGGTCAGTTTTGTCACCTAGGTAGTCATGTTTTGCTATTGAAACAAAGGGGACGTCACTCTCTATTAGAGTTTTGGTAGTGTTTTCATCCGCATAGGTTTAATTTGAAACATCTATTGCTTGATTCATAAATGATACCCAAGAGGAAGACGCCTTTATAGTAGGAAAACTGATGAAACACATTAGAGATAAAATGAATAGAATAACTGCATTTGAATGCCTCCTTATCCACAATGATTTAATGGGCATTCTCATAATACTCAAGAGAATTTTGCGAAGAGGAGTGGTTATATAACCATTCAAATTGTTGATTTTGAATTGTTTGATTGCAAAACAACTTTACTTTCTAATGTCATGAATTCAATCAAATTCAAATGATATTCAATTAGTCATTTTACAAATAGTGTGAATTGTCAAATCGTAAATTGCTAAAACAAAAAGACCTCGATGGAGGTCTTGTTGATGTCATGGTCGGGAGTATGGGATTTGAACCCATGACCCCCTGCTCCCAAAGCAGGTGCCCTACCAAACTGGGCTAACTCCCGAAAGCTGATAGAAAAAAAGAGCTGCAGAGCGGCTCATTTTCGCATCAGAATGGTGCCCTCGAAGAGACTCGAACTCTTGACCCTCTGATTCGTAGTCAGATACTCTATCCAACTGAGCTACGAGGGCACGATGGAGGTTCCACGCGGATTCGAACCGCGGGTTGAGGATTTGCAGTCCTTTGCCTTACCAACTTGGCTATGGAACCAGCTCAGTAACTATACCACATCTAAGTCTTCAAAACAAGAAAAATATTAGTTGACAGATTAATTGCAACACTTGTCCGTAGGATAACATTGTGTCACTGTTTTTGCAATGCTTTGACTGTG
>CAKVBX010000044.1 GCA_934725685.1 uncultured Bacilli bacterium
TATTCTCATTCGAATACTTCAAGAGGGACAAAATCACTGAACAACTTTCAGGGACAAATTCACAGAACAACTACAGTCCCCCTTCTCTTTTTATTGACATTTCGTCAAAATTTCTTTAAGATATTCAACGCTGCTCTTCTTTTGGGGGAATAGTTAAGTGGTATAACAGCGGTCTCCAAAACCGTTATTGAGAGTTCGATTCTTTCTTCCCCCGCCATCTAGATAATGATAAGCACTTGAAAAAGTGCTTTTTTTAGTGCTGAAGGCTGATCTGTTTGAAACGTTTGCATCGATTCAGGTCACCCGGTGAAAGGCCATTTCCCGACAATTGGAAACGGAAGAAAAAGCCTTTAGTGAAAGGGGACCTATTCCGGAATGCACTTGGCCGGATTGAGGCGGAATCTTTATTTTCTTCGGCATGTTTTTTTGCTTTTTCGGTTCATGCCGTCACAATCGTTGCCTTTCAAACGATGTATCGATTGTTTTTGCGGCGATGCGCATGGATGTTTTTGTCATCCGTCAATAATGACTTTTATAACTGAACTTTCTTGATGAATGAAGAGAATTTTTGGAAAACATTGAAAAATCAGGGAAAACGATTTTCTTTTTTAATAACGAATGGATGATGAATTATCGGTTCTTTTATTCTCTTTTTTCACAATCTAATGGCAGGGTAGTCTATAAAGATAGAAGTGTTTTCTTTGATACCGCAGTTTTGACGGTCAATCTTTTCTTTGATTTCACTTGCTAAAACGAAATCGTTTCGTTTAAAATGAACATGTTCAAAAAAAATATGCCAAAAATAATACCGAATGCAAAAGAACAGATTCTGTCTGTTGCAAAAGAGGAACTGAGAAATCCGGAAGGGGGGTCATTTTCTATGCGCGCCATTGCCAAGAAATGCAATATGGCAGTCGGGACCTTATATAACTATTATCCGGATAAAATCAATTTGATTGCCGGAATCCTGCTTTCCGAATGGAATGAGGAGTATCAGAAAGCAGAGAATCTCATCTCCTCCCTTTCCGATGTCCGGGAGATTCTATTTACGATTACCCAACTGATCCTCTCGTTCCGTGAGAAAAACAATGCCGTCTTTTTTACCTATAAGGATGAGTCCTTCGGTTTTTACTATGTCCGACTTCACGGCATGTTCGTCGACCAAATCGAGGGTCTTTGGAAAAAGGGAACCCAGGATTCCGGACTCGACGAAGAGAAGAACCGGATGATTGCCGAGATGATTCTGATCCAGACAAAGGACAAGACCATCTCCTTCGATACTTTGTGTTCAATGATTACAGATATCATACGGAGGTAAATCATGAATAAAAACTTTAAGAATCTGGAGCCGAAAGACAATTTCTATCAGACCTCTTTGTTCTTCCCTATGCCGGTCGTGATGGTCGGCACGCTGACTGAGGACGGAAAAACCACCTTAGGTCCCTACTCTCTCCTCGCCCCTTACTACATCGCCGGAAAGGATTGCTATGCCATGCTTCTGGAGTGCAGAAACTCCTCCAATACGGCGCAAAACATTCTCCGCACCGGTAAGTGCACCCTCAACTTCTTCCCCGATGACAAGAAACTCTTCAAGGAAGCCGTCCGCATGGGCTGGCCAGGAGACACGCCGGAAGAAAAGATGAAGAACTGCATCTTCCATCTTGAGGATTCCCAGTCTCAGGATGAACATCCGGAAGAAAAGTATCCGCAGATTGTCTCCGAAGCGTTCCAGGTCGTCGAATGCACCTGGCTCAAAGAGCTCGACCACGCCGAGAATGACAAGCCCGGAGAACTCAACGGATATGAAGGACCCTATCATGATTTCAACGGCATCACCAGCAAGTTCGGTGCTCACTTCATCCTTCGCATCGATCATATCGATATGAAGGAGAAATATTGGAACTCCATTGTCAACGGTGTCAACAGAAACAACTTTCCACCGGTTCCGGTCGATTATGGTTACCGTGATTCCAAGAGCTTCTGGTGCTCCCGATTCAAGAAACCGCACGGCGAAATGCTTCCGATGAGAGAGACTTCCGTCTCATCTGTCCGATATGCCGCCAACCGTCTTCAGACCGATGTCAAGTTCACTGATGATGCTTTGGCAAAACTCGTTAAGGTTCCCCGTATCTTCCTTCCCACTGCTCTCAAGGGCTGTGTGAAATGGGCCGAGGAGAATAACGTGAAGCTCATCACCGCCAAGGAGATGGACATCATTAACGATAAGCGCGCCAAAGAAAAGAACCAAAAGTGAGGAAAAAGAATGAAAATCGCAATTGCAGGAGCCTTCGGCCATTTAGGATATGACATCCTGAAAGGCGCCATCGAAAAAGGTTATGAAGTCGTCGCCCTCGATCTGAGAGAGAAAGAAGACTGCCCGTTCAAGGGAAAGTATGTCTTCCATCCGATCGATGTCACCAAGAAGGAGAGCCTTACGGGAACACTCGACGGAGTCGATGTTCTTGTCACCACGGTCGGACTTGTCTCCAAATCCGCTAAGCTCACCAACTACGACATCGACTATCAGGGAAATCTCAACCTTATGGAAGAGGCGGAGAGAGTCGGCGTCAAGAGAATGATCTATGTCTCGGTCATCCATGCGGAAACCGCAAAGGATGTTCCAATGCTCGACAGCAAATTCCAGTTCGAGGAGAAGCTCAAGGCTTCCTCCCTCTCTTACAGCATCGTCCGTCCGACCGGCTATTTCTATGACATCGCCCATGTCTTCATGCCGATGATTGAGAAGGGAAAGGTCACCCTCTTAGGAAGAAGGAACCATCCGGTCAATGTCATCGATACCACGGACCTTGCGGACTTCATCCTTCACCGTGTCGAAGAGAAGGAAAACTCCTTCTATGAGATCGGCGGCAAGGAAGTCTACAACTATGAAGAAATCGCTCATCTCTTTGCGGAAGCTTCCGGAAAGAAAATCAAAATCAGCCGTGCCCCGGTCTTCCTCTTTGACCTCATCATCAAGAAGGCACATAAGAAGAACGACGGCTCCGAAGCCCTCATTCGTTTCTCCAAGTGGACGCTCACCAATGATATGGAAGGTTCAACTAAGTACGGCGAGAAATCCTTCCGTGAGTATGTGATGTCCCTCTATAAGAAGGCTCAGTAACATGATCGAAAGTACTGGACCTTTCTGGATTCTTGTCGGAATCCTCTTCGGTGTCGCACTGCTCGCCTGTGCCATCGGCTTCAAGAAGTTTGTCTACTTCCTCTCTGTCGGCTACGGACTCTCGATTCTTGCCATCGGCGTCGCCCTCCTTGTCTTCACCATCGGCAAGTTCGAGTTCGTCGGCATTACCTCCAACGGATTCGTCAACTACATCCTCGCTGCTCTCTTCATTCTTTATGGCCTGCGTCTCGCCGGCTTCCTCATCTACCGCGAAGCAAAATCCGCCTCTTATCGGAAGACCATGGAAAAGGTCACCGGAAAAGAGGAAAAGAAGATGCCGGTCTTCGTCAAGGCCACCATCTGGATCTCCGTCGGTGTTCTCTACATCATGGAAACCTATCCGGTCATCTTCCGTGTCGGAACGGGCGCTACCTCAGAAGGGACTGGCATGATTGCTCCGCTTGTCGGCGCTTTGATTGCCTTCGTCGGTCTTTTCATCGAGACCCTCTCCGACCTTCAGAAGAATGCCGCCAAGAAAAAGAACCCGAATACGTTTGTCTCCGGTGGACTCTTCCGTTATGTCCGCTGCCCGAACTATATGGGTGAAATCATTTTCTGGACCGGTATCTTCGTCTCCGGATGCGATATCTTTATGACCGACTGGGCTGCCTGGCTCATCTCCGCCTTAGGTTATCTCCTCATTGTCTATGTCATGGTGAGTGGTGCGAAGCGCCTCGAACTCCGTCAGAAGAAGAGCTATGGCAATGATCCTGCTTATCAGGAATACATCAAGAAGACTCCAATTCTTTCCCGCCTTATTCCGCTCAAGTCTTTCGAAAATTGGAAATGGGTGAAGTGATATGTTCCTTACCACTTTCAGAGATGCAAATCAGGTTGCTCTAATTTTCCAAGGCTTCTACGATTTGATTCCTGTCATCTTCTTCCTCCTCGGTTCCATCATTCTTCTCCGTGCCCTTTATCACAAGATGGTCAAGGGCTGCTATTGTCTTCTCGCGGCAGGCAGCATCATGATTGTCTCTGCCGGTTCTCTCAAAGCACTTCATAAGATTCTTATGGGCATCGCCCGCATCGACTACATCATCCTCGACAAGCAGTTCACCCCGACCCAGTCCATCGGTTTCTTCCTTCTCTTCTTAGCACTCTTAGGTATGTTCACTGCGAAGAACAAGGATAACATCAAGCCGGAGAAGCTCTCTGTCTTCGCCCTTCCTACCTTGCTTTTCTTCCTCGCTCAGGAAGGAGAAACACCTCTCGGCGACAGCGGACTTCCCGCCTTCACTAACCTTTGGCCTTTTCTCATCATGATGATTTTCGGCGCTGCCGGATTCTTGGTCTTGTTGGTGATTGTTTCCGTCAAGATGCATACGAAGATTGAACCGATTCTCTTCTCTCTCAGTCTCATCTTCATGATCGGCATGGGTTATCTCTCTACCAAGCGTACCTTCGAAGGTGCCTGGATGCAGATCAGCTGCAATGTCGTCTATCAGCTGACTTTCTTCTTAGGCTGTTTTCTTCTCAAGCGTCACCATCTTGAGACTGCCGAACTGTTTAAGAAACAGAACGAAGCTTAAACAAAAAGAGTTCTTCCCTTTGTGGAAGAATTCTTTTTGTTTGTGCTCATTTCTGTTCGAGCAGGTCCATGATGACCGTATAGGCTAAGAGAAGCCCGGCGGCAGGCGGGACGAAACTGGTCGATCCCGGGATATCTTTCCTGCGCTTGAGTACTTCTTCCGAGAAATACTTTTCCCGGTTCTGTGGTCTTGTCGGTTCCTCCTTGGAACAGACAACCTTCAAAGAGGTGACTCCCCGTTTTCTCAGTTCTCTCCGCATCACCTTGCTTAAGGGGTCTCCCTTGGTATCGAATAAATCCATAGCGGTGAGCAGGGAAGGATTGAGCCTGTTTCCGCAGCCCATGGCGGAGATGATCCTGATACCGGACTCTTTTGCCCGGACGATGATGTCGATCTTTGCGGTTACCGTATCGATGGCATCGACGATATAGTCATAATCTTCAAACGAAAGAAGGCCTCTTGTTTCAGGAAGATAGAAGATATCGAATTTCCGTACTTCAATCTCCGGATTGATGGCATGGATTCTCTCTTCCGCGACATCTACCTTCTTTCTTCCGACATCCTTGTGGGTGGCGAGAATCTGGCGGTTGATATTCGTGACATTGACCGTGTCGTTGTCGATGAGGTCGAAGTGACCGATTCCGGCCCTTGCCAGGGCTTCCATCGCACTGCCTCCGACTCCTCCGAGACCGAAGACACAGACGCGTTTATTAAAGAGCGAATCGATGGCTTCCTCCCCGAGTAGGAGTGCACTTCTTTGGTATTGTTCTTTCATGTTCAGTCTTTCCGTTCGGTTAATCATTTTACCATAAGTGCGATTTCTGCCTGAAAATAGAACGAATCTTTTTCTTACTGAAATGCGCACTTTTTAATTGAATTTGTCCTACAAACGATGGCATGTGTGCATTTCAAGCATATTTTGATGAAATAATTACTGTTTCTCTCATTAAAAAATAAACTAAAATGTGAAAAAACAGTATGTTTTTCTAAAAAACTGCTAATAATTCGGCTTTTTTGTTTGTTTCTTTCGTGGTAAACTATTACCATGAAGGAAGAGAAACATGATTAAAAAGACAACTCACATTCAGGATACCCTGAATCTGCTCGGTGCCCTTCCTACTTTGAAGGCACCCGTCCCCGAATATCTGTATATCGCCACAGATAATGCGAGATGCCCGAAAGCAGACATTTTTATCAAGGAAGGCGATTACGTGAAATGCAATCAGACTATCGGCATCCGACATGCCGCCTTCTTCGATCAGCCGATTCAGTCGACCTGTTCCGGTACATTTATCGGTTACGAAAAGCATTATCATCGAAGCGGAAAACTCGTCAACTTCATGAAGTTCCGGAATGACTTTATGGATACGATGGACGAATCCGTCCATACGAGAACGGATGAGGAAATCAGTAAGCTGACGAAGGACGACATGACACAGATTCTCAAGGACTGCGCTTCCGTCGGTCTCGGTGGTTCTTCTTTCCCGACTTATATCAAGTTCCAGACGAAGGAGAAAATCAACACGATTCTGATCAACGCCATCGAGTGCGAACCATACATCAACGCCGATCACCGCGCTGCCATCGAAGAGCCGGAGAAGGTCATCGAAGGGATCCGCTTCATTCAGCAGGCCTTCCAGTGCCACGATGCGAGAATCTGCATCAAGTCCAAGTATCTTGATTTAGCCATTATCTACGAAGATATGCTCCGCCGCTATCCGGATTCCGGTATCACACTCTGCAAAGTCAAGAACTACTATCCGCAGGGATGGGAAATCATGATGATCAAGGAAGCTACCGGTATCGAAGTCGCTCCGGGTACGCTTCCGAGCAAATACGGTATCATCAACTTCAATCTCTCTACTGTTTTAGGCATTCAGCAGAACATCCGTGAGAACAAGGCGGTTTTAGACCGGCATATCACGGTCACCGGAAACGGAATCCTTTATCCATCCAACTTCACCGTCCGTATCGGTACGCCTGTCGGAGAGCTTATCCAGCGCTGCGGCGGCTATAAGAACCCGGACCGGAAAAAGGTCTTCATTCTCGGCGGTCCGATGATGGGAGCCTCGCTTCCGAGCGATGACTGCATTTGTACCAAGACAGTCACCTCCGTCATTGTCCTCGATGAGAAGGAATACAGGGAAGAGCCCTGTATCCGCTGCGGTTCCTGCGTGCTCTCCTGCCCGGTCCATCTCAAGCCGGTCGAAATCATGAATACGATGAGAAGCATGCCGGTGAACAAGGAAAAAATCAAATTCCTCAATCCGCTCAAGTGCATCGAATGCGGCTTGTGCACTTACAGTTGCACCAGTAAAATCCCGGTGACAGACTATATTCGTAAAGCCAAAGTGATTGCGAGGTTAAAGTAATGCAGATCATCAAGGAAAGTGCACCGCACTTACGTCGGAAAGACAGCCTGAGCATTATGATGCTCGATGTCATCATTGCGCTCCTTCCGACTATCATCTTCGCCTTTGTCATCTATCCGCTCGCGGCCTTAAGAAACCTGCTTGTTTCGGCGGCAACGATGGAACTCTGTGAATTTGTCTTCGTCCTCATCAAGAACCGTGTCCCCTATGACGGAGAGAAACATACGCTCAAGGAGCACTGGGAACGCCAGAAAAAAGCGTACACCATCAACAACTTCCTCGTTCCGCTTGTCTCTGCCCTCATCTTTTCCCTCATCATGCCGGTTGCGGCCGACAGCACGGGAATTCTCTATGTCGCTCTGATCCTAGGCTCCGTCTTCGGCATCGTCATCGGTAAGCTTGTCTTCGGCGGAACCGGAAAAAATATCTTCAATCCGGCCGCGGTCGGCATGGTCTTCGCCAAACTCTGCTTTGGCTCCCATTATACCTATCCCGACAACAGCTACTACACCCATCTGAGTGATGTCGTCTATACCGGCTCTACGCCGCTTGCCTCTTCGAGTCTCAAGGACGGGAGCTTCAGTTTCTTCTCCTACAGCTCCTTGGATCTTTTCTTAGGCAAAGTGCCGGGAACCCTTGGAGAAGGCTTTAAAGTCACCATCCTCTTAGGACTGATCTATATGTTCATCCGACATACCATCGACTGGCGCATCCCGCTTCTCTATGTCGGTGCCTTTGCCTTCGATATGCTCTTTGTCGGTCTGATTCTTCAGGGTGCCAAAGGCGTGAACGCCGTTGACTTCCTGCTTCATGAACTCCTCTCCGGCGGTCTTCTCTTCGGGGCGACCTTCATGGCGACCGATCCGGTCACTGCACCGATCACCAGGCCCGGAAAGATGATGTACGGCGCGCTCCTAGGTTCCCTGACCGTCATCATCCGTCTCTTTGCCGCCCTTCCGGAAGGCGTTGCCTTCTCGCTTCTCATAGCCAATATTTCGACCAGCGTCTTCGATTATTACAAGTGGTCGGATGACCGTTACAACTGGAAGAAGATTCTTACTATCGCCCTCCTTGTCCTGCTTCCGCTTCTCATCGTCATCTGGGCGACCTGTGTGGAGGTGTTCTAGTATGAAAGACAGCGTGAAACGTTATCTCAAAGTGTCCTTGACACTCGGTCTGATTGCCGGATGTTCGGCCCTTCTCATCGGCGTAACCAATCTGATCACCGCCGACAGAATCCAGGCCAACAAAGTCAAGAAGGAAGAAGACGGACTCAGCAAGGTGTTTCCGGATTCTGATCAGGAATTTGTAACGTTGGATTTCGATACTTCGTTCACCTATGTCGAGAAAATCTGGTCGGTGAAATCCGGAGAGAAAGCCCTTGGTTTCATCTATAAAACCTCTGGAAAGAACAGTTACGGCAACGTATCCCTGCTTCTCGGGTTTACGGAAAAGAAGCTTGCCAACATGGTTGTCTTGGAAAATACGGAAACCTATGGCTCCACGTTGGAGGATAATTACATCGTTCCGGTCAATGCCGGAACCCGTGATTACAACGATGTCAGCTGCGGTGCCACGTATGGTGCAAAACTCATCCAGAACATGGTCGAGGAAGCTAGCGCCGACGTCATGAAGAGGTGAATTATGAACAGCAAACACAAAAAATCATTTCTGAATGGTATCATCATCGAGAACCCACTCTTTGTCTCTGTCTTAGGGACCTGCCCTGCCCTAGCCGTCACCAAGAACCTGGAATCCGCCTTTGGCATGGGCCTACTCTTCCTTTTTGTCCTCACCTGCTCCAATGTCATCATCTCTCTCATCCGCAAGCTGATTCCGGAAGAGGCGAGAACGCCTTCCGAAATTGTCGTCATCGCCGCTTTCGTCACCATCACCAAAATGCTTACGGAAGCTTTCCTTCCGGAACTCTACTCTTCTTTAGGTGTCTTCCTCTCCCTTCTTGTCGTCAACTGCATTGTACTCGGAAGGGCGGAAGCCTTTGCGAAGGATAACACCGTCTTCGACTCCTTCCTTGATGGGGTTGGAAATGGCATCGGCTACACCTGGGCCATTTGTCTCATCGCCATCATCCGTGAAATCCTTGGAACCGGTCAGATCACCTTCGGTAAGATTTTCACCTTCATTCCGTTGGTCCATATCCCGATCCTCAAAGGAAACGGATTCGACTTCTCGATGTCCTTCTTCTCCAATCCGGCCGGCGGCTTCGTCGTCTTAGGTCTGATCTTAGCCGTGATGGCCTACTTCAAACAAAGAAAAGCCAGAATTGAAAAAGTGCGGCTTCAGAAAGAAATGAAGGCTGCCATCCATAAGGAGGCAAAGTGATATGACTGCTACTCCCTATATCTATTCCTTCCTCCTTGCCATCGTTTCCTCGATGCTGATCGACAACGTCGTTCTTTCCCGTTTCTACGGAATCTGTTCGTTCATCGGCGTCTCCAACCGCATCAAATCCGCCTTTTCCATGGGAATTGCCGTCATGGCCGTCATCCTGCTCTCCTCCTTGGTCTGTTGGCCAATCTACAACTATATTCTTGAACCCCTTCACATTCCCTTCATGGATACGCTCACCTACATTCTTGTCATCGCTTCCCTTGTCCAGGTGACCGGTCTTATCATCAAGAAGTATTCTCCCAGTCTCTACCGTGCTTTCGGCATTTATCTTCCTTTGATCACGACCAACTGCGCCGTCTTGGGTGTCGTCCAGTCCAATACCGACAATGCCTTAGGCTTCGGTCTTTCCATGGCCAATGCCCTAGGCACCTCCTTCGGTTTCCTCCTTGTCATCGTCCTCTTCGCCTTCATCCGCGAACGGATCGATGAATATCAGGGAAACAAGGCGTTCAAAGGAATCCCGATTGCCCTCATCGTTGCCTCTCTGATGGCGATGGCCTTCATGGGCCTGATGGGAATCGGAGCTTAGTATGAGTGATACGATAAGGTTAGTTCTCGCAATCCTGCTCCTTATCTTCCTGCTTGCCGTCTTCCTAGTCTCCTTCATTCTCTATCGCAAGACTCCGGCACCGAAAGGATGCGAGGATTTAGGACCGGAAAAAGAGAAATGCGCTTCCTGCAAGGAAGAACACTGTCATCTGAACATTTACCGTAACCATGAGGAGGAAACGAAAAAATGAAAGAATATCTGCTTTATGCTCTGTATGCCTTTTTGATACTTCTCGCCCTCGGTCTGATCCTAGGCGCCCTCTTGGTTTGGGCGGAAAAGGTCTTTCATGTGGAAGAGGACAAGAGAGTTGCGGAAGTCGAGAAGATGCTTCCGAACTTCAACTGCGGTGCCTGCGGACACGCCGGATGCCACGCGATGGCGGAAGCCATCGTCAAGGGAGAGCAGAAGAAGCTCTCTGACTGCAAGCCGGGAAAGAAGGACAAGAACTTCGATCCTATCATCAAGTACATGGAAGAACATCCAGATGCGGATGGAACAAAACATGTACCGACTCTCTGAAGTACGATAGAATATTAGCGCCGGGTTCCGGCGCTATTTTTGGAGGAAGGAACAATGAGACAGGAAATCGATATGAAGACGTATCCGAAACGGAATCAGTATCTGTGGTTCAAGAACTATCCTCAGTCCTGTTATGGATTCGACGTGAATCTCGATGTGACAGAGTTAGTCCGTTATACCAAGGAAAGAAAGGAATCCTTTTTCCCTTATTTCTTCTATGCCGTCCTAACGGGGGTCAACGCCATCGATGAGATGCGGATGCGGATCGTCAACGGGAAACCTTATCTCTACGACAGAATCCATCCCACCTTCACGGTAATGACCAAGGAGGGGGTCTATCAGAACTGCGGATTCGAGCTTCCGGATACCTTTCCCGAATTTTACGACGAAACAAGAAGAATCATCAAGGATGTTAAGAATCTTCCCGTCAGCGAAGACCTCGACCGCTTTCCCATCTGCCAGACACCGAATGTGGTTTTCGCCACCTGCATTCCGCTTCTCTCCTTTACGGCGATGACCCATCCTCTCCCCGTCGGAGACCAGGAATCCCTTTCGATCCCGAGAATCTGCTGGGGAAAATATCATCAGGAAGCGGATGGCTCCTACCATGTCATGCTCAATATCACGGTCTCCCATGTCTTTGTGGACGGATTTCCGCTTTCCCACTGCTTTGAGAGAATCCAGGAGGAAGTGAGAAAAGTTGCCACCTGGGGAAAACACTAGCAATATTCTGAAAATATTGTAAACTATAGGGCGTTGAAACTAAGGAGGATTCTATGGCAGACTACATTCTAAGCACAACTTCGACCAGTGACTTATCAAAACAGCATTATACGGAAAGAAACATCCGCTATGCTTGCTTCCATTTTTCCATGGACGGCAAGGAATACATGGATGACCTCGGAGAATCCATTCCATTCCATGAATTCTATCAGGCCATGGAAAACGGAGCCATGACAAAGACCAGCCAGCTTTCTGTCGGTGAATATGTCACTTATTTCACCCCCTTCCTTGAAGAGGGACACGATATTCTTCACATCACACTTTCCTCCGGTCTCAGCGGAGACTACAACTCCGCTCTCACCGCTTCCCACATGCTGATGGAAAAATATCCGGAGAGAAAAATCTATATCGTCGATTCTCTCGGCGCCTCTTCCGGATACGGACTTCTTATGGACAAACTCGCCGATTTGAGAGACGAGGGACTCAGCCTTACGGATCTGAGAGCCTGGGCAGAAGAACACAAACTCGAAGTCCATCATTGGTTCTTCTCCACCGACCTCAAGTACTATGTCCGCGGCGGAAGAATCTCCAAGACTTCCGGTTTCTTAGGGAACCTTCTCCACATCTGTCCGCTTCTCAACATGGATGAAGCCGGACACCTGATTCCAAGAGAGAAAATCAGAACGGTCAAGAAGGTCGAAAGAGCTCTCGCCGACAAGATGATCGCCTATGCCAAGGATGGCAAGGATTATGCGGAGAAAGTCTATATCTCCCAGTCCGATTGTCCGGAATATGCAAAGGCTGTTGCCGAAATGGTGGAAGAAGCGTTCCCGAAGATGAAGGGAAAAGTGGAAATCAATTCCATCGGTACGACCATCGGTTCCCATACCGGGCCTGGCACTGTCGCACTGTTCTTTTTCGGAAGCAAACGTACGAACTGAAAATAGGCGGAGAGAAATGTAGTGAACCCCTCTAGTTGGACCAAGGTGTTGGACAGGGACTGATGAAGCTCATGAGCTTCATCAGTCAGTCCGCTCCGAAGCCAAGGAGGGGCTTTTTCGAATGAAATATTCGTTCGAGGAGAAGATTGAAGCGGGTCAATCTATGGGAAACACAGTATCTTCTCAAGGGGAGAGGAAGGAATCCGGCACCGGAAGAAGAACAAAACTTATTCGCCGGAAGAGAAGTACGAAGCCATCCGGCCCGTAATGTTGGGCGAGATTTCACTCATGCAGCAGTCCAGGATTATCGGAATCAACAGCGGACAGCTTCACGACTGGATGAAAAGATATAGGGAAAAGGGAATGGATGGGTTAAAATGTTCGAAAAGGGGGAGGCGTAGGGAAGATGGTGCCGAACCTTCTCAGAAGGGATTTCCATGCCGACGCGCTTCTCCGGAAGGCGGGCACCGACGTGACGGAGATGAAGTTCGGATT
>CAKVBX010000045.1 GCA_934725685.1 uncultured Bacilli bacterium
GAACAGCCTGTCAAACGTAAGGTAGGCAGACCGAAAAAGCAAAATGCATAGTCCTATTCGTTGGGAATGTATTAATTTATTTTTGATGCCTCGTTGAAAACCGAGAGAATCGTAGGAATTCTAAAATATCATAGGGGAAGGAAATTATGATCATATATAGCAATTCGTTGGCACAATTCAGAAACGATGTTCTCATGAATCAGATTTCATCTTTGTTATTGAAGAAACTTCATGAGAAAGGGCTTGGTGGCGGATCACCAAGCGAGGTGAATTCCTGGAATAACTCTCTTCATTTCATGAAGGACGTCTTGGATGACTCCGATATTTCGAAGGATTGCTCCGTCGCTGTGGAATACAACATTCCGCAGACATCCAAACGTGTCGATTTTATGATTGTGGGAAATGACGGCAAAGAAGACCATGTCGTTATCGTAGAACTCAAGCAGTGGGCAAAAGTCGAAAAAGTGGATAACCTCAGCGAACACTCCATCCTGTCGGATCTGAAATCCCACCAGCCGGTCGCCCATCCATCCTATCAGGCCTATTCCTATAAGCGTCTGATTCTGGATTACTGCGATGACGAAAGGGTCAATGATAATACCCTGAATCCCTGTGCGTATCTTCACAATCTGAGCGAAACCTATCGTCCTGTCATCACGGATAAGCTATATTCCGACTGGACAAAGGAAGCTCCCGTTTTCCTTCAGGCTGACGTCATGAAAATCCGTGAGTTCATTAAAAAGTATATCCGGTTGAAGGCGGAAGACAGTTCATTGCTTTACAAACTCGAAAAGGGAAGAGTGCATCCGACGAAATCGTTACAGGATTGTCTGGATTCCATGCTTTGCGGAAACGAAGAGTTCCATATGATCGATGAGCAGGTCGTCGCTTACGATAAAATCATGAAGGCGATAAAGGAATCCAGCAAAGAGGATAGAAAACATGTTCTGATTATCATAGGCGGGCCGGGAACGGGAAAATCGGTCCTGGCCATCAACGTTCTTGCTAGATGCATTATCGATCTAGGACTCAATGCTTCCTATATCACAAAGAACAGCGCACCCAGAAAATGTTATTCGAAACTGCTGGCAAGGGGAAATGCCAAAAAGATGATATCTCTTCAGAAAGCCATTCAGTCACCATGGGCTCTTCCGAATACTCCGAAAAACGGAATCGATGTCGGCATTTATGATGAAGCGCACCGAATGGAAAAATCACCTTATCGGTATAACGGGGATGACATGTTATCGGATGCGATAAAGGCAGCTAAAGTCTCAGTGTTTTTTATGGATGACGATCAGAGAATCAGTGTGAAGGATGTTTATGATGTGCATTCCGTCATTGAATGTGCAAAACAGATGGGCGCCGTCATTCATGAACCCTACGAATTGGTCTCCCAGTTCCGGTGTGACGGAAGTGATGGATATATTGCTTTCTTGGATCAGCTTCTTGAAATCAAGCCGACAGCGAATCATTCTTTCGATTTCGAAGCGATGGATGTCCGAGTTTTTGATAGTCCTGTCCTTCTAAGAGAGGAGCTGAGAAAGCACAATGATGAAAAGCATCGTTCCAGAATGCTGGCCGGCTATTGTTTCGATTGGAATGTGAAGAAAGGAAAGGGTGAGTGGGATATCGAGTTGGAAGATGGATTCAAGGCAAAATGGAATCTGGAAAAGGATAGCTATTGGGCAGTGAATCCGAATTCGTTTGAAGAGGTCGGCTGCATTCACACCTGTCAGGGGATGGAATTCGATTATGTCGGTGTTCTGATTGGAAAGGACCTCTATTATGACGGAGAACATGTTCGGACTAACCGTGACGCTATCTCAAAGGATGATAACTCCAGCGGTATCCGTGCGACGACGACAAGCGATAGTCAGGCTGATCTTCTGATCAGGAGGACTTATAAAGTGTTGCTTACCAGAGGGCTGAAAGGCTGCTTTATCTATTGCTGTGATAAAGCGCTAGGGGATTATCTGAAAGAAAGGCTGAAAAAGGCGGTGGCAGCAGACGAATAATCGGGAAGAGAGAAATCCATCTACGCAACATATAGATGTTGGAAGTTTTCTTTTTGCGGAAGCCGAAAGTGCTATTTTCGAAAGTGTGAAATATGATACACTTTAGCAAAAAGGAAGAGAAAACAAGATGGATAAGAAACCGGAACTGGAACTGCATCAGAAAAGTGACATCATAAGAGTCGCCCATGCCTTATCCAATCCGTCAAGATTGGATATTTTGAATCTCCTGTCACAGGAGAGTCTTTCCGTTGACGAAATCTCCAAGCGGTTGAAAAGCCCATTGACGACAGTCGCCTCCAATATTCAGATTTTGGAGAGCGCCGGTCTCATCCGCACCAAGTTTCAGGCGGGAAAGCACGGAACGATGAAGCTCTGCTCCATCGTATACGAGAACTTATCCATCGATTTTCTGACCCAGGTGCAGAATGAAATCCAACGGAAAAAGGTAATTGAGATTCCAATCGGCTCCTATTTTTCTTTTGATGTCAAACCGACCTGCGGTCTTGTGTCAGAACGTGGCTATATCGGAAACTTCCGGTAGAGCATCTCCAGCATGCCGGATATCATCTTCATGCTGGGGCTCTCCGATACCTGTTTCAAGAGCGCGTATCTCGTCAAGAACATCCTGGAGACCAACAACATGGTCTCTTCCTGTTCCTATTGGTCTATTTCGGACTATATCGACGAAAATGTCCTCCCCAAGGAACTCTTCCACGGAGGGCTCGGACTTTTCACCTACGGCGGGATCAAGAAGCCTTCCTATAACGCCTACCTCCTTCTGAAGAGACTGGGAAAAGACGTGCTCAAGAGTGGGGACGGGTATTACATCACCCGTGGAGAGAACGGGGAACTCAGAATGATTTTCTATTATTATGTCCCCTATAACTATGAGTATTCCCGCCAGATGGATTATCAGATCAATATGCATAGCAGGGATGCCTTCTTCCGCGACAGGGAGAAAAAAGCTTTTCAGCTTCAGCTCTCCGGCTTTGAAGGGGAGTATGAGGAAATGCGGATGGAACTTTCTCCGGAATCCGGCTCCGCTTTCGACTTTGCCAAGGAGAGCGGGAACGCTTCCTTCGAAGAGATGGACCTGGATTATCTGAAACAGGGCTCCTTCATGAAGCGCCGATATGAAAAAAAGAAGATGACAGGCCTGGATTATCTGACCTATGAACTCTCCCCTCTTGAAGTCCTCTATGTCGAACTGTGGAAAACGGAGGGCGGGCACTGAACGAAGGGGAGAAAAGGGACGAAAATAGCTATCGCTCTTCTTTTCCGGTGAGTATAATTCTTTCCGAAAAGAAAAACGCATCATGTTTCAAGCAAAATTCAAAATACCGACGTACTATCCGGAATTCGCCTGCAAAGGGGGAGAGTGCCGCCATTGCTGTTGCCAGGGATGGCGGGTTACTCTGACCCAGGAGGAATACTTCCGCCTCCATAGTCTCGACTGCTCCGGGCCCCTGAAGGAGAAAATCGATTCCTATGTGGGCATCCTTCCCCATCCGAGCACGGAACAGTACGGAAGAATCAACATGAACTATCTCGGTGAGTGCCCACTCAGGAGAGAGGACGGTTACTGCGGGCTACAGGTGGAATGCGGAGAGGAGAAAATCCCATCGGTCTGCCGTTATTACCCGAGAGCCCCAAGACTCTATCCTCAGCCTTATTGCTCCATTTCCAATAGCTGTGAGGCGGTCCTTGAACTGTTGGCTAGAAAGGATTACGTCTTTTCCTTCACGGAGAAGGAACTCTCCTTCCATTTCGATGATGATGAGAACACCCGATTCCATAAGGATGGAGAGGAGAAAGCAAGACTCTGTTTTTCCATCCTCTGTGCGGATTCGCTTCCTCTTCCGGAACGGCTGAAGAGGCTCTGTCTGACCTTCGACGGGAAACTTCATGACCCGAAGAATGATCTTTTTATCGTAGAGAAGATGAAGGAGACCTTCCTTCGCTCCGTGAGCGTCGGCGATTACCTTGCGAAAATGCCTGAGAATCTTCCCTCCTTTGAAACAGTCTATGTAAGGCTTTCCCAAGCACTGGCTTTCGATCATGCCGTCACCAATATTCTCCTCAACCATCTGCTGTATATGCATTTTCCTTATGTCGGAAACGAGAAGGATATCAAGGAAATCGGAACGTTTGTCTATTTCCTTTGCTATCTCTGGTTCTTACTTCTCGACAGTTCGGCCATTGATTTCACTTCGTTCATCGATGTGACCGGGGATTACTTCCGCCTGAGTGAACATTCCAATTTCTATCAGGTCCTCGCCTTCTATCTGTCGAAAATAGGCGAGAAGGAAGAATAGACTTCCTTTTCCTCTTCTTGGGTAACAGTGGAAAACGCTCTGATTCCTTTCTTCGGATGGTATAATGAAAGACAAGAAACCAGGGGGACACCATGGAAGAGAAAAGCAAAACCCGAAAAGAAAAAAGAACGATAAGGCAACTGGTAGACGGTCTTATCTCTCCGGAAGAGGAATTCGCACTATTACGGGAACGATACGGCATGCTCAAGACGGAAGAAGAGGAGCTTGCCTTCACTTCGGAGGTGTGCTCTTCTCATCCTGCAATCGCCCCAACGGATGCCCATGAAGCCTTCCTGTCTCTGAGCAGAATGGAGAAGAGGAAAAAGGCGCTCCGTATCTTCTTCACAGTTCTTCTTTCTCTTCTCATTGTTACGTTTGTGACCGGGATGGAAGTAATGATTCAGTACGACTATAACGGACTGCCTTGGATGAAGGCTTTGCTGAAAGTTGTTATCAATCTCTGCCTTCTTTCTCTCGCTCTCATCACCTATTTTAGAAAGAAGGACCGTTATACGACGTTCATGGTAATTGTCTTCGTATTCTTCGCCTTCGGTGATGTCAGTATCAACTTCAATATGGGAGTCGGAGGTGGTTTCTTTGCTCTCGGACATGTTCTTTTAATGCTCTGCTATCTGAAAGAGAGCTATCGGAACAAGAAAACATGGATTCTCTTCCTCGTCGCCTATCTTCTCTTTGCCGGAATAAACCTCGCCTTCCTCAAGACGAATGCAAGAATGATGACAATCGGCTTCCTCGTCTATTCCCTCGTCGTCAGTCTCCTTCTTGCCTCGACAACGGAAGAACGTTTCCTCATCCGGCTCGGTGTCTTCCTCTTTGCTCTTTCCGATGCCCTACTGATGATCAATTACGGACTCGGTAATCTTTTGCTGTTCGGACATTTTGCAAGAGGCGTCTATTACATTGCCGTCATCCTACTGAGTCTTACGCCGCGATATCCTAGGAGGTTCTGAAAATGGAACGATTAGAAAAATTATTAAAAAGGATCGATAAATTCAATAAGGATCGGGACTGGGATCAGTTCCATTCCCCGAGCAATCTTGCCAAATCCATCTCCATCGAAGCCGGGGAGCTCCTCGAATGCTATCAGTGGAACGATAACGCAGAAGAGACTGCGGTGAAAGAAGAACTTGCCGATGTCATGAATTACTGTCTTCAGCTTTCCATGGTGCTCGGTGTCGATATCATCGACATCATGAATGACAAGATGGACAAAACCGAGAAGAAATATCCGGTGGAGAAGGCAAAAGGCGTCTCCACAAAGTACGATAAATTATAACTGGGAGGTCACATTATGTGCACAGCATTACGATATGTGGGAACATCTACCCTCTTCGGCAGGAACCTGGATTTCGATTTTTCCTATGGAGAGAGTCTCGTCTTTCTCCCGAGAAATCTCGGCATCGCCTTCCATGACGGAAGCATCCTTCATCACCACAAAGCGATTCTCGGGGTCGCCCATGTCGCGGAGGATTATCCGCTTCTCTATGATGGCATGAATGAGGACGGCTTAGCCATCGCCGGACTGAATTTTGTCGGCAATGCCAAGTTCTATCCGGAATGCGAAGAGAAGAAGAATGTTGCACAGTATGAATTCATGCTTTATCTGCTTTCGACCTGCTCCACAATCAGGGAAGTCGAAGAACAGGTGAAGCAGATCAATATTACCGGAACTCCCTTTTCCAACTTCCCACCGTCTCAGCTCCATTATATGGCTGCCGATAAGACCGGCTCAATCGTCATCGAAAATAAAGGGGATGTCCTGGCGGTCTATCCGAATCCGACCGATGTCCTCACCAACAATCCTCCCTTCGAAATGCAGATGTTCCATCTCAGCAACTATCAGAATCTTACTCCGGAGGAACCGGAGAACCGCTTTTCTTCCGAACTGGAGCTGAAGAACTATAGCCGTGGCATGGGTGCCATCGGTCTTCCCGGCGATCTCTCTTCTATGTCCCGCTTTGTCAAAGTCGCCTTCACGAGGCTCAATGGAAGAAAAGAAGATACCGAAGAGAAAAGCCTCGCTCAGTATTTCCATATCATTTCCTCCGTGGAACAACAGAAGGGAATCTGCAGACTCGGCCATGGAAAAGAGGAATATACCATCTATACTTCCTGTTACCATCTCGAAAAGAAAATTCTTTTCTATCGTACCTATGACGCCATGAAGACTCATGCCGTCCGTATGCCGGCAAACGAGCTCGACAGTGAAAGAATGAAGGTTTATCCTATGGTGATCGATAAGGAAGTTGCCTTCGATAATTGATAGCGCTTTCCGCAAAAATCTTTCTGACATCCGTTCGTTCTCTTCAAAAGAGGAGGAGAGGCAGGAAACTGAGCTTTGCCCTTTGGACACGTCTAAATCACTAAGACGGAGAAAACAACGGAAAGAAAAGCCGAAAACTGCGATGAATATCGAAAAAAATTGATTTTCACATCCGTCTGTGCTATCTTGTTTTTAGAAAGGTAGGTCACGAAAATGGCTGATAAGAAAATCATCACAAAAGAAGATATTGCCGATCAGTTGGCAAGAGAAGGTCGTATGCTGAAGGGTGAAGCTGTGAAAGCGGTAGAAATGGTCTTTGCTGCCATCGCTTCCGGCCTCAACGATCCGGAATATGGAAGTGTCAAGATCGCTGGTTTCGGCCAGTTTGTTCTTGTCGATCGTCCTGCCAGAATGGGTGTCGATCCCTCCGATATGTCCAAGAAGATCGAAATCCCTGCTTCCAAGGCTGTCAAGTTCAAACCTTCCAAGACCCTCAAGGATCTTGTCAACAACAAGTAATCTCTGACCAAAAACATAAAATGCCGTCTTTGGACGGCATTTTTCTCATTGTGAAAATCGTATATCCAGCGCCGATTGCGTCCCTTTTTTCTGAACTCAGGGCAAAGACCGGCCATGACCTTTATCTTGTCGGCGGTTCCATTCGTGACCTCCTCTTTCAAAAGGAAGTCACGGACCTCGATTTTGCGACCGCTGCGGATCCCTTATGGATCCACGCATTGTTTCCGGAGGCTCTTTATTTCCCAAAATACGGTACCACCTCCTTCAAAGTCCCTCCCTACTCTCTCACCCTCGCCTCCATGCGGAAAGAGGAGACCTATCTCGACCATCGTCATCCGACTAAGGTCACTTTTCTTGATGACTATCGGATTGACTCGAAGCGGCGTGACTTCACAATCAATGCTCTTTACGGCGCCGAAGATGGGACGGTCCTCGATCCGACCGGACAGGGACTACCCGATTTCTCGAGACGGATTCTCCGCATGGTCGGAGATCCTAGGACGAGGCTTCGGGAGGACCCTTTGCGCATCCTGAGGGCCTATCGCTTTCAGGAAGAACTTTCTTTGACCTTTGACACGGAACTGGAAAAGGCACTTTCCCAAGAGATGGAACTTGTCTCTTATCTCAATCCTGGGAAAGTCCGGGAAGAGATTGCGAAGTTTCCCAAAGAGACCCGTGAGCGCTATCGTGAGCTCTTTGTCCGGTAAGGGTGGGGCCAAGTGCTATAATCAGTAGGACAGAAACGGAGGTACAACATGAACCTGACCTTGAAAGACATCGACTGGAAGAGTCTTGTCGTCAAAAAATACCAGAGTTACGGACTCGATGAAATGGACTGCATGGTCCTTTTTGTCAGTGACGCCGTCCTCGACATGGAACCGAACCTCCTTCTTACCTGCGATATTCTCTCCACTTATATGAAAGCCAACAAAGAGGACATCGACCGCTCCTTATCGAAACTGATGGCGAAGAACATCCTCATCATCAAGAATTCCGGTAGTACCTATTCCTCCTCTCTAGAGGAGTTCAAGCTCCGCCTTTTCAAGGATGAGGTCAAAGACCTCGTCCTCAAAGGCGGAAGCGGCACTACTTCCATTAGCGAGAATCTCTATTCTTTCCTCGAGAGCATCAACGGCCCCCTTTCCCCAATCGACCGGGACCGTGTCGCACAGTGGCTCAAGGACGGCATTGAGGAGAATCAGATTAAGGAAGCCTGCAAGAAGGCGATGACCAAGAACGGTCACATCTCCTTCAAGACCGCAGACACCTATCTTCTGCAGATGCAGCGGAGTGAATCGAGAAAGACCATCGGTGCCTCCACCGTCAACGAAGAGGAGAACCGGGCTGCCGAGCTTCAGAAACTGATTGATTCCACCAAGTGGTGAGTATGAGAAGAAAAGATCGCGCCTTAAAAGTTTATCAGGGGCTTCAGGAACGCTATCCCCATACGGAGACGTTCCTTCATTTTCATAAGGATTGGGAATTGCTTTTTGCCATCATCCTTTCCGCTCAGGCAAGCGATGCCTCCGTCAACCAGGCGACGGAGAAACTCTTCGTTGCGTTTCCCACTCTTTCCGATTATACCGAAGAGAACCGAGCAGGCATCCTTTTCTGCATCTCCCACGTCGGCCTAGGGAAAACCAAGTGCACCTACTTGATTAAGACGGCCGGAATTCTCTTAAAGGATTATGATGGTCAAGTGCCCAAGGACCGCAAGGCCTTGCAGAAACTTCCGGGGGTAGGATACAAGACCTCCGGCGTTTTTCTTGGGGAGTTCTACAACGAACCCTATATCCCTGTCGATACCCATGTTTACCGGGTGAGCCACAGGCTTGGCCTTGTGAACGATTCCCTCAGTCCGGAGGAGACGGAGGTCGCTTTAGAAAGATTGTATGCTTCCTATCGTACGATTCATCTTCACCGCCAGTTTATCCTGTTAGGAAGGGACATCTGCTATAGCCAACGCCCACGCTGTGAATCTTGCCCGTTCTCTTCCTTCTGTCCTTATCACAATAGAAAAAAGCAGCCTGAGTGAAATTCAGACTGCTTTTTTACCGGTTTACTTTCCTTCGAAGCAGAGATGATCATCTTTGCAGGTGAGATGAACATCTTTCGTCACTTTTCCAGAGATGATTTCTCCGGCAAGCGGGGTTTCCACCTCGCTTTGGATGTATCGGCGAATCGGTCTTGCACCATAGGCCGGATCATAGGAATGGCTGTGGATGTATTTGACGGCGCTGTCGTCATAGGTGAAATCGATTCCCTTGTCGGCAAGTCTCTTATGCAAGAGGGTAAGGAACTTCATGACAATCTTGTCAATCACCGTCTCATCGAGGGAGTTGAAGAGGACAATCTCATCGATTCGGTTCAGGAATTCGGGACGGAAACTGTGGCGGAGCAGATCCATCACTTTTTCTCTTCCCGCTTTTCTGTCTCCGCTCAATAGATATTCACTCCCAAGGTTGCTCGTCATGATGATGATGGTGTTGGTGAAGTCGACGGTTCTACCCTGACCATCGGTTAGTCTACCGTCGTCGAGGACCTGGAGCAGAATGTTGAAAATGTCGGGATGCGCCTTTTCGATTTCATCGAAGAGGACGATGGAATATGGTTTGCGGCGCACCGCTTCCGTGAGCTGACCGCCTTCCTCATAGCCCACATAACCCGGTGCCGCACCGACGAGACGGGAGACGGATTCCTTTTCCATGTATTCGGACATGTCGATGCGGACAATCTGGCGCTCGGAATCGAAGAGCTGTTCCGCGAGGGCCTTGGCGACTTCGGTCTTGCCGACACCGGTCGGACCTAAGAAGAGGAAGCTGCCGATTGGGCGGTTGCTGTCGCTTAAGCCGGCACGGGAACGGAGGATGGAATCGGAAATCTGTGTCAGTGCCTCATCCTGACCGATGACCCGTTTTGCGAGTTCATCCTTGAGGGTGAGGATTTTCTGTGATTCGCTCTTGGTGAGCTTGCTGACCGGGATGCCGGTCTGCTGGGAGATGACCTGGGCGACGGTCTCATCCGTGACGGAATCGCTTAGAAGCGTGCTGGTCTTTGTTCCTTCCTTCGCTTTCTCAAGCCGAGCGCGAAGCTCTGGAATGTCTTTGTTCTGCAAACGTGCCGCCGTATTGTAATCGGCGTCCTGCATCGCTTTCTCGAGGTTGAGAGAGGCGACATCGAGCTGTTTCTTGATTTCCTTCTGCTTTTCGGCCTCCCCCTTCTCGGCTTTCCACTGAGCGAAGAGATGATCTTTCTTTGAACTCAGTTCGCTGATGTCCTTTTCCATCTCTTCGAGACGTTTCCTGGCGTTTTCGCTGGTATCGTTCTTGAGAGAGACTTTTTCGATCTGAAGCTGCAGCAACTTCCGGTTGACTTCGTCGAGCTCTTCCGGCATCGTATCAATTTGCATTCTGACCTTCGCACAGGCTTCGTCGATGAGGTCGATGGCCTTATCCGGCAGGAAACGGTCCGTGATGTACCGCTTGGAGAGGGTGACGGCGGCGATGATGGCATCATCGCTGATTTCGACGCCGTGATGCTGTTCATAGCGTCCCTTGATACCTCTTAGGATGGCGATGGAATCCTCGACGGTCGGTTCATCGATGAGGACTTTCTGCATACGTCTTGCAAAGGCGGGATCCTTTTCGATGTATTTCCGATACTCGTTGAGGGTCGTCGCACCGATACAGTGAAGTTCGCCGCGGGCAAGCAGCGGCTTCAGGATGTTGGCGGCATCCAGAGAGGAGTCGCCGCCGGCTCCAGCACCGATGAGGGTGTGAATCTCGTCGATGAAAAGAATGATTCTGCCGTCGGACTCTGCGACTTCCTTCATGACGGCTTTGAGACGTTCCTCGAATTCGCCGCGGTATTTCGCACCGGCGATGAGAGAACCGACATCAAGTTCGAAGATGGTCTTGTTCTTCAGTGTTTCCGGAACGTCGCCTTTGAAGATACGCCAGGCGAGTCCTTCAACGACGGCAGTCTTGCCGACGCCCGGATCGCCGATGAGGACCGGGTTGTTCTTGCTCTTACGGGAAAGGATTTCCATCACACGGCGGATTTCCTCGTCTCTCCCGATGATGGGATCAATCTTGCCGTCGGCGACGGAGGCGACGAGATCCCGTCCATACTTCTTCAGTGCCTCATACTGACTCTCGGGGTTATCGCTGGTGACATGGTTGCTGCCACGGATCTGGGAAATGACCTTCTCAAAATCCTTTTTCGTATAATGTTCTAGTGTTTTGAGCTTGTCGACGAGGGTGTGTTTGCAGTCGAACTGCGCTAAGAGCAGATGCTCGACGGACATGTACTCATCCTGCATTTCGCTTTCGTATTTGCTTGCATTGTAAAGGATGTTCTTTACATCGGCACTCGTATCCGGGTCGGCGGTGGAAGAGGTCGTCACGGACGAATTCAGATAGGAGTCGATCATCTGTGATACGGTCTTGACATCGATATCGAGTTTTTTCAGGATGCTTACATACATGGAACCTTCCTGATCGAATAGAGTTCTGAGTAAGACGGGGACATCGAACGAAGCGAGATGTCTGTCTTTTGTCATATTCATGCCGGTGTTGATGGCATCGATTACCTTGGTTGTATATTTCTGTTCACTCATATTTTCTTGCCTCCTTATTGGTTGCATTTTAATTATAGGACGAAAATTAGCAGTTTCAAGCAAAGAGTGCTAAAAATTAGAAAAATGCAACGGACATCTTCCTATGCTATAATGCTACAAATGGTCCAAATCATCCTGATTATCGCTATCGTTCTCCTCTGTCTCTTCTTCCTTTATTTTATGTCGGTTCTTCTCGCAGTATTTCTCGTGCACCGGAAACTTTTCTTAGTCCGGGGGAGTGATCCTTCGAATCCCTGTTATCTCCGTTTTGAAGATTATCCGGAACTCGAACGGACTCCCTATCGTGTCGGTTTTTACGGAAAGGTAATCCAAGGTTACTTTTATAAAAGGAGAGCAGGTTCTTCGGATAGAGGACTCATTATTCTCTCCCATGGATTTTTCGGAACCCATATTCAGTATCTTGCCGATATCTATTATCTCACGGGGAAAGGCTATGAGGTGCTCGCCTATGATCAGTATGGGGTCGGAGAAAGCGAAGGACAGAATCAGGTCTCTCTTTCCAACGGCATCTATGTTCTCGAGAATGTCTTACGGGATGTGAAGAAGCGGAATCTGGCCAATGGTAGGGAAATCATCCTCTACGGCCATAGCTGGGGCGCTTATTGCTCCTTGGGAGCACTTGCTTCTTCGAATCTTGTTTCGAAAGTGATTCTCCGTTCCGGTTTCCTTTCTCCTTCGAAGGAGATTCTTTACCTCCTGAAAGGGCAGAGTAAAAAGCTCTATTATTTCATCCGTCCTCTTTACCGCCTCGTCTCCCATCTGATTTTCGGAAGAAAGAATGATGTTTCCTTAGAACATCCGCTCCCGAAGAAAGTCAGAGCTTCTCTTCTTGTCCTTCATGCCATGGATGATGATATGGTTCCTCCCCTACTCAGTATCGCTTTATATTT
>CAKVBX010000046.1 GCA_934725685.1 uncultured Bacilli bacterium
CCATCTATGTCACCCACGATCAGACCGAAGCCATGACCATGGCGACTAGAATCGCCGTTATGTCCAAAGGCTGGGTTCAGCAGATTGATGAACCTTCCGTCATCTATAATCAGCCGAACAACATCTTCGTCGCCACCTTCATCGGTTCTCCAGCAATGAACATCTTTGATGGCGTCTATGAAAACGGATCGGTCAAGCTCCGTGATGGATTCCGTATTGTGATGCCCGATGGGTATCAGGAAGTCCACGACAACTTCTACAAAAGAAAAATCGCTCAGACCAAGGCCTTCTTGGAAAAGCCTGCGGTCAAGAGAATGCACGGTATTCTCCTGCTCGATGCTTTGGTTGAGAACAACAACAGGATGAACGAAGATGCCAAGCGGCTTGCGGAAAACGAAAGGATTGAGAAAAAGAATCAGAAAAAGAATAATAAGAATGTTTTAAGCGAGCAGCAAAAGAGGGAACTGATTGAGGAGATCAACGACCTGATGGAGAAGAAAAAGAAACTCTTCGCCGAAATCAGGGAAATCGGTCTTGAACTCTGCCATTCCGAAGATCCGATGGACGTCACTGATGGCAATCTCATCGTCGCCAGCATAGACAATATCGATTGGGATGATCTTTCGACGGTCATGCGCGCCATGAGTGCCATCCGTTCTCCGCTCTACAACATCTGCGGCATCACCAGCAAGGAACTTTCCATCCTTCACAATGCCGAAGTCTTCAACAAGGACAAGAAGAAGGAAGGAAAGGAGGAAGTCCTCTTCTATAACAAGAGAAAAGGTAAAGCAAAGAAGGCAGTCAAGGGTTATAAGAACGTCCTTCACGTCAAGGATAGCAAGATCATTCTCACCAATAACCTGTATCTTGTCCTGAACGACCTTCTCCAAAAATATGAAAGCTATCTCACCCTCCCTCATTCCGTCTCCGTTGGTATCCGTCCGGAACATATCCATCTCGATGACGAATATTTCGATGCGAACAAGAGCGATGCCTTTGTCTGCAAGAGCGATGTCGTCGAACTTCTCGGCTCAGAACTCCTCCTTCACACCAATTTCAATGACATCGAGATGATTGCCAAGATTTCTACCGGAACCCTTGTCAAACCGCACGAAGATGTGAAACTCTCCGTCGACCGTTCCAAGGTCCTGATTTTCGATGACAACAGCGGTGACACCATCGCCGACTGGGTCAAAGCGGATTGAGGAGGCAAGAATGAAAAAGAAATTTTTGGCTTTATCCTTGCTTGCGCTTCTCACCGCCTGCGGAACGGGAAGCAGTGAGAAAAAGACGGATCAGGTTCCGACGGATGCCCCGACGGAAGTTCCGGCAACCGAAGAACCGAAAGAGACCATCGATGTCTCTGAGCTTGTCTCCAGTGTCTATTCGAATCCGGTCATGGTGACGACCACCAGCGGCACCGACTTCAAGGCCGAAGTCGCCGATCCCTCTGTCGTCCGTGATCCGGAGACCGGCTATTTCTATTGCTTCTCCACCGATCGTGTCGAACTCTTCAGTGAGGACGGCTGCAACTGGACGGTCTATGCGACCGGTGACAATGTCATCAACTTCCCGACGTGGGGTCAGGAGGTTCAGCCGGGCAAATCCGTCAATCTCTGGGCACCGGATGTCGTAAAAATCGGGAACACCTGGTATTACTTCTATTCGCTTTCCGGATGGGGTTCCTGCTGCGGTGTCGGATACGGCGTCGCTGACAATATCGCCGGTCCTTATACCGATAAGGGAAAACTTTTCTCCTATAGCGATATCGGCATCGACAACAATATCGATCCCGCCGTCATCGTCGAAGAAGAGACGGGTGACATCTATATGACTTTGGGTTCCTTCTGTGGCGAATTCGTCGTTCAGCTCGCACAGAATGACGACGGTTCCATCACCCCCTTCGGTGGAATGGACTACCAAAGGGACAACAAGGTTCTGATCGCTGGCCGTGTCTCCTCCTGGGATGGCAGCACCTATGAAGGTGGCTATATCATCCAGAGGGAAGGCTATTACTATTATTTCGGCTCTGCCGGAACCTGCTGTGAGGGAAAGAATTCCACTTACCGCGTCATGGTCGGAAAGAGCGAAAGCATCCTCGGACCCTACTATGATTCCAATGGGTATAAGCTCACGATGAGCGGCTCCGGAGTGACCAGAGGCAATCTCGTCGTCTGGGCGGGTGCTTCCAGTGAGGATGTCGCCGGAACCGGCCACAATTCCGTTGTCGTCGATGATGCCGGTGATTATTGGATTTATTATCATGGCTATTCTTCCAAGGATAATTTCGGAACGAGACATCTCTTCATGGATAAGCTCCTTTGGAATGAGGCCGGTTTCCCCTATGTCGCTAAAACAAGAGCGTCCTTCGATACGGAACTCGATGGACCGAGGCTCAAATAATGAAAAACAAAAACAAATTATCTCTTCTACTTATGCCGGCTCTCTTAGTCGGATGCAAGGAAGGCAAGGTCTCCGAGACCATCACTGACAAGCCGACGGAACAGATTCCGACGATTGCGGAGGAAGACAAGGTCAAACCTTCCTCTTCCGATTTCGTGTACACGGATCACGCCAGGGATAACGGCAGCAAAGTCAATTTCGATAAAAAGATGTGGTATCGCAACGATCTCAATCAGATGAATCTTCCCGATCCGGATGTCATCCAGGGTGAAGACGGAAAATACTACATTTTCGGTACGACTGACCGCACCGGATCGCAGGGTTTCGACTGCTATGATACCGAGGACTTCAACAAGTTCAATCTCCATATGAACATCTATCCCAAACCGGCCGGTCACTGGGCAGCAGGCGGTGCGATGTTCGCGCCGGAAGTCCGCCATATCGGTGACAAATATTATCTGTATTATTCCGATAGTTCCAAGTCGACTGGTAGAAGATCCATCACGGTTCTTACCTCCGATTCCCTTTCCGGTCCCTTTGCCGATTATGTCGGCAATGACGCCAACGGAAATGCTATCGATGGCACGAAGGAAGCCATCTTCAAGTGCATCGATGATGCGGTCGGACTCGATGTCCTTGATCAGACCGTCTTCACGGATGATGACGGAAAGATGTATATGTACTGGTCCGTCTATCAGTCCGGAGTCATGCAGTATATTCAGGGCGCCGAGATGCTCGATCCTGTCACCTTGGATATGTCCACCGTACAGACGCTCGTCATCCCCGGTTCTCCCTCCGTCAAAGCGACGATGCTGAAGAATCTCTCCTGGGAAGCTTATGAAGGATTCCGCGTTGCGGAAGGACCTTATATGCTGAAGTCTCCTGTCAACGGCAAATACTATCTCACTTATTCCGTAAACCATTATCCGGACCGCTATTATACGGTCTGCTATGCGGAGAGCGACTCTCCCTTGGGCACTTATGAAAAGCCCTATGATGAGACGAGAAACTGGCAGCTTACCGATCAGGCCGATGCCGACCATCAGTGGACCAACGTTCTCTTCGGCTATGCCGGCGGCATGGATTCCACCAAGGTTCATTCCCAGTGGGAAGGCTTCATGTCCGGTACGGCGCATCACACCTTCTTCAAGGTCGGCGATCAGTATATGATCGGCTACCATGCCCATATCAACCGCAAGAATTCCGACAGCGGTAGAGCCTTCGGATTCGATCAGCTCTATTTCGACGAGACGACCGGACGTCCTTTTGCCAAAGGCCCCTCCTATTCCGTCCAACCGCTTCCTGAGGAAATCAGCGGCTATAAGAATATCGCCTATAAGGCGAAGGTCATTTCGGAGAATGTGACGGATGCCTCCCGCCTTGTCGACCATTATGTCGTCGAGCATTATAACCTCAAGCAGGAACAGGATAGGGAAGCGAAGCTCGGGGAAGGGCTGTCCTATGTGGAAATCGACTTCGGGAAGGAATATTCCATCGCCGGTCTCGCTATCTACAACTCTGCCTTCTACGATAATTACCTTTCTGACATCTCCTATATTTCCTTTGGAAACGGAAATGTGATTCTCGATCCTTTCTTCCGCGAATCCGAATATGTCAACGATGAGAAGGAGTTCATCCGTCCCTGCTCTGCCTTCACCTATCAGTTTGAGGAAATCAGAGCTTCCAAGATCGTCATCGGTTTCGATACGGACGGACTCCGCCAGCTCAACGAAATCGAAGTCTACGGAAAAGAATAATCAATCAAACATAATCTTCTAATCATGGAAAACAACAGAAAAAACATGGGATGTCTTCCCACACAGCGATATGAAAACGGACGCCCCCTCGATTCTGACAGGGAGTGTCCCGATCCCTTTGTCCTTCGTTTTGACGGCATGTACTATCTCTATTTCACTTGCGGTGGAAAACAGATGTACTGCTACCAGTCGGAGAATCTGATTGATTTTTCCATGGTGGACAACGGCGTTTTGCCGCATGGCGTCATCTATGACTATGATGCGGATGAGAACCATCCGGATTCCCTCACTCCGTTTGCCCCGGAGGTCTGCTATTATGATGGTACCTTCTATATGATCGCAAGCCCAAGCGGAAACGGCCACTATCTTTTCGCCTCCTCCTCTCCGAAGGGACCCTTCCGCTGCGTGAGCAAGAATCTCGGACGCAAAATCGACGGCTCCTTCTTCCTCGACGGGGATGAGAAGGTCTATCTTTACGGTGCATTCGATGATGCCCTGAAGGTCTATTCACTCAGTACGGATTTCTCCGAGGTTAAGGAAGAGGCCTTCCTTTCTCCTGCCCATCTCGGCCGTTGGAATGAAGGACCTTATATGCTCCGCCGTTACGGAAGATACTATCTGACCTATTGCGGTGCCCACTTCCTTTCCACGGATTACCGCGTGGATTACTGCAGCGGTAAATCTCCGTTCAATCCGCTCTTCCCCCTCTGCTATCAGAGAGAAAAGACGATTCTCATTTCCACGGAGAAGGATTTCTACGGACTCGGGCATTCCTGCACGGTCTTAGGACCCGATCTCGATTCCTATTTCCTTGTCTATCACAATCTTCTGGATGACAGAAGACGTTATCTGAATCTGTCCCGTCTCTCCTTCAGCGGAGAAAAGATGGGTGTCAATGGGGCGCGGCTTCATGGAGTTCCTTTTGTCCCGCAGGCACTCAAAGCAAAGGATGGGGATGCCTTAGTCGAAGAGAAAGATGCCTATGTTCTCGACTTTTTCAGCGAGGAGACCTTCTCCGTCGAATTCAACAATGTCGGAAAGGGAAGGATGGTCTTTTCCTATCTCGATGACAATCATTACGGATTCCTCGATTTCGACGGGGAGAAGATCGTCCTCGGAAAAAAGCATTTCGCGGAAGAGGTGCTCACGACAGTCACCTTATCTCATCCCTATCGTTTCGATGTCCTTCATTCCTTCCTCCTTCAGTACCGGAGAGGATATCTCGCACTTTCTTTCGACCATATGGAAAAGCTCTACGGCTTCCCCTGCACCTATGCTTCCGGAAAGGTCGGCTATCTGAAGAATCATACGTTCCTCACCATCGCTTCCACTTCGCTTTCGCCGTTTGCTTTAGGTTCCTCGGAGGAAAAATATCCCAAGGATTCCCTTCTCTTTGCAACCGCATATGATCCGGAACGCTCTAGGAATGTCTCTCCGACGACGCCTTATCTCCATCTCGGACTCGATAGCCGGGTGAGTTATGCCGTCGATATTCCGGAGGATGGGGACTATCTTATCCTCATGACTCTCAGGAAGGGTTATCAGGGGAAGCGCCTTTCCATCGAAAAGGAAGGAGCAGTCTCCTTCCCGGTCTTCCTCGAGGAGGAAGAGACGGGAAAAGAGGAATCGGAAATCCTTCTTTCTTCGATTCCATTTAAGAAAGGTGCCCAGTATCTCACCTTTGTCGGAGAAGAGGACCTCTATTTCTCCCAAATCCGACTCGTGAAGAAAGAGGAAGCCTTGGAAGTTCAGCTTGATTTTACAAGAGAACAGAATGAAAAATCCTTCTTCTTCCGGGGAAGCCCGACTAGAAAAGAAGACGGCTATCATCTCGAGGATGAAGGAAGCAGCGCTCTGCTCTACGAAAAGAAGACCTCTTCTGACGAAGTATCTCTCACTTTCCTTCCCGAAGCAATCGAAGAAGGCGGCATGTTCTCCTTACTCTTTGAAGCCAGTGAATTCTGCAACAATTTCGTGGAGGATGGAGACGGAAAGGATAATCCGACCTCTTACCGCGGATTCTCCCTTTCTCTCACCAAGAATAATGTCCAGCTGAGCCGGGTTGACTTCAACTATACCGAGATCCTCGCCAGCAAACCATATTCCTATAAGGAAGGATCTGAGGTGACCCTCTCCTTAAGACGGATCAAGAATCGTCTTGAGGGCACGATTGACGGAGAGCAGATTTTCTCTCTTCCGGTCTCTCTAGGAAACCGTGAAGGAAAGGCAGGATTCCTCACCTACCATGCGAAAGCAGTCCTGAAGGCCCTTTCCATCCGGAACAGAAAAGGGGAGAACGAATCCATTTTCTTCCATTAAATTTATCAGTGGATTACGCAACATTTCCTCAATACAATATGAATCAGAATTCGAGATGAATGCTGTGACGAAGTGCAAAAACGAATGATGTATTTAGGAGGTCATTCCCATGAAAAACAAGTCGAAACTTCTGTTTGTTCCTCTTCTCACCCTGTCTTTGATTGCCTGCGGCGGAAATCCTAATACGGAAAAAACGACCGAGACCAAGCCGACGGAGGCTCATACCGAAAACAAGACGGAGAGACCGGCTCCCGTCGAAGACGATAAAGTCCATATCATCGTCCTCGCCGGCCAGAGCGGTGCAAGAGGCAAGGCGCACAACAGTGATCTTTCTGATGAAGAAAAACAGCCCAATGAGACCGTCGACATCCTCCAGGATGGCCTTACGATGCCGCAGCTCAACAATATTCCGGAGACGGTGAGCGGCACTTTGACCTCCGTCAAACCTGGCTTTGGTGATTCTGCCTCCGAATTCGGACCGGAACTCGGTATGGCCAAGGCGATGGCTTCCCGTTTCCCCAAGGATGGCAAGACGAGAAAATCCGTCATCGTCAAATATACGGCCTGCGGTTCCACCTTCACCGACCACTGGTATTCCAAATCTTTAATCGATGACGATAACCTCTCCGTCAAGCTTCAGATGAATCAGATCAGGGAGGACAAGAACGGCAATCCGACCGGTCCCCTCACGAACAACCTTTATCAGCTTGTGGACAAGGCCATCGAAGATCTGAAGACCGAAGGCTATGAATCCGTCATCGACGGCGTTGTCTTCTGCCACGGCGAACAGGATGCCAAGTTCGAGGACAATATGGACATCTATGCTTCCGCCCTGAACTATTTTATTCAGGATTTCCGCGATTATTACAACATGCCTGAACTTCCTTTTGTCGTCTCCGAAGCACAAACCAACTCTGCAAGATACGCCAATAAGCTCCGTCAGATTCAGTTTGATGCCTCCAATTCCATCGTTGACTACCTCTCCACCGATGATCTCTATACCAACACCTTCGAGCCTTGGCACTTCGGTGCGGAAAGCAACATCATCCTCGGCGAGAGAATGGCGGAGGCGGTCATCTTCCGCAATGATAACCGTAAGATTGAATCCTTCAATCTGGAAGATAGCTATCACATCGCTTTGAACCACGGCGAAAACGTTCCTAAATACGTCGAGGCCAATTTCTCCAACGGAACGACCGGCATTGTCCCGATTTCGTTCCCGGACGGTGTCGATGACAAGACAGTCGGTACTAAAGAGGTCCGTATCACCAGCGTAACCAACTGGGGAGAAGCCTCTGCTACGATGAATCTCGTCGTCGATGAGCTCCCTTATGTCGACGGAAAAACCAATGATTGGTCTGGAAAACTAAATAAGATCAATGATAAGGTCTCTGTCGGTTTCAAGACGACGGATGACGGTCTCTATGTGCGTGCCGAAGTCAAAGATCCGGAGCTCTGGACCGACGGCGAGGCCTGGGAGAGCGGCGACATGGGCCAGAAGGACGAAAACGACGACCTCGAACTCTATCTCACCAACACGACCGCAAATGAGTCGATGGCCGTCTTTCTCTCCTCTGCCAATCTCTTACGTGTCTACGACAAAGGCGTCACAAGCTATAGTCCCCGCGAAAATCTGATTTATTCGAAGATTGTCACCGGTGCCGAGTACCATGTCCGTACGACAGGCGAAGTCAATGTCATCGGCGGCGGAAAAGACTGCACTGGCATGACGATGGAACTCTATCTTCCTTATGAAGAACTCGGTCTTGAAAAGGACGGTCTTCAGGTGATGGCTTCCTATTCCGATGTCAGCAAAGAAGAAGGAAAGAAGAAAACGGCTCTTGTCACCGGCTTTGATGGCGGTGATGCAAGCCGTACGAATCTTGACAATTATCGTCTGCTCAGCGATCTGATCTAAACATTGTGGAAAGTGACTATCATGAAACCTAAAAGTGTAATCGGTGCCGATCCGTATATTCTCAAAGACCCGAAATCCGGAAAATTCTTCTGCTATGCGACCGGCGGAGACGACAAAGCTCCGTTTCTCGTCTATCAGAGTGAGGATCTTATCCATTGGGATTTTATCGGAAATGGTCTTTCCCGGGAAAAGAATGATTGGGGAAAAGGATGGTTCTGGGCGCCGGAAGTCTACTATAATCCGAACAACGACCATTACTATATGTTCTACTCTGCCTTGGTGAGAGATGATCTCGTCGGCAAGTATTTCGGAGAACGCGATTTCATCGAATGCTGCAAAATCGGCGTCGCTGTTTCTAAAAGACCGGAAGGGCCTTTTGTCAACATTGAGGACCATCCGATTGACTATTATCCTTTCGATCCCAATTATCGGGATATCGACCGCGTCACCAAGGAACCTTTTTCCAAGGATGCCGCTGAATTTGATGTGAACGCTCTCCCGAGAGGGGTCTATATCCCCTCCATCGATGCCGATTTCTTCATCGATGCCGATCAGCGGATGTATCTCTATTATTCCCGTTGCTGCTATCGTAACTGCCTTTTGGACAGAAAACTCGGAAAATATATCGAGGAGAGCAATATTCTCGGCGTCGAACTCGAACCCGATTTCTGGTTTGACAAGGCGGCGAGTACCCAGCCGACAATCAAAAAGGATTATGTCGGTTACGGAGAGGATGGTAGAAGAGAGGATAAGTTTGTTCAGATTCTTTCCTACCACCAGGAACCTCAGGAATGGGAAAACGGCCATGTAAACGATTATGAGACAAGTCATCATGAGAAACATAATCGCAGATGGTCCGAAGGTTCGATGACGGTTCCTTATGTCTTCGAAGGAAAGAAGAAGTATCTTCTTTTCTATTCCTGCAACAATTATCAGAATGCCCTATATGGTGTCGGTGTCGCCTTTGCGGATGTTCCGATGGAACATTTCAAGAAGTACGGCAAGAACCCGATCATCCATCAGATTCCGGAGATGCCGCTCTATTCCACCGGACACGGCTGTGTGGTGGAAAAGGACGGCCAACCTTATTATTTCTTCCACGGCAGGGAGAACTGTTCTGAAAAGAGAACCTGTTATCTTGCCAAACTCCATATTGAATCGGAAGACAATATCTATGTGAGCGATATCACTCACTGTGTCGCAGAGTAGTTTTGAGAAAGGAATTCATCTCATGAAAAAGAATGCATTGTCTCTGTCGTTACTCTCCCTTCTGCTCTTGGTGGGGTGCGGAGGAAATTCCGATACGGAAAAGCCGACGGAGACTCCTTCGACGGAAGCTAAGCCTACTGAAAACGTGACTGAGACTCCTTCCACGGAAAAGCCGACGGATACGGCAAGCGAAGCCATCGATTACGGAACGCTCACCTTCGGTTTCCACCGTGTCAGAGAAGGCTATACGAGAAAAATCAAACCGCATTTTTCCAATCCCGATTATGCCGATGAAGTGCTTCATTATGAATCCGCCGATCCGGAGACGCTCACCATCGATGAAGATGGTACGATGCACGGCCTCAAGGCCGGCACGGTCAAGGTGACGGTCACCAGCGAACATTTCGCGAAGACTTCGTTCTATGCCGCTGTCGCTTCCGACAGCAAGTTCAAGAGCCAGGTCCAGGCCCGTTTCAATGCCTATTCCAACAAGGATTATCCGGTAGAGGGAAGAACCCTGTTTGCCGGTGATTCCTTCTTCGATACGCAGTTCTGGTCCAATTTCTATTCTTCTTATTACGGAAGCTATAACACTTATACCATGGGTATCTCTGCCACGCAGGCCGAGGACTGGTATTATTATGCGACCAAGCTTCTCATCCCCTTTGAACCGGAAAACATCGTGTTCCATCTCGGCACCAATGACATCAATGATGCCCATCTCTCCGGAGAAGCGACCTTCTCCAACCTGGAGAGCATCTTCGAGGAAATCCACGCCGAACTTCCTGAGACAAAGATCTATATTTTCGGTATCGAACCCTCCACGACGTTCTCTCAGAACTTGGATAAGGAAATTGCATGCAATGCCTTGACCAAAGAGTACTGTGCTGCCAACGATTTCATGACCTACCTCGATTCCCCTTCCAAGTTCATGAATGCTGCCGGTAACGGAGCGGACGGAAGCCTTCTTCGCGACGGACTCCATCCGAAGTTGGAGAACTATACCATTTTCGACAACCTTCTCAAGGAAGCCGGACTTACGATGACGAAACTTGAGAATCAACCTGAGGAAAAGAAGAACCATTTCATCACGCTTAACACGGACAGTGACTTCTTTGTCACCAGAAACGAAGAGGAGACTTCCATCACGGTCGATGGCATCACCTCCGGCCAGAATGCGACGCCGAACCGTGTCTTCTATTCTACGGATTACACCAATATGTATAAGGGTGATCTCATGATCCAGGGCAAAGTCCGCTATGAAAAGCCTTCCTCCGGGAATCACTTCCTCGAATTCTATTTCGGACAGAATCCGGGCGACTGGCAGACTTCGACGAACTTCCAGTTCCTTCTCTGGAATGAAGATGCCAAGGTCTTCAATGTCGATAAAGGTGTCCAGAAGGTCAACAAGGATACTGATTACGATTTCACCGCCATCCTTTTGGATAACAAGGCGTATATGAAATTCAATGGTTATTGGTACTATAAGAACTTAGGATCCGCTTCCGGTTTCTCCTTCTCTGCGGAATCCACAAGCGGAACGATTTCTTCGCTTTCTGTGACGACCGATAAGGCCAGTATCAGCAAGGCCGTTCCTGCTTCCCCGGAATATACGTTCTGAATTACGGCGACAAAAAAGGCTGCCTGATGCCAGAAACAAACTGGCGACAGGCAGCCCTTTTTTATGATGGAAAGAAGATGGCAACGATCAACAATTCATTGACCGGCTGCTCGTCAATTCTCTATGATTGGATCGACGATAAACGCATCTCCATAACAAACCTGTTTATCATTATACATGAGGTAGACGCTGACGAGATTCCCTTCCTTTGTCGGATAGGCAACCCAGATGACTCCGCTCGAATTGAAACCATCCGGTACCCCGACAATCTTTGCGACATCGAAAATATCCATGAAAGGGGTCAGACGATAGAAATCATAGACGGATGGCAGTGTGGTCGGATAGGATTCTATCTTTGTTATTGTTGCTGTAAATGGGGCATCCGCAACGAGATATCCTCTATTTCCATATTTGAAGAAATATACGTTTCCTACCATACGATAATCAATGTTTTCGTAAAGGAAACGATGGAATTCAATGCTAGAATCCCCGACTTTATATGGTAACTTGTCAGATCGATTGCAACCGGAACTAAGTAGGAGAGGCAACAGAAGCAATAATTTTAGTTTTTTCATTTGTTTTCTCCTTATGTCGCATGAAAAATATGGGTGTCATCGTGAATGAAGTGAATAGATCCTGCCGATTTACCATCGATGGAGTAAAAGAAATAACACGATGAGCTTTTCGTTGAATCCGGAATCCCGAAATGTTCGACGATTTCAAAGACGGTCATCCCTGCGACATAGATGTCGAAGGTAGTCTTTGTCAGTGTGACGAGAGGATAGGACCGGATTTCCTCGATGGTCCGATAGTCGTCACTTCTTCGGATGGCGTGTGCTCTTCCGTTCTCTTTGTAGAGGACATAATCCTTGCATTCGACCGGGTCAATTTTCTCTTTTTCGAAGTAGTTCCACATGGTTCTGTAGTCATCCCCTCGCTTCAGTCCTGTGGTCTTTCCACAGGAGACCATCGGGAGGAACAGGGAGAACAGAAAGATGATTTTCGTTTTCATGATGGCGTCCCCTTTCAGTATGGGTAAGTATAGTCTGAGACATAGAGATCGGTATATCCGGGACAGCAGCAATAGAGGTAATCCCCGTAGTAGAAGAAAGTGAC
>CAKVBX010000047.1 GCA_934725685.1 uncultured Bacilli bacterium
TATCAGGACGTCATTCGGGATACGAAAATCGCTCGCTGACAAATCAGTCAATCAGGCGGGGCAGCAATCGCTGCTCCGCTTTTTGTCACACTTTTTCGTTGCGAACGTAAGACGAGTTCCTGAAATATGCATGAAATAAGTTTTTGAATATCCTAAAATATGCATTCCTCCTTAACCGCAAGGAAAAGTCATGCTATAAAATCGGTGAAAGGTTGATTAGCTGAGTTTTGTGATAATCAGCTTGGCGATGCCAATATGGCCTATATGTTTTATAACACTACGGGCCCGATAATTCCGTTAAAAGCATACGAAAAAGAAAACGAGTTCAGGCTGTATGTTGCGGATACCGGCTTTTGCTAGCAATGTTTGGTTTTGCCACACAACGAGCCTTACTGAACGGAACATTAAAAGGTTTTGTGAATGGGGATTCTATGAAAATTTTGGGGCATAGATCCTTGTAAAGAAGGACTTTTCGTTACATTACTATAAGCCGAATGATAATTCGGAACTGGAATTCGTGATTGAAAAAGACAATGAAATCATTCGGATTGAGGTCAAGGCGGGGAACGCTACGACAAAATCCTTGGATTCTTTTGTGAAAGACTATGAGCCTTCTATTGCAATTAAATTGATTCCCGGAAATGTAGGAACCTTCAGAAACTAATTTTCGATGCCTCATTTTTTTACGATGTTTTTTTGAAACAATTCTTATATAGAACGTCAGGGGCAATGTAACCATTGTCACACCTGTTATCCGTGCTGAAAAGCCGACGATTGCATTCATAAATTGTCTTGTCATCCATGTTATAATACTAATTATGAGAAATGATAGATTCCTTGATGTAACCAGCTATAAACCCGCCAAGAAAGGAAGACGGTTCGTTGTCATGTTGCTTGACTATTTTTTGGTGCTGTTGGTTTCCTTTTCTCTTTTCGCTTTGGTTGTTCAGCCAATTTTTGATAGTACTGGAATGACAAAGGAGAGTGAGAAACAATACCAGGAAAAGCAGGATGAAGTGCTATCCATTATTGTTTCCACCCATCTGCAGAAGAAGGACGACAAAGAGAATCTTGTCTCCGTTTCTTCGGAAAGCAAAAACTATATTACGAAACTTCTGAAATTTTCCTGCAGTAAATATCCGGATGTTACCTATTATGAACTCAATCAGGGAAAGAAAGATTTCGTGGAAGTGAAAGAGGAAGAAAAGCTATCTTATCAGGATAAAGATGGATATTATCAGAATGATGATATTCTCTATTATTATCTCGGATTTCGAAAAAAGAATCTTACTTCCTATCAAACAGAAATCAAGGATATGACACTTGCTGATATCAATCGGGATATTCTTCATTTTGATACAGATAACAAGGATTTGGTGAGCTCTGATTTTCTTTTGAACTCCGATGTCTTCTATCTCAGTAAGGAAAACACGGAAATCATTCTCGATTATGTCAACTATGGTACTGAGAGCGGGAAGACACTCTATCAGAGATTATCGCTCCTTTATCGTCAGGCAATCCTGGATGCCATCAGTGAAGTCGAGAAGTCTTATACTCCTTACTTGGAAAAGAACGAAGAGTTCAAGGAGGTCTATCAGCATTATGCAACTTCTCTTGCCTGGATGCTTATCCTTTCCTATGTCATCGGTTTCCTCTTATGTTACGTTCCGTTCCAGTGCATCTTCCGCCATGGAAGAACTGTCGGATATCGCTTCTTCTCTTTGGCTTCGGTCGGAACCGATATGATGGAAGTACGTTGGTGGCAGATTCTTGTGAAGGATCTTGTTCTCTTCATCACCACCTTCAGCTCTGTTTTCTTCATGCCGTTGCTTCTGGGTAAAATTCAGATTCTCTCTGCAGTTCTCTTTGGACCGATCACCGTGTTTCAGGTGGTCTTATTCTCTTTCCTGATGGTTGTTCTTTCCATTGTTTTCTTCCTCATCAGCAAAGACAGGCAGACACTCAGCGAATTCGCTTCTCTGACCTGCACGGTCGATCTCAGAGAGCGGGAAGAAGCTTTCCTCGATGCACAGGAGAAAGAGCAGGAAAAGAATGGAAAATAAGGATAACGTAACGGAAGTCATCTATGACAAGGCGAAAAAGTACAAACGTTGGTTTGCTTTTTTTATCGACCTTTTTGTGGCGCTGATCATCGGGCTTTTTCTTTCGGCGGCAGTCGGCGCCATTACAAGGTGTGTCCCTGCTTATAAGGAAACCGTTGCTGCGAGAGATGCCATTGAGGAAAGTACTCCGATTTACAAGGATGGGAAAGTGATTATTCTTGTGATGGATAACAGCGATGACCCGGTCTCTTCAAAAAAGAACACTCTTAATGATGCGATTGAAGTTTTCTATCACGACAGCCGTTTTTTTACCGAGAATGAGTATTATCAGGCTTATCAACTGAGAAAGCGGGATGCTAAGGCTTCTGACGGTGGAAATCTTTTTGTGGAAGATAGTAACAAGGAAACCTATCTCGAAGGGAATTATTCCGATCAGGATTATTACAGCTTTTACTATTCGGAAATTGAACACTACTGTATCGCTTATTTTTCCCTCAATGACGACTATGTGAGATATACTAATATCATCGTGAGAACTTCCGTTGTCGAGCTCTTTCTCTGCCTTTCTGTCGGTTATGCATTCGCTTTCCTTATTGTTCCCCTCATCATCCGTCGCGGCAGAAGGACAATCGGCATGTATCTTTTCAAAATCTCACTCATCAGTGTCGATGCTCTCAATGTGACAGGAAAGACACTTGTCGCAAGAGATCTGCTTTTATATTTCATCGGATATTGGCTTTCCGTTTTCACCTTCTTCCTTCCCTGGGCAGTCTCCGTAACCATGATGCATTTCTCCAAGAGGGGACAGGATTTCTTTGATTATGTCTCCAACACTTATGTTATCGATAGCTCCAAGAAAGATGTCTATCTCAACTATGCGGAATATCTTTCCCGTGCCGGAATGAAAGAATCCGCCAGTCTGGAAAATGACGATTTCACGCTGGTTTCCTAAATATATTTAGTATATTTCCTTATTAAGGTTGAAAGGGTTTTTGATTGGAATTATAATTAACTTGCCGATTTGCGGCTATTTCCTCTTTTTTTGTATGGCATCGGCACGGATTCCGAGAAAGGTTAAAGTATGGAAATCAAACTAAAACATTTGACGAAGGCGTTCCCCGGAGATGCGAAGAAGAACAGACCAGAGACTATTGCCGTCTCCGATCTCAACATCGATATTCGTGACGGCGAACTTTTAGGCTTGTTAGGTCCTTCCGGATGCGGAAAATCGACAACTCTGTACATGATTGCCGGTCTGAAGCAGCCTACGGACGGAGAAATTTGGTTCGGTGATGAGGAAGTCACTCATCTTGCACCGGAGAAGAGGGGCATCGGCCTTGTCTTCCAGAACTATGCGCTTTATCCTCATCTTAGCGTCTATGACAATGTCGCTTTCCCGCTTACGAATATGAAGACCATCGCTCCGAAGAAGGATGAAGCGTTGCTCAATATCGATACGGAAATCGCTTTGCTTACCGACCACGCCGAGGAAATCAGATCCATCATCGTTGCCTCTGTTTATAAAAACAAGATTTCCAAGGAGCTTGCCATGCAGGCCCTTGTCGACCATTTCCATATGGTCTCTTCCATGGCGAAGAGACTCTTCTCCCTGAAATTACATCAGACTGAAGACTATCGTCCGCTCGTGGAAGCGAGACTCGCAAAACTCAATGTCGAAAAAACAGCGCATATTTCCGACAACGCAAAGAAGCACATCACTCTCAACGAGAAATATGAGGCTGTCGACGAAATCGGCGAACCCATTGTAGTCAAGAGAAAGGTTTCCAAGGACGAAATTGACGCCCTTGTCCAGGAAGCGGCCCGCCTTGTTCAGATTTCTCAGTATCTCGAAAGAAAACCGAGTGAACTCTCTGGCGGTCAGCAGCAGAGAGTCGCCATCGCAAGAGCCCTCGTCAAGAAACCGAGAGTTCTTCTTCTCGATGAACCGTTATCCAACCTCGATGCCCGTCTGAGACTTCAGACCCGTGAGGAAATCAGAAGAATCCAGAAAGAGACCGGCATCACGACAATCTTCGTCACGCACGATCAGGACGAAGCTATGTCCATCTGCGATGATATCGTCGTCATGAAGGATGGTGTCGAAATGCAGAAGGACCATCCGCAAACCATGTATGACAATCCGGGCAACCTCTTCGTCGCCAAGTTCCTCGGTGTCCCGCCAATCAACGTCTTTGAGGGAAGAGTGGAAGGCGGAAAGGTGTATCTCGGAAACGAGTGCGTCCTCGAAAGCGACAAGCTCACCGAAGACAAGAAAATCTATATCGCCATCCGTCCGGAAGGCTTTGTTCCAGCCTGTGACAATCACGTCCTTACGATTCATGTGGATCAGATCATCACCCAGGGAAGAGATAAGTCTCTTGTCGCCATGCACGAAAGCTTCCTCGGCGAACAAATCAAGGTCATTATCGACAGCGATATTCCGGTTTCCGTTGGCGATGTCTCGCTCTCTATCAGAAAGAACAAGATTTTCCTGTTCGATTATGAGAGCGAAGAAAGAATCTACTTCTGATGGAAAGCAAGAATAACTGGAAAGCCTGGCTTTATTTAGCCCCTGTCATCATTTTGATGGCAGTGTTCACCTTCTATCCGATTATCAACACCATCGGAATTTCTTTCCTTAAGAATTACAATACGCTCACGGGAACCAACGATGGCTTCACCTTCGATAACTATCTCGAAATCCTTCATATCAAACCGACCGCACAAGTCGGTAACCTCGTCATCTACGAAGAGGAATTCGTCAAGACCGCTCTCCCTAACACCCTTCTCATCACCTTTGTCACGGTCCCGCTCTCCATCATCATCGCACTCGCTATTGCCATTGCACTGAACTCCATCAAGAAGTTCCAGAAAATCCTTCAGACCATCTTCTTCATGCCTTATGTCACAAACGCCATCGCTATCGGTATGGTCTTTTCCGTCATCTTCGATCAAAACGGCGTTTTCAACTACATTTTCCATACCAATATCAACTGGCTCTATGCGGGAAGCTCCGGCACAGCTCCGAATTATTGGGCCGGTTTCTTCGCTCTCTGTGTTTATATCGTCTGGCATTCTCTTCCTTATAAGATTCTGATCTTCTTAGGTGGACTTCAGAATATCGACGGACAGTATTACGATGCCGCCAAAGTCGATGGCTCTTCCAAGTGGAAGATGATCCGCAAGGTCACGATTCCGCTTCTCTCCCCTCAGATTCTCTATGTCATGATCACCTCCTTCATCGGCGGTTTCAAGGAATACACTTCCGTTGTCGCTCTCTTCGGTGCCGAAGGCGGTTCCTTCCTCGAATCGACCGGTCCTTCCAGCATGAAGACAGTCGCCTTCTACATCTATGACTATATGAGCAATCCGTCCGGATTGCAGATTGCCGCTGCAGCCGCTGTCGTTCTGCTTCTCATCATCTTAGCCTTTACGGCCATCCAGAAACAGGTCGCAAAGAGAAAGGTGCATTACTGATGGAAAACGAAAACAAGAATTATGGCGAGTCTTCCGCTTTTGTCAGAAGACTCGACAAAGGCCTTCCCCTTCGGGATGGCCGCTACTCCGATTCTCTTAGCTTTGTCCGCAAACTCAACAAAGGGGAAGCGATGAAGCCAAGAACCGACCTTGACGAAAACTATGTGGAGTGATGGATATGGAAGAAAATAAAACAATGACACCTAACGACGAACTCATCCAGCTCTCTTCCGATACCCATTCCCTTCGCCTTGTCATCAAGAGCGAAGGGCAGTCGACCAAAGCCAAGGAACGTGCGAGCCGCACGGCGCACATCGTCGGCATGGTCTTCACTTATGCCTTCCTCATCTTTGTCGCTCTCCTCTTCATTTTCCCCTTCTACTGGATGATTATCACCTCGTTCAAGAGCGGTGCCGAAATCAAGGGCTTCTTGCCCGGACACGAAGGCGAACAAACCTTCTGGCCAGTCAATTTCGTCAATAACTACGCCGGCCTTACCAAGAAATTCAACTTCGGCATGTATGTCGGCAACACCCTTGTCGTCGGTATCTTCTCCACAATCGGAACCATTTTCACCTGTATCTTTGCCGCCTTCGCCTTTGCAAGACTCGATTTCAAGGGGAAGGATACGATGTTCACGATCCTCCTTGCGACGATGATGATTCCTGGCGAAATGATGGTCGTCACCAACTACATCTCTGTTTCCAACTTCGGTTGGACCGGTGGAAGCAACCGAACCGGTGCTTACCTAGCCATGATCATTCCGTTCATGGTCTCCGTCTTCTACATTTACCTCTTACGGCAGAATTTCATGCAGATTCCGAACGAACTCTATCTCGCTGCCAAGGTGGATGGCAAGACGGACTGGCAGTATCTCTGGAAAGTCATGGTCCCCCTTGCGATGCCCTCCCTTGTCACCATCTTCATTCTCAAGCTCATGGGCTCCTGGAACTCCTATATCTGGCCGAACCTCGTCGCCGGCGGAAACGACAACTTCAAGCTTGTCTCCAATGGTCTCCGTGATTCCTTCCAGACAGGGACGGACTTCAATGAATATGGAAAACAGATGGCAGCCACCGTCTGTGTCACCCTTCCGCTTCTCGCTCTCTTCGTCTGTTTCCGTAAATACATCATGCGTGGTGTATCCCGTGCCGGTATCAAAGGTTAATTGAAAAGGAGAATATAAATCAATTATGAAAAAAGGTACATTCAGTTTAGTCGGTTCGATGCTTCTTCTTCTCTCCGGTGTCGCAGCCTGTGGTCAGAATAGTGGTTCTTCCTCCAAGGATATCACCTTCTGGCACTGCATCGGCCATGACAAGATGAGAAATCTTCAGCGCATCATCGATAAATTCAACGAAGACCATGCTGCCACGGATGGCTATCGTATCGTTCCGGAAAAGCTTGCAGGGGCGTATGATGACCTTCATGATTCGGTCAAGACCAAGCTTCAGGCAGGTTTTGTCCCTTCCATCACCATGGGTTATCCGGACTCCTTCTCCGAATACATCGGAACCAAGGGCGAAGCCGGTTCTCAGATTCTGAAACTCGACAACCTTATCTCTTCCGATACCACTTTCAACAAGGATGAATTCGTCGCCGGCTATTACAACGAAGGAACCGGTTATCAGTATTCCGGAACCTGGTCTGTCCCGCTTTATAAGTCCACCGAAGTCATGTACATCGATATGGAAATGTTCCAGGGTACCACTCTTTACAAGGAACATAAGGACGAGACTTACGGAGAATATGGTGCCAAGATTGGTGATCCTTCCACTTGGGACTGGGACACTCTGGTCTATGTCGCCACGGAAGCTCAGACTGAACTCGGCGGAAAAGCCAAAGACTTCCATGCTCTCGGCTATGATTCTGACGCCAACCTCTTCATCTCCCAGATGGCGATGAGAGGCATCGCTTATACCTCCGCAGAAGGTACGGGTGCCGACCACTTCAAATTCTGTGATGAGAACGGAAACGCCAATGCAGAACTCGTCAGCTTCGCCGCTCAGATTCTTGATCTCACCAATACCGGAGCTTTGGTCACTCAGGGTTCCTATGGCTCCTACGCTTCCGATATGTTCATGAGCAAGAAAGCAATGATTACTATTGGCTCCACCGGCGGCTCTTCCTACAATGATCCGATGGGAAGCACCAAGGCCGGCTTCCACTGCGGTATCTATGCTGTCCCTTGCTACAAAGGCAAAGAGAATGCTAAGTACATCATGCAGGGACCGTCTCTCTGCTTCTTCAACACCAAGGATTCTGCCAAGGAAAAGGCAGCTTGGGAATTCTATTCCAAGTATGTCGCCGACGCGACCGACAACGCCGCACTCGCCCTTGAAAACTCCTATGATCCTGTCAAGGTTTCCTCTTATGACACCGATGTCTATAAGGAATATACCGCTTTAGGAAAGACTAAAGAAGGGGACGACAACCTTGAACAGCCGCTCACCTATCGTATTCCGAATCTCACTGCGACCTTGAAGGATAACTACATCACTTCCCCTGTCTTCAATGGCTCCGCCAAGGCCAGAAGCGAAATCGGTCAGATTCTCAAGTATGCCAAGACCATCTCCAGCGGCACTTCCGAAGCGAAGGTTTCCTCTGCCATCCAGAAAGCATTCATCAACTGCGTCAACTATATCCGTGGTTCCGGTAACTAAGCCATAAAGGAGAAATAGAATATGAAAGCAAAATTCATTCTTCCGCTTCTTCCTCTGATGCTCTTAGCTTCCTGCGGAGGCAAGACGAGCGAAACCCCAGCTCCAGAGCATATTGACTATACGGCCAATACGCATCTCAAACTCGATGCCGAACTCTTCGCCAAGGTCATGCAGAATAAGAGCAATGGAACGTTCGATGGAACGAACTATTGTGACTTCAATGTCGACGGTGTCGAGAAAATGCTCACTGAGAGCGACTTCCCGACTGGCCAGTCCAGTAAGGTTTTCACCAACTATGTCGATGGTGATACTACATCCTTCACCTCCTATAATGGTTTCTATACGGTCAAGGTCCGCTATCTTGCCGTCGATACGCCGGAATCCACTTCCGAAATCGAGGAGTGGGGTAAATCCGCTTCCCTCTTCAATCAGGGAAAACTTACGGCAGCCAAACACGTCATCGTTCAGTCTGCCGGCTGTGCAAGAACCGGTAAGACGGCTGTTGCTGATCTGGATGGCTATCAGAGATCGTTAGCCTATGTCTGGTATACCGATGTTGAGAACCCGACCCAGAACGATTTCCGTAACCTCAACCTCGAACTCGTTCAGGAAGGTTATTCCATTTTCTCCGGTTCCCGTGAGGATATGGTCGAAACCGAGACGGATAGCGACGGAATCATCACGGAGAAGGATAGCTCCTTCTATGATGCCTTCGTCGGCGCTAACGATCAGGCCAAGAGAGAAAAGCTTCACATCTATAGTGAAGAAAAGGATCCCCACTATTGGTATGATGCTCCGAAGAAACTCGGTCTTGACGAACTCTATGACACCACCTATTACACGAATGAGAAGACTTATAAGAATGGAACCCAGAAATATTCCGCGTATTGCGATGAATATACGAAATGGACGTTTGAAGGCGTCGTTTCCAGAAAGGTCGGAAACTCCTTCTACATTCAGGATACGATTGACGGAAAGACCTATGGTCTCTATGTCTTCACATTCCGTACTTATGCTCCGGTTCAGGTAGGAAACAGACTCCGTGTCAGTGGCGTCCTTTCTTATTACGGCGGCATCTATGAACTCTCCGGCGTCAGCTATTCCATGTTCAACCATCAGGAAGGCGACATCGAATACGTCAAGGATGAAAACGGCAACAAGATTACCGAAGAAGTTACTCCAATCGATGCTTCCGTCAAGGATATCATGTCCGGTAAATATGAGAGTGTCTTAGTCAGAGTCAAGGATTCCTCCTCCGACAATAACCTTTACTTCGGTACGACCTGGAGTGAATATAACGGCGAAGTCACGTCCTATGCTTCCGGCGGTATGGAAGAACTTAACGGCTTCAATACAACCCATCCGTTCTATAACACTAACAATGATATGATTCTCTTCGGAAGATGGGGTCAGAAGATGGACAATGTGAGTGATTTCAGTACGCTTACGCAGTCTGACAATTACCTCCGTGTCAAGATTCCGGATGCGACAAGAATCCTCGATGAGAATGAACAGACCATTGTCTCCTACAAGTATTTCACCGGAACGGCTGATCTCAACGGAAAGGATGCTCCGCATTACTATGTTCCGAAGAATCCGGAACTGGCTTATGCCTTAACCAATGGAACAACGAAGATGGAAGATCTTTCTGACGATGTGAAGGATACCGTAATCAAAGTCAGCTACAAACCGAAGAAGGTTGCCAATCCTATCGGCATCGCTCAGAAGTATGTTTCAACTTCCGGAAACGGAACTTATACGCTCAATATCTGCGATAACGACGATTTCAACAACTTCACTGAGGTCCTCTGATATGGATGAGAGAACGGACGAACAGAGAGAGGAATCTAGAAGGCTGCATCAGGCTTCTCAGGAGCAATTCGATAAACAGCAGAACGCCCTTTGCTTCCTCGTCATCGGCGGTATTCTTCTCATCATCGGCATTATCTTTATCTTCTTAGCCAACCGCCGCAGAAACAATGTCTTAGTCGGTATCGATGTCCACTCCCTCGCTTTCTATATCATGTTATTCGGTTTAGTCTTAGGTAGTGCCGGTGTCATCTATGGTGGGATAAAGTTCTTGCTCGCTTACAAGAAGCAGAAAGAAATTATCAAGCAGATCAATCAGCTTAAGTGATTTTCAAGAAAGGATACATATAAAATCATGAAAAAGAAATTCGGATTGGCTCTTCTCGCTCTCCTCTCCTGCGGTATGGTCGCCTGTGGCGGAAATTCTGATACGGAAAAACCGACAGATACCGCTAAGTCTACAGAAGCTGTCGCTGACGAGAAACTCAAAATCACCGTCTCTGGAAAGACGGTTGTCGGCGAGACGGTCACCTTTGTCGCCGCTTATGACGGCTCCATGATCACTCCTCAGTCTTCTGTCTCTTACACCTGTGCTGAAACAGACGCCATGGAAATCACTGCAAATAAGGCTGTTCTGAAGCTGGCTGGTGAACATACGGTCACTGCCAACTACACGACCTCTGCCGGTGCCGCTGTCAAGGCGGAATTCAAGTTCAGCGTCGAAGAAGGTGCCAAGGTCATTTCTATTGCCGAAGCCAAGAAGATGGCAGTCACCGGCGAATACAAGGAAGTCCTGATTCGGGGTGTCGTTCAGGCTTCTTCCGGAACTTCCGCTTTCATCGCCGATGAGACGGATGGCATCTATATGTACAACTGGTATTTCGCTCAGACGGACACTGCCAGTGTTTCCAATTATTCCTGGGTTGTCGGTATGCCGGTTGAAGTCTACGCCTATGTCACTGCTTATTATGATGCCCCTCAGCTCTGCGGAAGCTATAAGCAGGCTGATGGTAATTACCATGACTTGGACGGCAAATATGCCATCAAGTATGAAGGTGGCGATGTCAAGGCTATGGATCCTGTCCATATCACCGAAGATGACCTTAAGGGCTTCACTTCCATGACGAATTCTGGCCGTATGTATACCTTCGATGCCAAGTATGTCTCCGGCAAAATTACTTCCAGCGCACAGAAGAAGGAATACGTCAAGTTCGCCGTTGGCGAAACCACGGTCGAACTTATGACGGACGGAAGCAGCAAGAAGGTTTTCGACAAGAAGTACAGCGAGCTTGCTGCTGCATTTACCGCCCTCAATCTTCAGGCTGATGATGAAGTCACCATCACTGCTCCTTATAGCCAGTTCTATAACAATACCACGCATGATTTCTGCTGGTATAGCAGCGGTGTCACCGTTGTCAAGAAGGCTGCCTAATCAATCTTTGGAAGGCATGGAGAAAGCAGGAAATCCTGCTTTCTCCTGCCGTTTTCCTGACATGCCACTGATTTTTCTGTCATTGTTCAGTGATTTTGTCCCTATATCTTCATGTGTCTCCAAGGATGATCTAACGATGGTTTCTTTTGTT
>CAKVBX010000048.1 GCA_934725685.1 uncultured Bacilli bacterium
TGGACTAGTCCAAGAAGGTAATCCTCAATTGTTATGTACACTTTTTTCAATGTGTCCTTGACAAAGGGTACACATCAGTTTTATTTAGGTTGTTTAGCTTATTATTTTCGGAATTATTTATTTCTTTTCTTCTTGTCGTTATAGACTTGTTCATCTTTTTCAGAGATGTGTTCCAGGCCAGTCTCAAAAAGGTCTTTGATATGGTTATCCGTCAGTGTATATAGGACCTGTTTTCCTTGACGACAATAAGTGACGATGTCATGCTTTCTTAAAACGGCAAGCTGATGGGAGACTCTCGACTGGGACATGTTCATGATTTCCGCAATGTCATTGACGCAGAGTTTATTTTCGCTGAGTAAGGCAATCAGAGTAAGTCTGGTTTTATCTGCAAATAGAGAATAAAAAGAAGAAAGCTTGTCGAAAGTTTCCTCAGATAGCTGTGCATTTTTGATATCATCCATACTGTGTTTTTCGTTCATAACGCTATTATATCATTTAGATAGGGCTACAGCCCTATTTTTCAGCGATTTCCATTCTTCCAATTTATATATATATTATTTATAATATATATGTTCTTTTATTCCTTGTTTTTATTATGGAGGAAACACGTCATGATTAAAAATGATTCTACCATCTTCATCACCGGTGAATATGTCACCCTCGGACAGATTCTGAAATTTCTGAATCTTGTTCAGACCGGAGGCGAAGAAAAAATATTCCTCGCAGAACACGACGTCACCTTCAATGGGGAAAAAGAAGAAAGGCGCGGAAAGAAAATTCGCCCTGGGGATCAAGTCTCCATCGACGGATGCGCATATCAAATATGTTTGTCAGACAGATAACATTACAGAACTTCCGCTGCTATGAGTCACTGACCCTAGTTTTTCCGAAAGACCGCATCTATCTCACCGGAGAGAACGGTATCGGAAAGACCGACATAATCGAAGCCATCTATTACCTGACCCTCGGGAGAAGTTTCCGCAAGGCAGATAACACAGATCTCATCCGGAAGGGACAGAAGGAGGCAAGCATCTTCCTTCAGTACTATTCTGAGGAAGACGATAAAGACCATTCCCTATCCTGCATCATCGGAGCCAATTACAAGGTCTTCGCCTATGATGGAGAGAAGGTAAACACGCTCTCAAAGATTCTCGGAAAACTGCTGGCCGTCTATTATGATCCTTCCCTGGTATTCTTCTTCAAGGAAGACCCCGAAACCAGAAGAAAGTTCATGGATGAGGTACTCAGTCAGCTCTCCAGTCAATATCTCTTCGCCATCGGCAGATACAAAAAGCTTCTGAAGGAAAGAAACGTAGCGCTGCAGCAGAATTACGATATCGATGTCATCAATGTTCTGCGGGATGAGCTCATCAATCTCTCCTACCGCATCGTTTTGGAACGGAATCATCTGATTCAGAAACTGAACAAAAAAGCGAACTACTATTATTCCGTCCTCTTCGGAAACACAGAAAAAGCATTGTCGCTCTTCTATCGTTCCAACTGTCCGATTGTCGAAGATCAGAAGACTTACCGGAGCAAATCATTGGAGGCATTTGAAAACAATCGGTCCAATGAAACCCTCCGGAAAGTGACCGTCATCGGTCCACATCGGGACGATATTACAGCACAGCTCAACAAAAATGATCTAGCCGGATACGGAAGCCAAGGCGAAAACCGCCTCGCTTCCCTAAGCCTAAAACTGGCCGTTCTGGACGAAATGAAGGAAGCGCTGCACAACACCCCCATCCTTCTTCTTGATGATGTGACATCCGACTTAGACGACACCAGGTGCAGAAACCTACTGAAAACCATCCAGAAAGAGAATCAGCAGGTCTTCATCACCGGGACGACAATACGGGAAGGAATCAAAGACTATCACATACTACGAATTAACTCAGACAGACATGTTCAGGAGGTAACGCCAAATGAGTGAAGAAAGCAAAACATTGACGCCAGAAGAGGAAAAAGCTCTTCAGAGGCAGAAGGAACTGGAAAAGCAGGAGAAAAAAATCGCCAAGGTCGCCAGCGACGAAAACCTCGGCGGTGATAAGAAGCCTGTCCAAAAAGTCCAGGAAGAGACTCCGAAAGTGGAGAGCTTCGAGGAACAGCATGTCGAGCACATCGACATGAATGCCGCGCAAGAAGAAGCGAAGATGAAGGCAAAGGATGATTACACCGGTGCCGACATTGAGATTCTTCAAGGTCTGGAAGCCGTCCGCCAGCGTCCTGGCATGTATATCGGTACCACTTCAAGCCGTGGTCTCCACCATCTGGTGAGAGAGGCAGTCGATAACGGAATCGACGAAGCAATGGCCGGATACTGCAAACACATCAAAGTCACGATTCTTCCCGGCACAAAGGAAAATCCAATCAATAGAGTCCGCGTCGAGGATGATGGCCGCGGTATCCCCTGCGACATCAACCCAACATCCAAAATTTCCACGGTCGAAACCGTCTATACCATCCTTCATGCCGGCGGAAAATTCAACGACAAGACCGGATATAAGATTTCCGGTGGTCTCCACGGCATCGGTGTCAAGGCGGTAAACGCCCTTTCCACTGCCGTCACCGTCACCGTCTACCGTGACGGAAAAATCCATCGTATCCGCTTCGAAAACGGTGGTCACACCATCGCCCCCGGCCTGGAAATCATCGGCGAATGTCCGGAAAATAAGACTGGAACCACCGTCGAATTCACTCCGGATCCATTGATTTTCAAGGAGACGACGACCTTTGACTTCTCCACGATTTCCACTTATCTCCGTCAGACCGCATACCTTACCAGAGGTGTCGATATCACCATCGAAGATGTGAGAGACCCTGAAAACATCCAGTCCGCCCACTATTGCTTCAATGATGGTATCACCGAATACGTCCGTTTCATCAACGAATCCAAGGACCGCGTTTTCGAGGATATCCCTTATTGCAATGGTGCTTCCACCGTTCAGACTGGAGGACTCGATGTCAAACCGACAACTGTCATCGTCGAAGCCGCCTTCCAACCGACCAAATCCGGCATCATCAACATGAACTCCTTCTGTAACAACATCCGCACGAACGGCGGTGGTACACATGAAGAAGGTTTCCGTCTCGCCATCGGCCGTGAGCTCAACAACTATTTCCGTACCAAAGGATTCCTCAAGGACAACGATGAGAACTTCCGTTCCGACGACTGCCTGGAGGGCATCACCGTCGTCCTTTCCGTCAAACACACCAATCCGCAGTATGAAGGTCAGGTCAAGGACAAACTCGGAAACGACGAAGTCCGTAAAATCACTTCCTCCATTGTCGGAGACTATCTCAAAGAATACTTGATGGAGCATCCTGCAGAAGGAAAAGCCTGGTTCTCCCGTGTTGAATCCGCCTATAAAGGAAGAAAGGCTGCCGAAAGAGCCCGTGCTCAGGCACAGGGCAAGCTCGGTGTCGGCGGCGGTCTCCCCGACAAACTGGTCGACTGCATCTCCAAAGACCCGAAGGAAAGAGAACTCTTCATCGTCGAGGGTAACTCCGCAGGAGGTTCCGCCGTCCGTGGAAGAGACGCCAGAACACAGGCCATCCTTCCTCTGAGAGGTAAGATTCTCAATGTCGAAAAAGCTCAGGCACAGAGAATCGAAAAGAATGCCGAAATCTACAACATGGTCACCGCCATCGGTGCCGGGCAGGGTGAGCAGTTCGATGTGAGCAAAATCAAATATGACAAAGTCGTCATCATGACCGATGCTGATGTCGATGGTAGTCACATCCGCATTCTGCTCATGACCTTCTTCTACCGTTTCATGAAGCCCCTTGTCGAAACTGGTCATCTCTATATCGCCCAGCCGCCTCTCTACCGTCTCACCTATCAAGGACATCACTACTACGCTTTCAACGATGACGAACTCGAAGGAATTAAATCCCATCTTCCCGCCAATGCCCGTTATGCCTTGCAGCGTTACAAAGGTCTCGGTGAAATGGATCCGAGCCAGCTGAATGAGACCACGATGGACAAGAACCATCGCCGTATGTTCCAGGTCACCATCGAGGACATGCAGGATGCCAATGACGCCCTGCTCGATCTCATGGGTGAAAACGTCGAGCCGAGAAAAGAATACATTTCCGCCAACGCGAAATTCGTCAAGAATCTCGATATCTAAAGTAGGAGGTTATCGCAATGATTGATAATGAAGAAAACAAAATTGATCCGAAAGAAGAGGATGTAACCTCTTCCGAATCGGAAGAGACCTCCGAAAACGAAGAGAATTTATCCGATAAGGAAGTCGCCGAGAAGAAAGGTGCCGGCATCGTCGGACTTCAGGAAGGCATTGTCCCGGGTATCACCCCGGACGAGTTCGGTCCTGAAATCAAGTCTTCCTTCCTCGACTATGCCGTCTCCACCCTGACCAGTCGTGCCATCCCGGATGCGAGAGACGGTATGAAGCCGGTCCAGAGAAGAATCATCTACGCCATGTGGGAAATGGGCGTGACGCCGGACAAACCATTCAAGAAATCGGCACGTGTCGTCGGTGACGTCATGGGTAAATATCACCCGCACGGCAACTCTTCCATCTACATGGCCATGTGCCGTCTGGCGCAGGATTTTGCCATGCGCTACACCTTGGTCCAAGGCCATGGTAACTTCGGTTCCCCGGATGGAGATGAACCGGCAGCCGAACGTTACACCGAAGCAAGACTTGCAAAGATCGCCCTGGAGATGACCAGGGATATCGAAAAGGATACCGTCCCTTTTGCCGACACCTATGATGCCGACGGCAAGGAACCGCTCGTTCTTCCTTCCCGTTTCCCAAACCTCCTCTGCAATGAGTCTTCCGGTATTGCGGTCGGTATGGCAACCTCCATTCCTCCGCACAACCTGAGAGAGACGATTTCTGCTGTTCAATCTTTAATCAAAAATCCGGAGATGGGAGTTGATGATTTGATGGGAATCATCAAGGGACCTGACTTCCCAGGTGGTGGTATCATCCTCGGAAGAAAAGGAATCAGAAACTATTTTGAAACTGGCAGAGGTTCCGTTAAGGTCCGTTCCAAGTACTACACCGAAGAGAAAAACGGTCACACCGAGATTGTCTTCACAGAACTCCCTTATATGGTCAACAAGAGAGAGCTCGCCAAGAAGATTTCCGACCTTGCTGACAACAAGACGATTGAAGGCATCGCCTCCGTCGCCGACTATACTTCCGACAAGATGGGCACCCACTTCGTCATCGTCCTGAAGAAAGGTGCCATCACGGAACTTGTCCTCAACCACCTATTCCGCTACACCGCACTCCAGTCTTCCTTCGCCGTCAACATGCTCGCACTCGATAACGGAACTCCCCGTGTTCTCAGCATGAAGCAGGCCCTGAAAATCTATATCGATCATCAGGAGACCGTCATCGCCAGAAGGACCCAGTTTGATCTCGCCAAGGCATTAGCCAGAATCCATATCCTCGATGCCATCCTCGCTGTCGCTGATGCCATCGATGAGACCGTCCACATCATCCGTTCCTCCAAGACAGGAGAAGAGGCTTCAAGAAGACTCACCGAACGTTTCGGTTTCGATGAGGTTCAGTGCAAAGCCATTCTCGATATGCCGTTGCGAAGACTCACCGGTCTCGAACAGCAGAAGTATCTCGATGAAAAGAGCGGACTTGTTAAGGATACTGAGCATTACAATGCCATTCTTTCCGACAAGAGCGTTCTGGAAACCACGCTTCTGGAAGAACTCGAAGTCATCAAGAACAAATACGGCGATGACAGAAGAACCCAGATTACCGATTACGATTATGATGAAAGCGATGAGGACCTCATTCCCAATAAGGAAATCCTCATCTTCCTCACCAAGGGCGGCTATGTCAAGAGAGTCGACCCGAGTGAGTTCCGCACGCAGAACCGCGGCGGTGTCGGCGTTCAGGGCATGAAGACCAAGGCCGATGACGACATCAAGATCCTCCGTCATTCCAGAACGAAGACCGATGTCCTGTTCTTCACCAACTTCGGCCGTGTCTATCACTGCAGAGGCTATCAGATCCAGGAAGGCAACCGTACCAGCAAAGGCATCCCGATTGTCAACCTTCTCCGTCTGATGGACAAAGAGGAAGTCAATGCCATCATCTCCATGGACGATTACGGAGAGGACAGCTATCTCTTCTTTGCCACTAAGCAAGGCGTCGTCAAGAGAACGGCGGCCAAGGACTTTGAGAACATCAATGTCAATGGTAAGATTGCCATTTCGCTGCGTGAAGGTGACGAACTCATCGATGTCCGTCAGACAAACGGCAAGGCACTCATTTCCTTGGGTTCCAGCGAAGGAAAGGTCTGTACCTTCAACGAAAACGATGTCCGCTGCATGGGAAGAACCGCATCCGGAGTCAAAGGCATCGATCTCAAGGAAGGATGCCAGGTCGTCGGCCTTGTCACTTCCATCGACGGCAACAAAATTTTCTCCTTATCCAACAATGGTTACGGAAAGATCACGGCCGGTGAGGAATACCGTATCACCTCCCGTGGCAGCAAAGGTGTCCGCACAATCCGTGAGACGGATAAGAACGGCGGACTCTTCGTCATCAAGAACGTCAAGGGCGATGAGGATATCATCATCATCACCGACCACGGAACCACCATCCGCACCTCTCTGACGCAGGTCAATGAAACCAGCAGAAATACGGTCGGTGTCAAGATTATCTCTCTCAGGAACAACGAGAAACTTTCTTCCGTATCCGTCCTGCCCGGCGATGAGGAATTCGAAGCCAAGGAAGAACCGACCAACGAAGCGGAAAACTCCAATTCGGAAGATGATGCTCTTAAGGAACTTCTGCGCCGTGCCGAAAAAGAAGGTGACGGTGATACCGGAGACGAAGAATAAGTCACTTGCTATCAGTAAGAAAAAAGACTAAGATTGTACATTATCAAGGAGAAACTGAACATGCTTGATGTCAAATACGTAATTGATCATTTGGATGAAGTCATCGAAAGACTCAATACGAGAACCGGTGATTATTCTTATCTTCGCGAACTCCCTACGCTCGATCAGAAGAGAAGAGAGATCATTGTCCGTTCCGAATCTCTGAAGGCGGAAAGAAACGCCCAGTCCAAGGAAATCGGAAAGCTCAAAGCCCAGCATAAAGAGGAAGAGGCCAAATCTGCCTTAGCCAAGGTCAGCTTCGACAAAGAGGAGATTGCACGACTCGATGTCGAACTCAGCAAGATCGATGAGAAGATTCACGAAATCATGCTGAAGACCCCGAACCTTCCGGACCATTCCCTTCCGATTGGCACGGACGATTCCTTCAACCGCCCGGAGAAGTACTATTCCGAACCGACTACCTTCTCCTTCAAGCCGGCTTCCCACTGGGAAATCGGCCTGAAGCTCGGATATTTCGACTTCGACAGAGCCGCCAAGGTCACCGGAAGCCGTTTCACCTTCTATCTCGGCGCCTTCGCTAGACTCGAAAGAGCGCTCGCTTCCTTCATGCTCGACACCCATACGGCACACGGCTATACCGAAGTGCTCCCTCCTTTCCTTGTCAACACTGACTCCCTGACCGGTTCCGGTCAGCTTCCGAAGTTTGCGGATCAGGCCTATATGACCGAAAATACCGGCGAACAGTTCTGGATGATTCCGACCGCCGAGGTCCCTGTCACCAACTACTACAGAAACGAGATTCTTGCCGCCAGCGACCTTCCGAAATGGTTCTGCGCCTATTCTTCCTGCTTCCGTGCCGAAGCCGGTGCCGCCGGAAGAGATACCAGAGGTATCATCCGTCAGCATCAGTTCCAGAAAGTCGAACTGGTCAAGTACTGTCTCCCTGAGAAGTCCTTCGAAGAACTCGAATCTCTGACCGAAGAAGCCGAACGCATCCTTGAACTGCTCAAGCTTCCTTACCGCAGAGTTTGTCTTTCCACCGGAGATGTCGGATTCTCTTCCGCCAAAACCTTCGACCTCGAAGTCTGGATGCCTTCCTACAACGACTATGAAGAGAAGGACGGTAAGTGGGTTCCAACCACTTCCAACTATAAGGAAATCTCTTCCTGCTCCAACGATACGGATTATCAGGCCAGAAGAATGAACATCCGTTTCAAGAGAGACAAGGACAGCAAGACCGAATATGTCCATATGCTCAACGGCTCCGGTCTCGCCGTCGGAAGAACGACTGCCGCCGTCATTGAAAACTACCAGAACGCCGATGGCACCATCACCGTTCCGGAAGTACTCCGTCCTTACATGGGAACGGATATCATCAAGTAATTCCGATTCCATTAGACAGGCACGTAAGTTAAACCGCTTACGTGCTTTTTTCTGTTGAAAGTAATTGGGTAGGTCCCTACAATACTATCGTTTTTCAAGAAAGCAAACCATCACTTATGAACCTGATACAACGTTTCAAAAAATTATTCGATCCGATTGACCTCACGACCGGCAATATCCGGAAAGTATTCACCCTGTTTCTGATTCCGATCATCCTCTCCATGATTTTCCAGCAGGTCTATTCCCTGACAGACACCATCATCGTCGGACAGAATCTGAGTCAAAGCGAAATCGCAGGCGTCAATGACGCCTTACCGCTCGCTTATCTCGTTCTGAACTTCACCATCGGATGCACAGCCGGATTTTCACTCGTCCTTTCTCGGTCCATCGGTGCAAAAAACTTTAAGCAAGCGAAGCAAAGCGTTTTTGTTCAAATTGTGTTAGCACTTGTCTTTTCCGTCCTATTGACTATTGTCGGATATTTCTCCATCGATGCTTTATTGGCTTGGGTCAAGATTGTCCCTTCCGAGACAAACCACGGCATGCAGGCTATCTATGAATCCGCAAGAACCTATCTTGTCGTTCTTTTCTTAGGCGGTATCATCTCTCAGATGCTCTACAACATGATCGGATCGATACTCCGTGCGCTCGGAGATAGTTTCACTCCGTTCATTTTCCTTGTCTTTTCCTGTCTTCTCAACGTGGTGCTCGACCTCGTCTTCATCATTCCTCTGCAGATGGGCGTCTTAGGAAGCGCCCTTGCCACCGTTCTCTCTCAGATGATTGCGGCCATCGGCGCCTTCATCTATTCTTTCTTTCGGTATAAGGAGCTCCGTCTTCACAAAGAGGATTTCAAGGTTTCCTTTTCCTTTGTCCTCGATCATCTCAAACTCGGTGTTCCGCTCGGCATCCAGTGGTCTCTCATCTATGTCGGCGTCGTCATCATGTCCGGTGCTATCATTCCTTTCGACATCATCAATGCGAACGAAATGGTCTCCGGAAATCCGGCACAGGTCGGATACGGAGTCGCCAACAAGCTCACCGGCCTGATGATGAACCTCTTCTCCGCCATCGGTACTGCCATCCTCTCTTTCATCTCCCAGAATAAAGGAGCAGAACAATACGAACGAATCCGGAAAGGATTCTTCTATGCCTTACGTCTTACGATCTTCACCGGCATTGGTCTCATCATCCTCGGTTTCCTTCTCTCCATCAATGGTGCCTATGAATATATCTTCCTCTCCAAGGATAAGGTCACCGAAAAGACCATCTACTACGGAAACAATTACCTGTATGTCGCACTTCCGTTCTTCATTCCGCTCGGCTTCATCTTCTTAGGAAGAAATACAGTTCAGGCACTGGAAAAACCGATTTTCCCGGTTCTCAGCGGTTTTGTCGAGCTGATTGCGAGAACGTTAGTTTGTTCATTCCTTCCTACGCTCATCAACGGAGGTCCGATCACCTCCGAAGCAAACCTCTGGAGTTATCTCATTGTCTGCTTTGCCGATCCTATCACCTGGATTCTGTCCGCCTTGGTTGTCATCGTTCCGTCTTTCATCTATATCGCCAGAATGAAGCAAATGACCAGCGATATCAAGCTTTGATTGCTTTCTTCTTTCTGTTATCCCAGATAATATAAGCCAGATAGACGATTCCGCCGAGGAATAAGAGCAACGCCCAGAACTGAGAGGGGGAGATTCCGGGGATAAAGATTCCCCTATGGTCTCCTCTTAGGAACTCAATCAGAAAACGGAAAATTCCATAGGAAATCATATAGACCGGGAATGTGTACCGGGAATGTTTCCTGAAGGCGAGAACCAACAGGATTCCGGCAAGGAGCAGCAGGAAGATTGCTTCGAAAAGGTTGGTAGGCCAGACTTTTGTTTCGGTCGTGATGAACTTGATTCCGAAGACGGAATCCGTCTCTTTTCCGTAACAGCAGCCATCGAGAAAACAGCCGATTCTTCCTAAGCCATGGGCAAAGGGAACACAACCTCCCGCCACTGTCATCAGTGGAGTAAGAAAAGGAGGATTTTTCTTTTTGAGAAACAAAAAGTAAAGTAGGAAGAAACAGGAAACACCGCCAATCAGGCCTCCGAAGAAAGTCATCGCCCAGGTCCAGTGATAGGACGAAGGATCTTCGATGAAATCATAGAGATTCTGGAAAAGGACAGCAAAGAGAATTCCGACCGCCCCGCTGATGGAGAGGGCAATCTCGAGATTGGTCGTCACCCCTTTCTTCATGCCGATTTTTCTGAAGTAGAGTTCCAAAAAAACAAAGTCGAGAAGGAATCCTATCAATATCAGAATCGGATAAATATCAAATCCAATATCAAGCATTGTCTTCTTTCCTTCCAATATAGAGACAAAGAACAAAAGCGTAAATCAAAGCAGCTCCACCCAAGAGTCCATTGACAAGATAATAGGACAATCCATAAGAGAGGGTAGGGAAGAGGCTATTCACGAGAAGCATATTGAAGAAATTAAAAGCAATGTGTCCGCAGATTGGTAAGATGTCATCATTAACTCGGATGGAAAGAAGGCCAAGAACAAGACCAAGAAGGAATGTATATCCTAACTGAAGCAATACACTCAGATACGCACCGGAAGTGAAGTTGATGACATGCATCAGGGAGAAAGCGAAGGAAGAATAAAGAACGCTCTTGAACTCATCGGCACGTCTTCCCTGCAGTTTATCCAAGAGATATGTGAGGAAAAACTTCCGGAAGAGAAGTTCTTCGATGGCACAGGATAAAAACAGTGTCAGTATATTGGAAAAGAAAAGAGGAAGGGAGCAGTGTTCCAATGGTGTCTTTTCCAGTGCAACCACAAGAAGATTGCTGAAGCATGCCAAAAGAAGCGGCAGCGTAAGAAGGACCTCATTCTCATTCGATGTTTTCTTGCGGAAGTATCCAAGCTTCTTCCATTCGAAAATGATCAGGCAAAGCAACGAAAGAAGAAAGACGCCTTTGATAATCTGCTGAACCGGTAAGGAATCACTCATCTTCTCATACGGAATGAGCTGGAATGCCAGATAGAGGCAAAAGAGATATAGGAAGGTGATGAGAAGATTCTTCGATGTTTTTTCCATGACAATATTATACAAAA
>CAKVBX010000049.1 GCA_934725685.1 uncultured Bacilli bacterium
TTTATCTTTAGATAAATAATTCTTCGGAATTCACTGATCGTTCCCGAATTTTCTAGTGTTAAAGCCTAAAAACCGGCCTCTGTGACGGAATCATCATACAGACGACAGCCGAACGCATCGAGCTTTTCCATGACCAGAAGAAGCGAATCGGCCTGGAATCACGGAAAACGAGCGCCAATCAGTCATCGGGCATAGTACAATCCTTAGGAAAGTTTTAATCAACTGCAAAAGTTCCGTCCGACACACACGCTTTCACAGGGAGAAAATACACGTGACTTTTGTACATCAATTATGAATATTATTCTATGATATAAAGGGCTTACATTCCGTATAATGAAAGCATCATGGTATAGAATGGAGGACAAGAAACTATGAAAAACAGTAGAAAAAATAAAGAAAATCGAAAAATCAAGCCAATTTTCTTCTCAATTTCAATTCTTCCTCTTTTTTCAATCAGTTCCTTATTGCTCAATGATGAAGAGGTCGAAAAAAAAGCCGACAATTCTTTACTTTACCGATTGGAATTCAAGGATAAGGACAATCTGGGAAAGAACACAGCCGGCACATCCTTTCAGGATGCGACACTGAATAAGGGCAGTCAGCTCAGCCAAATTGAGGCCGTGAAAGGAAACCGCGGAATCAGCTTCCCCGGCAACACAAAGGAAGTGAATTACATGTCCCTTCCGACTTCCGTCTTTGAAAATCAGGACAGAATCACAATGACGGGATGGTTTTACCAAAGCGAAGAAGTCGGTTCCTATTTAGGCGAATTCGGCATCTATTCCGAGGAAACCCATGCCACCTTCCGTGCCGAGCCCTATGCAAACTATCACGGAGACAGCTATCTGTTTATGGTTGGTGATGCCGACGATGAGGCGAGCCACCTTTTCAACACCGGTGTCAAACCGGTATATCAGGCCTGGTATCATATGGCTTATGAATTTGATGGCGTCAACCATAAATTCAATGTATATCAGAACGGAGAACTCGCAATCTCCAAGGATACCCCTTCCTCCTTCTCCCCGAAAGACTTCTATAGCGCAAACTCCCATTTCTACCTCGGTCAGTCTGCTTTCATGGGAACCGCAAGAACAGAGAACAAAGACGACTACAGAGGAAAGATGTCGGATATCCGCATTTATTCCGGCCTTCTTTCCGATGCGGAGATTCAGACGGCCTATTCGCTGGATATTCTCGATTTCAAATATGACGAATACACTTTTGATAGCCAGGATTCGCTTTACCGGGACAATGTCCGTGGTTATTCCCTGAAGGAAAACAATAAGACCCCTTCCTATGAGGAAGGCACACTCCGTGTTCATGACGGAAGCGCTATCTATTTCTATGACAAAAAATCCAACCACAACAACAGATTGTTCTCCGGTTTCAACACGATGACTGTGACAATGGATTGCAGAATCTACAGCGAAGACAACTGGAAAAGGTTCTTAGATTTCTATATCGATGGTTCCAACCGCATCACAGAGATGTATTCCTGCCCTGGTATCTCCGAAAACGTCCTTAAGCTCTGTTATAACTATAAAGACACCGGAGATAACTGGATCATGGACGGGGACGGAAAAGATATCTCACACCTCAATGTCAATGAATGGTATAACATCGGTCTTGTTTTCCATCAGCGTTCCCTTGATTTTTATCTGAACGGTGTGAAGCTCTCATCTACCATACTTAATGACAATGTCGCTTCTTACTCCACATTCTTCTATGACCTTGTCAATGCAGGCGAGGGCAATGCCACACTGGGGAAAAACACCTATGAATCCGGAAACTATGCCGATGCAAGTTTTGACAATGTGCGTTTCTACGGAAAAGCGTGCAGCGAAGCAGAGATCCGAAAAGCCATCGACGGGGAAAACGCCTTCCGTCTTACCATCAATCCGAATTATGAAGGAGCGGGAGAAGCGAGTACTATCAAAGTCAAAGAAGGCGAGAGTTATGTCTTAGGAAATGATCTGTTCGAAAGAGAAGGATACGTTCTCGCTTCCTTTAACATTCAAAGTGACGGAAAAGGTCTCTCTTATCTCCCCGGCAGCGAATTCACTCCAAAAAGCGACGTAACGCTTTATGCTATATGGAACAGCAATTCCCATCAGCTTCACTTCGAGGCGGAAGATGGTACGCGCGGAGAAATGCCCTCCATCAATGTCACATACGGAGAGGAAATCACACTTCCGGAATGCGGTTATGAAAAATCAGGCTATCAATTCAGGGAGTATAACACGGCAAAAGACGGAAATGGGGCTTCTTACCACCCGGGAGATAAGATTTCCATCTCGGAAGACACCACCATTTACGTCCTTTTTGCAGCAAAACAGTTTTTGATTTCCTTTGACGCAAATCAGGGAGAGGGCAGCTTAGATAGCATCCAGGCCACATTCGATACGGAAGTCAAGGCTCCTGCTTATCCGTTCACTAGAACCGGTTATCTCCAGAAAGGCTGGTCCTTAACAAAAGATGGCATGGATAACATTCATGAGGGAGACAGAATCGATAATCTCTCCGAAGGTGAAAACATGACGCTCTATGCCGTCTACGAAAAAAAGACACTCCATGTGCTCTATGATGCAAACGGCGGAACAGGATCAATGGAAGCGGAAACCTCGCCCTCCCTCACCCTTCTGACGCTGAAAGCGAATGCATTCGAAAGAGAGGGATATCATTTCCTCGGTTGGAGCTTGGAAAGAGACGGACAAGTCTGCTACGAAAACAATGCAACAATCGAGCTCATCGATAATGACATCACACTCTATGCCGTTTGGGAAGCGGATAAGAAACCGGATGAGCCGACGACTGATAAGCCGACAGGTGGCAACACTTCCGACACAGAAAAGCCAACCAAAAAAGGCTGCTTCGGAAGCCTTGCCACTGTCAGCAGTCTAACTGGTGCTCTTCTTCTTATCTTAGCGTCCGTTTCCATCCGAAAAAAGAAAGAGAGAGAATGAAATATCTATTTTTTGAACTCAGCGGGAACCTTTCACACATTCAGTCCGGAATCGCATACAACAAGGACCACATCCATGAGCGGAGGACGATGGCAGTCTCGGAGCTGATGATTATCACCGATGGCGAAATCGATGTTCACCACCTTGAAGACTATCACCTTGTGAAAAATGACATCTTCCTTCTACCGCAGGGCATAGAACATTATGGAACTAGAAAAAGCAGCTGCACGCTTCATTGGCATCATTTTCTTCTTCCAGAGAATTTCCGGGTGGTAGAGGAAAATGAAATCCCGTCCCTAAAAAGAACGGAGAACAGCATTCTTTTGCCAATTCAGTTTTCCGCAAATGACATCGACAAACTGCTTCTGCTTTCATTCCAGCTTGAGCAGCACGATTTCACGGATCATCTGCAGAAACAGGTCAGAAACGCACTGTTCACGTCACTTCTTCTTGAAATCGACCTGCTTTATCGTGAGAAGAACCGACAGTTCACCAACAAGAAATTCAATTCCATCCTTTCCTATATCGACAACAATTTTCAGCATCATCCCTTCACCATCTCTGATTTGGCGGAAAAGTTCGGTTATAACAAAAAATACCTTTTTACCCTATTTAAAAGGAACATTCATATTTCACCACAACAATATATCATTCAGCAGAAGATGAAGGAGGCAAAACGCATGCTTCTGGAAACAAGCGAGACCGTGGAAAGCATCGCAATCTCTTTAAACTATGACAGCCCACAATATTTCATGCGACAGTTCAGACAGTACTTTGACATGACGCCGACGGATATGAGAAAGGCTTATTCGAATTCGCTGACCCTATACCTCAGTCCGAAAACAGAAAAGGAGTGAATCCAATGAAATCGAAACGATTGACAACATTCAGTTTATCCTTAATCCCTCTTCTTTCTCTCTTGCCACTCAATGACATAAGAGAAGAACAAGCCGCTGATACACCGCTATTAAGTGTCAATGACGGACTTCAGTTCCATCTCGACGCTACCGCTCTCAACCTGGAAAACCAAAGCAAGGTCTCCCATATCAGCAAACACGGCGATACCGTCTATGATGCAACACAGAGCGATGAATCAAGAATGCCGACCTATATCAAGGAAAGCACGCTCGGAAGCATGCCTGCTCTCCGTTTCACCTCCGATACGATGATGCAAATCGGACCGGACACGGGCTTTTATCTCAACGATATGACATTGTTCGTCGTCCTGAATCCAGAAAAGCTCATCGATCACGGAGAAATCCTCTCCCGTGTCGCGACAGAATCGCCTTGGAATCACAATTGGTTCTTCAATATCGAGAATTCCATGTTCAATTATGGATGGTCCGTCGATAACGGAGGCAGTTATTCCTATCCGCAGAACAAAACAACGCTCAGCGCCAATCAGAGCTATGTTCTCTCCGGCCGAAAGAAAGGAAACAATGGCGACCTCATCGTCAACGGAAGTTACCTCGGTTCCTTTTTCGGGGCCGACTGTGAGAATCCGGAAAATCAGAAAGTCACTTTAGGCGGCTTGCAGAGAAACGACTCCTTCTTAGGAGACATCGGAGAAGTACTTCTCTATAACCGCGGCCTTTCGGACAACGAAGTCAGCGAGGTAGAACAATACTTGGAAAGAAAATGGAAAATGGAAAACATTCATAGCGGCACACTATCCGATCTGAAAATCAAAGGGGTCACGTTGGAAGGATTCCGCAGCGAAAAATACGATTATGCCCTTGTCACCGAAGAGCAGCTGAAAGCGAAGGATATCAGCTACACCAAATGGAATGATGCTGACCGAGTCGATATCGAGGAAGAAAAGAACAGAATCATCGTCAAAGTCACTTCCGAAGGAAAGACAAACACTTACGCAATCAACTTTGAAACAAAGGATTATGGCTATGGGGAAATCAAGGTTCCATCGTACGGAGAAGTCGACCTCAACGAGGGCTTTTGGAAAGACAGATACGATCAATACGCCCGATATACGGTCAATTACATGTTTGACATGTTCGATCAGTCGAGGTCGTTCGAGCCTTTCGATCATGTAGCAAAAGGAGAGAAAAAGATTCTGAACAATCTGACGGAACACGCCGCTCAGATTCTCCGTCCGCGAAATGACCGTGATGTCTACAACACCACCTGGGAGTGGACCAGCGAGCCATGGAGAGAGGGCCTGATTTATGAAGGAATCAGAGCCGCAAGCCAATTTCTGATGTCCTCCACATCTGATAGCCGCTATTCAGAAAATAATAAGGCCTTGAAAGAAAGACTATCGGATTATATTGACAGGATCTATCAGGCAAGTCTCAAGACAACCTGGAAGGATGCAAACGGAAAACCGGTTGACGGCTATTTCTCGACATTCACTATTCTCGATAGAACCAAGGTCTGCGATGAGACCGATGTTTCCGCCCGTTATCATCACGACGTCTACAATTTCGGTTGTCTTGCCGAAGCCGCAGTCTATCATTATCAGGCGACCGGAGATACCAGACTTCTCTTTGCGGCTACCCGTTTTGCCGAATTCTTCGTCGACTATATCAACGGACGTGACGGTTTCAAAGGTTATAAAGTCGTTCCGGCCCATGAGCTTCCGGAAGAGGCGCTTCAATCTCTGTATAACTTATACAAAGAGAATCCCGACCTCGTCAAGGAAATGGAAACCAAGTATGATAGCGCTGATGGTCTCTCTACCAAGGATCGGTATTATCATCTGAAGATCCGCTTGGAAGAATATCAGCGCATCGCCTCAGACTGGATCAGCGAACGTGGCAATCCTATCGGCCGTTATCAGAACACTTCGTATGGAACCTATGCCCAGGATAATACGACCGTCGAGAATCTTACCGAAGCGATCGGACATGCCGTAAGAGCCAATCTTTACTATAACGGGATGGCCTATATTGCCAATGAGCAGCACAATGACACCTATATGAAAGCCGCCTACCGAATCTATGAAAACATCACGAGGACACAGATGGCGGTCACCGGAGGAACAGGTAGCACCAACGACGGGGAAGAGGCCTACGGCGGAAGTTATCAGATACCTCATAATGGTTACAATGAAACCTGTGCCGCAAGTGGTATGGCATTCTTCAGTCAAAACATGTTCCGTTTGTTCGGCAAGGCGAAATATGCGGATACCGTGGAGCTGGAAATGTATAACGGAATCTTAGGATGCCTCGGTTTAGAAGGAAATTCATTCTACTATACTAACCCGCTTGTCTCCGACAATTACACAAGGCCGATGTTTTCCAATGCCACGCCATGCTGCGTTCCGATGTATCTCAAATTCTATTCACAACTTGAGAAAACAATATTCGCAAGAACGGAGAACGCGGTTTTCGTCAACCAGTATATTTCCTCCTCTTATCAAAGCGAAGAGAAAGATTTTACTTTGATTCAGAAGACAGATATTCCGGAGGGGGGAAACAATGTGACACTCTCCCTTAACGCAAACAAAGCGATGACTTTGAAAATAAGAATGCCGTCCTGGTCAGAAAAAGCACAGATTGCTCTTGATGGAAGAGAAATCACGGATTGTCTGAATGAAGACGGCTATCTCACTTTCCCTATCGAAAAAGGAAGCCATCGGATCGAAGTGAATTATCAGCGCGATGTCCTATTCCTCTCACAGGATTATGCGAAGGACAATGTCGGTAAAACCGCAATCAAATACGGTCCCTATGTCTACTGCCTGGAGCAGTGCGACAACAATGCGGCAATCCGGTATTCCTCCTGCAAGATCGACACCGAAACCGAACCGGAGGTCTATGAGGATATCGATACCTTCGCCCTCACTTACGGAGAAGAGACAAGACCGATTTCCGTCTCCGTCATTAAGGCGAACGGCTATCTCCAAGGAGATGAGAAGCAGCTCACATTCATTCCATTCGCCTATCGAGGAAACCGCGCGACAGGTCACATGAAAGTCTGGATAGATAAAATCTGACAACAAAGAAAAAGTGCCCGACTGGGCGCTTTTTCTTTGTGTTTTATTGTAGAAGCTAACTTTGTAATTTCGATGAGCTTCAGAAAGCAGAAAAGGAAGGACGTGCCCTCTTAAGTCTAAAGGTAGGATTTCAGATTTCTTCCGTGAAAAGGTCGATGATGGTATCAATCTGAATTTGATTGATGCCGATTCCCAATAAGTAATTGGCGATTTTCTGGGAGAGGGTTGTCCCAGAAGTCGAATTCAGTGTGCTGACGTAATTCGTCATGATACCAGAACGGTTTCTCGTTCCTCCAATCACCCCCAAATTGGAAAACTCATAATCCATGAAAAGATCGTCCTCAGAGACTCCTAGCAATCCATTGAGAAGATAGGTGACAAGACCTGTTCTGTCGGTTCCGATATTGCAGTGATAGATGACGGGATAATTCTTTTCGTCACTCAAGAGCGTGAAGATCTGTTTGACCATGGATCTGTTGTTTTCCAGGATATTGCCGCAATAACCCATGGGGCACTGATAATAGTTCACATCCTCACCGAGTGCGGATTGGGTATAATGTCCGACTTCATTGTCATTCACGAGGCGCAGATCGATTTCTGAGCGGATTCCAAGATAATCATTCATTTGTCGGATTCCGTCTTCAGTGATTTCCACCTTCAGCGCAGCCGAAGAGGATTCATTCAACCTGCCGCAGCGATAGGCTAACCCTTGTCTGACCCTTCTATGTTCATCGATGAACCAACCGCCGATATCGCGTACATTCGTGATACCATCGATAAACAGATTCCTGGGAGTATCTCCTTCCGTGATGAAAGATGCCACATCACTGGTATAAGTCCTTTTAAGATCAGACACCTTCCAATAATACTCCGTTCCGACTTTAAGGTTATACACTTCATATTGTGTTTCCTGTGTCTCATATTCCCAACTGTTGACGAAATCTGTCTGTTCTGAAATCTGAAGGACATAGGTCGGACTCGATTCCGGCAAATCCGCTTCCCAGGAAAAAGAGATGAATTGAGGTCTGGAATTTTCCTGTTTCCCATTGATTCCAAGAGAGGACATCCCGTTAGCACCGACCATCAGAAAGCGGTCCTGAAGATCGGTATGAAGTGCGGTCACCTCCACTGGATTGAGCCGGATTCCATATTCCTTCGCGGACTCCGTCACATTTTCAGACGGAGTCTCTTTGGTGGTCTCAGTTATTACGCTCTCCTTACCGCAGGATACAAGCGAAACGAAACACAGAATTGTCAGCCATTTCTTTTTCATAAAACTGTCACCTCGATATTCTCAATAGCGATCTTTTTCGTCGTCTCATCTTTCGAATTGCGGGCCCAGAACCAGACTCCATTATCGGAGACATCATGGAATTCTTTTGCGATATAGGTCGGAGCATCGTTTTCATTCTTTGCGACACCGATGTTCGCCGTTCCATCCAGCCTTCGATACATGGTGATGTAAACCGTGTCATTCTGAGCGATGGAGATTGAGGAGGAATTCTGGAAATTCCCGTTCTCAATCTTATTCTCTCCGAAGCATATCTGGGCTTCGTGTTCTTGAACATCCCCGATACGGATACAGAACTTGGACGCAGATTTCGCTCCCTCCAATGTCGCTTTGAATTTTGCAGTGTAAGCACCGCTGCACTTACCGAATTCCTTAAAGGTACAGGCATTCAGATTCAGCTTATCCCGATAATCCCATCCGTTCTTTGTCTGCATCGTGATAACATATTTTTTACCTTCCCGATGGACATAATCCGAATTATGGGAGTAGATATCAGCATCCGACAACGTCCCTTTTTCCACAGCGATACCGGAGACTTCACAGGAAGCGTTCTTTGTCGCGATTCTTACGGGAAGCTCCATAAAGAATGAAGAGAGATTCATCCATGGCGCACCATCCGGGAAATGCGCTTTTTTGCCATCGACAGTGATTTCAATCGCACCTTCCTCCGAATGAATTCTGATGTGATGGTCTTTCTCATCCAATCCTATGATGGGATCGGCGGAAAGATAAGATCCCTCATTGGTCTTATTCTGCTTTTCTGACTGAGTATAGGCCTTCACTGAGGCTGTCCCATTTCCGAAAGAGAAATAATATTGGTTGAATCTTCCGCCAAGGGAAACCAGAAGCTTGTTATCATCTTTACCGTGTCCATCATAGTTCCTGACATCAAAATCGAGTGTGAAGGAAGAACCGTAGACCTGTTGTTTCAGCTTAGCGCCATAAAGGGGCGAGTCATCATATTTTGTCTCATCACCGATTCCATCATTCTCATAGAGAGCCTCAGGGAAAACAAGATTATGGGAACCGGAGAGATATGCTCCTCCGGTAGCGACAAGATTCTCGTTTTCCGTAATCTGATCCCCTTTGGTGACTGGAATGGTATAACAATCCGACAGCTTTCCGCTCTGTGAGGATACGGTCACTTCCAATATGCCTTCGGGGGCGTAGGAATCGAGCTTGATGGTATGGTCTTCAACGGTCACGTAATCCCGGAAGGTTTCATTGACTTGGAAAAAGTATTGTTCTTTTGCATATTCCGGAGCTTTGACCAATTGGAAGTTCCTGCTTTCGCCTGCCTTAAGGGAAGTAGAGTCTTTTTGGGCGAATCTCAAGATATCCAATTTTGCATTATCGTTCCATTCTTTCTGAATTTCCTCCTCGATATCCTGTTGCTCATAACTGACATGATAATCCGTTATTTCAGCGCTTTGATTTTGGGAGAAGAAACCCGGATAGGTCGCTCTTGTCTCTTTGGACTCATACTGATAGTGATACCCATTGATATCAAGATAATAATATAGGCCGTTTCGGATCAATCTCAATCTGACCACCGATTTTCCATTTTCCACCGGGAAATCCAGTTCCTGATATTCCGGACAGGCCTCCTTGTCATAAATCGGTGTTCCCCATCCGGTGAAGAAATCTCTGAGATAAATCTCGTATTTTCCATCTTTGGTCTTATTTTTGTTTCTCAAGGCAGACCAAAATGCGGAGTTACCTTCATCGAGAAAGGAACCGATGCCAAAGGATTCTCCCGAGGAATAGAGCGGCACTTTCATCGTAGCGGACAGAGCCCATTTCGTATCCTCTTTATAGGAAAGAGCGGTAGCCTGGACATTGCCCGGAATGGAAATCACGCCGTTTTCTTCGCGGATATCGCCGCGGATTATGTTTTGATTCAAAAAGCCTTGAGTGACATGATAAGTCACCGATACCGGGTCCACTTCACCATGTTCTGCGAGTGTAAAGGTAATGGTCACGGTTCCCACCGCCTTGAATTTGATTCTCGCATAATTATGATGGGAACTGACAAACAGCTCAATATCCGCAGCGTCCTTATTTCCGCCGAGATGATACCGAATGTCCTCCCCATCAACTTCCTTTCCATCCTTGCTGACTTTCAGCCTGACGACATCCTCATGAGAGGAATTCAGATCGAAATTCTTTTCACAGGATGTTTTTTCTTCGGTCCCGACCACTAGGACCATTCCATAAGTGGAGGGAGCCGCAATAGAGGCTGTAGACTCGGCGGAAACAGAAACAGAATCAGGCGTCACCTTCTCGGAAGTGACATCAGTGGACTCAGATCCTTTGTCACTTTCTTTCGCACCACAGGAAATAGACATGCCCATCAAGAGAATCAGACTGAGCAATCCAACACTTTTTTTCATAAAAATCCTCCGTTGAAAAAGCGCTTACACCGAACTATAACAAACCATGGCAATAAAACAAACCATTAATTTTAAAGAGAAATGCGGATCGATACCCTCGCCCGCCCATCCCTTGAAGCATTGTCTTCTCCCATCGCTGAGAATTTACACATCGAAGCTTTTCTAGCAGATTAAAAGAAACAATCTCATTACGTTTTATCAGGCTGTCTCAAATTCATTTTGTCATTTCCCAAAAGAACTCTTCTTTGACAGCGGATCAAGAAAAGAATAACAAGAAATGCAGTGACCACTTCCGTGACCGGCATCGCAAACCAGATGCTTTCGACAGGGAACACCGAAGGAAAGAGATAGATCAGAGCCCCGCTTAACCACATTCTTCCGGAATATTAGGTGCTGAGCTTTTCTTCCCCGGAATCCTTTCCATAGGGGACAACATCTATTGAGGC
>CAKVBX010000050.1 GCA_934725685.1 uncultured Bacilli bacterium
TTTCTGTTCAGACTGCAGTCTGAACAGAAAACCCTCCACTCCATGAAAGTGTTGCACTTGCTATGTCAACTCATATGAATCTCTCCAACATGGTAGGGCTTTTCCTATTTTCTTCGGCCTCTTTTTCTATTATAATATTCGGGAGGTTTTAGTATGTCTTCTAAAAGCAGAGTAATCCTTTATGCGGAACTTCGAAAAAAGATTTCCGATATCGATACCTATTCTTTCGACAATCATGCTTTGAGCATGGCAGAAGAAGAAAAAACGAAGGAGGAAAGCGTTCCTTCTGAGACTGAAGTGCTGAAGCCTGAAAATCCTGATGAAGGAATCAAGCGTAACACTTTTTCGATGTCCATCGATGAACTGATCAAAGAACACAACCTCTATGATACGAAGACACAGGAAAAGAAAACCCAGGCCCGTATTCAGAAAATCAAGAAGGAAAAACGCCATAACGGCAAACCTCCCATATTCCGAATCGTCCTTTGGTCTTCTATCGGTCTGATTCTTCTTGTCTTCATCACATTGCTGATTCTTATTCTCACGGAGGTTATTTAAATGACAGAACATTATTCCATCGCTATCGACGGTCCTGCTGCCAGCGGAAAATCTACCGCTGCCAAGGCAGTCAGTAAAGCGCTCGGCTTCCTCTATGTCGACACTGGTGCCATGTATCGTGCCTTCACCCTCTATATGATTGAGAACGGATTGGATACAAAGTCGGAAGAGGATGCCAAAAAACTCCTTCCCTCTGTCGAAATCAGAGAGGACAGGGAAGGTCATGTCTATCTCAATGGAAGAGATGTCACTGCCCGTGTCAGAGAAGAAGACGTCACCAAGCTTGTCTCCTATGCCTGTGCCCATAAAGCCGTCAGAGAAAAGATGGTGGAAATTCAGCAGAAGATGGCGGAAAACGAATCTGTAGTCATGGATGGTAGAGATATCGGAACCGTCGTCCTTCCTCGTGCCACACTTAAGGTTTACCAGGTGGCCTCTGTCGAATCCAGAGCCGAAAGAAGATACAAAGAGGATATCGCACATCACCGCGATGTTTCCTTGGAAGAAATCAAGAAAGATATTCAGCGCCGTGACTATATTGACAGTCACAGGGAGAATTCCCCTCTCCACCCCGCGGAGGATTCCATCCCTCTCGATACGTCCGATCTGACCATCGAAGAGGAAGTGGAAGCAATCCTTATCATGTTCAATAAGAAAGTAGGTGTCAAATGAGTAAAATTTATGGAACCGTCGCTCTGATTGGCTCGCCGTCGAGCGGCAAATCGACTCTCTTCAATCGTCTTAGCGATTCCAGAAGAGAAATTACCGGACGCCAGTTCGGTATCACCAGAGACAGAAATTACGGCAAAGGCCACTGGCTCGATAAGGAGTTTACCCTGATCGATACCGGCGGCATCACGGACGAAAAGATTCCTTTCCAGAAGGAAGTCCAGAACCAGGTCGAACTCGGCTGCCAGGAAGCGGATGTCATCCTCTTTGTGGTCGACGGAAGAACCGGTCTTACCAACAATGATCTCTTTGTTGCCAAGAAACTCCTCCCCTATAAGAAGAAAGTTCTTCTGGTCGTCAATAAGATTGATGACCACACTTTGGTCGGCAATAGTTATGAGTTCTATTCGCTCGGATTCGGAGAGCCTTATCCGATTTCCGCAGAGCATGGACTTGGCTTGGGCGACCTACTCGATATCGTCATCAGCCGACTGCCCGAAGTAGAAGAGAACCCGTATGAGGGCTGTCTTACCTTCGCTATGCTCGGAAGACCGAACGTTGGAAAATCTTCCCTTGCTAACAAAATCTTAGGTTATGACCGCGTCATCGTTTCCCCGATGTCCGGAACCACCAGAGATAGTGTCGATATCGCCTTTGAACGGGACGGAAGAAAATATGTCATGATCGATACGGCCGGCATCAAACGACCCGGAAAAGTCGAAGAGGACCTCGATAAGTTCGCTTTGGTCCGCTCTGCGGATGCCGCAAAGCGTGCCGATATCATCCTCCTTCTCATCGACGCTAGTGAAGGCCTTGTCGCTCAGGATGTCCATGTTTCCTCCTATGCTATCGATAACAACAAGCCGGTCATCATCGTCGTCAACAAGTGGGACCTCCATTCCCATGGGCCAATGGATCAGAAGAACTTCGAGAAAGAGCTAAAAGCATACTTCAAGTTCCTCGACTATGCGCCGGTCATCTTTATTTCCGCTTTAACCGGAAGTAATCTGCAGCGTATCTTCCAGACCCTTCAGGAAGTCGATGCAACCATCCATAAGACCGTTCCATCCTCGATGCTCAATTCCGTCATTCTCAAGGCACAGATGGATAACGAAGCGCCGAATTTCAATGGTGGCCGTCTTAAGATCAACTATGCAACTCAGACCAAGGATGTTCCGCCGACCTTCGTCGTCTTCTGCAACAATCCGAACTATTTCCACTTCTCGTATCGGCGTTATCTTGAGAACGTCATCCGGGAACAGTTCGGTTTCACCAATTGTCCCATCAAGCTTCTTGTCCGCGGAAAACGCGAAGGCGTTCCGGGGCAGGATAAGTAATCTGAATTTCCTAGGAACCTCTTTTTCTGAGGTTCCTATTTTTTTGAAAAAACAATAATATATAGATAGGAGGTTCCCTATGACTGTACCTGAAATTGTAATCCTGATTGTTTCCTCTCTCTCCCTTGTCATTGCCGCTTTTGCCACTATTCTATTTTTTCGATACGGAAAGAAGGAAAGTGGAGCCGCAAATGGGAAAACGGGACTTATGGAAGAAGAGAAACGCCAAATCATCGAGGGTGTCGGACTGAAAAACCAAGCACTCGGCTCAGAACTCAAAGTCCGTGTCGAGAACATGGAAAAAGAAAACAGAGAAATGAGTGACACTCTTTTTGCTATGCAGAAAGAGGAGAAGGAAGCCTTATCCATGTTGATAAAGAAGAATGAGACCGAACTCAAAGAGGGCATGGATGCTTTCTCTAAGGAAACTAAGATCCTGATGACGGAATTTATCGCATCTTTTGAAAAGACAAACCAGGCAGAAAGATCGGAGAGCCGAGAAGAAGCGGACCGGTTCCATAAGGAACTTGGCGGGAAGGTCAACATACTTCTTCAGTCCATGGAAAAGAATATTTCTTCCATCCTTGTCGGCCAGGACAATCTGACCAAAGCGAGACTTGAATCAATGGAAAAGAGCATGGAAGAACGCCTGATGCGGATGGAGAACACCAACAAGGAAAAACTGGATGCCATTCAGGGGGCAGTCGAGGAAAAACTTGAGAACACGCTCTCGTTGCATCTGAAACAGAGTTTTGACACATTGCTAGGAGAACTAAACCGTGTTACGGAGGCTGTCGGGGAAATCAAGAGCATGAGCAAGGAAGTCGGATCCCTTCGCAACGCACTCACCAATGTCAAAATGCGGGGCATCGTAGGAGAAGTCGTATTAGGGAACCTCATCAGTGATGTTCTCACACCGGACCAGTATGTGACCAATGCCGTTATCAAAGAAGGGAGTAGGGATTCCGTCGAATACGCAATCAGGCTGCCTGGAAAAGAGAATGGGGCCGTCCTGCTTCCTGTGGACAGCAAGTTCCCATTAGAGGATTATCGGACTATCAAAGAAGCGGCGGAAGAAGGAAGGAAAGATCAGTTGACTCAGGCGAAAAAGAGCTTGAGAAACAAGGTGAAAGCTTTTGCCAAGGAGATTCACGACAAGTATATCGAAGTTCCCAAGACGACGGATTTCGGAATTATGTTCCTTCCGACTGAATCTCTTTACGGGGAAATTGCTGACCTTGGACTCGTAGAAGAAATTCAAAGAGAGTATCAGGTCGTCATGGTCTCTCCTTCTACCTTCCAAGCACTCTTGAACGCGCTCCAGATGGGTTTCCGCAGTGTCTCCATCGAGAAGAAGAGTGCTGAAATCACAGAACTTCTCTTCCATGTGAAGAAGCAGTTCGACGCTTTTGCGGAAACGTTATCAAAAACACAGGCGTCCATCAATAAGGCATCTGACGATTTAGAGAAACTTGTGGGCACAAGGACGAGAATGCTAAAAAAGCAACTTGATAAGATGGAAGAGGTCGGGTATTTCGAAGAACAAGAAAGTGGTCAAACTGATCATTGACGTATTCTGTCATGTAGTAAACTTAGTCAGGGATAATTCTTGGATCACTCAGATAATTTGGGATGACCAAAGAATGGATTGTTACGAATATCGGCATCTTCTCCCGAAAGCCTCCGAAGTAACATGCTTTTCTGTTTAATTTGGTTCCGTATCAAGAATTTACTTCTGCCTTCTACATCAAATTATGTTATGTACGGAAGCAATCCTAGTCCATGATGAATGCAATGATGGTTTCATTTCCATCTCTTACGGGATATCCCTTTACGGCTTCGTGTCCGCTATTGCAATACACCATAAGTTTTTTTGCGGCTCTCTTAGTTTTCTCATGGGCCACAATTTTCGATTTTGTGCCCTGGCGGTCGACTTCGGTCATCAGACTGCATAGGGATTTAGGGAGGAGTTTCCTAGTCGGTGATTTTAAATTCCTATGGTTTGCTACCTTTGGAATGGTTGTATGGGAATGGTCTAGGATAAGCAGAGAGGTCTTGGATCGTTGGCGGATTCTCCCACGAAGGTAAGCGCACTGATTCAGTCAGTGCCCTCAGGAGAATGGATTCTGTCTTCTGATGTCTTGTGTCTTTCATCCTCGCCAGTCTTAGAATTCCGAATTCTATTCTGGATATTTTGTCGTGGCGCTTTCCTATTGTGCGCATGTATTCTTCAAACGAATCTATTTATTTGCCCTGCCTAAGCTTTTTCTCATGTCCCCTAGCTCTTCTCGGTATCGCATCTCTTTCTGTGCTGAAGAAGGAAAGCTACCTCCTTGGAACAATGGAGCTGTCGTTGAATGAAACGGATATCTAGCCTTGGGGAAGACTCGTCAGGGCACTGCTTAATATCCACGACATTCTCCTGAACGTTACGATGTGCCTGGAGTCCGAATACATCGAATCAACAACGCCGCCTCAACCAGATCACCGTCCGGAGCATAATGTTTCAAACCTGTTGGTGCGATGACTGTGTGAGTCTTAAGGGACCTCGTTTTTTTCTTTTGGGATGGAGTCCGCACTTCCGTCTTGTCACTGCAATCCAGGTGTCTTGAACTGACGTATACGTTAAGGCATTGTTTTTAGCCTGAAAATAATAAGAAAAAACATCCTGATTGCTCAGGATGCCAAGGAATCGATTTTGGTGGAGCTTGTAAGAGTCGAACAATCATATCTTTTTTGATGAGTATCACAGGTCATTTTTTATCTTCGCAATATCTTCGCAATATCTTCGCAAAACTGTTGCGAAGATTCTAAAATTTGACTATACTATCATTATGAAAATCAATGAAATTATTCCGGCGGCTGAATTTGAATCGACTGAGGTTGATTTCAAATTGCATTTAGATAGGAAAGACCCACTTTCTTGGGCGAAGTCGGTTGCCGCATTCGGTTGCAAAAATGGTGGTCTTATTATCGTTGGTGTCGATAATAGTGGCAATGTCGTCGGCATTCCCTATGAAGAAGTAGATGAAACAAAAAACTTTGTTCATCGCATTATTGATAGGATGGTAAAACCGGGTCTCGTTCCTATTCGCTTTGAAACAAAACAATTGGAAAGTGTTGAACGTTATCTGCTAATTATTCATATCGGGAAAGGACATCAGATTCTATTCATTCGCAATGGAGACTGCTCTGAAACGATTTACACAAGAAAGGATGGACTGACGGTTCCTGCTTCTATCGAAGAAATAAAATGGATGTTTTACGAACAAAGGAGTTTTTCGTTTGACTCTGAACCAACAGAGAGAAAATATATCCCAAAAGATTTTTCCATGCTCTCCAGTTATTATGAAGATGAATTTCCTGAAGAAGGCGGATTGACAAAAAGCATTTTGATTTCTGTGGGAGCTGTTACTCCGGAAGGATTTCTTACCAGAGGCGGTGAACTATTTACCGACAATTGTTTAAATAAAAATGCAAATTGCCACTGCAGAATGTGGCCTGGCATGGATAAAGGGGATGATTTTGCCATTGATGATAAGGAATTCTACGGAAATATACTAAATCTGTATGATTTCATGATGGATTTTATTCAACGCAATACAAAAAACGGGTTATTGAAAGTGGATGGTGGTCATAAACGTCTTCCTTCTTATCCAAAACGCGCTTTGGAAGAGGCACTATGGAATGCCATTGCCCATCGTGATTATCTTATCGATGGAGGCCAAATTGACGTGGATGTTTATCAGGATAGAATAGAAATATGTTCACCGGGTTCTTTTCTTCCTGGAAACATTGGGCCTGATATAGATCTTGCAATGATCCCGTCAAGAAGAAGAAACAATGTAATTTGCGATATCTTGGCTTTGGTGAACAAGATGCAAAGAAACGGTTCAGGTTTTAGAAAAATCGTTTCTGAATATAGGGAGGCTGTGCCAAGCAAAAAGCCAAGACTATATGTGCTTCCTTCGTCCGTCTTGATTACATTATACGATTTGCAATCAAATAGATCGGAAAAACAACTCTTTTCTTCCATGACCAAGAAAGAACGAGGATTTGCAGAACGAATATTGGAAGCCTGTACCAATGAGCCGAGAAGTTCTTCAGAACTTATATTGTGTACGGATTATAAAAGCAAAAATTCTTTGATGAACAATATTATCAAGCCTCTCATGGATGCCGGACTTCTCGAATGTACAGAATCCACCATTAGAAACAAGAACAACAAATTCAAACGTGTAATAAGATAATTCAATCCGCTACGGAAGTCATGTTATCTCCGGCAATTGAGAAAATACACCTTGTGTCGTGTCTTTGCTGTGTTATTAGACCTGTGGAATTTCATGATACCGAATGATCATTTGGGTTAAGAAACGAAAAACGTGAAAAAAGACGTCCCGTCAAGGACGCCATTTTAGAACGATACCCATATAGCCATTGCAGTTGACATATACCGGTTCGCTTAGAAATCGTTTTGGTGGAGCTGACGAGGATCGAACTCGCGACCTCCTGCTTGCAAAGCAGGCGCTCTCCCAATTGAGCTACAGCCCCAAAACGCTATATGATTATAGTAATTGAGGAGGTAGAAATCAATTGTTTTCTAGAAACCTATGCGAAATCGTCTGAGAAATTCAGGCTATGGCAACCGGGACGAAATCTTCCCGGATATCGGTTTCACTGTCTAAGGCGAAACGGAGATAATTCTCCGAATAGCCTTCGTATTTTCCGGATTTGTTTCTGCTTTCTACAAGTACCATGACTGTCTTTCCCTTTAAAGAGTCACGGAACGCATTTTCGTTTTTCTCGGAGAGTTCCATCAGCTTTTTGACGCGGTCCATTCTGACACGCACCGGAACGCTTCCGTTCAGTTTGGCAGCCATTGTAAACGGCCTTTCACTATAGGGGAAGGCGTGAATTCTCATGAAGCCGACCTTTTCGATGAAGTGATAGGTATCCATGAAATCCTCTTCTGTTTCTGTCGGGAATCCTGTGATGACATCACAGGACAGGGCAACACCCGGAATTTCCTTTTTGATTTTCTCGGTCAGCTGATAGAAGGAATCGAGAGAATATTTCCGGTTCATCTTCGTCAGGATTTTCTGACTCCCGGACTGAAGAGGGAGGTGGAAATGTGGGCAGAGGATATCCCTATGATTTCGGAACAGGGCGATATAGGCATCATCAATCTGGCTCGCCTCGACAGAGGAGACACGGATACGATAGGGCTTGTCCGATAAGGCAAGCATATCGGAAAGAAGCTGTGTCAGACGGTAGTCGGGATTCTCAGGGTCAGAATAGGAACCTGTATCGATGCCACCGATGATGAGTTCCTTGACACCATGATTGAGGAGATCCTTTGCTTCTTTGAGGATAGAGTCTTTTTTTCTTTTTCTTGAGTTGCCTCTTGTGAAAGGAACGACACAATAGGAACAGAAGTTGTCGCAGCCGTCCTGGACTTTGATGTAACCCCGGACATTGCGCTCCCCTTCCTCAGTCGGGGTATCCTCGTAGACAAAATGACGACTGTCGAGGTCGACCTGGTCCTTGTTTTCGGATTCTATGCATTCGATGGACCCTTTTTTGGAGTTTCCGATTACCATCCTCACTTCAGGAATATCGAGATACTTTTCCTTATGAATCTGGGAGGAACATCCCATGATGTAAATCGGTTTGCCCGGATTGGCTCTGGCGACAGAGCGGACTTTCTGAAGATCCTTTTTCTCTGCTTCGCTGGTGACGGCACAGGTGTTGATGAAGAAGACATCCGCTTCTTCTCCCTTTTTGGCGGGCTGATTGCCGTCCTTGATGAGACGTTCTTTCAGTGACTGTGATTCGTAGGAGTTGACTTTGCATCCCAAGGTGATGATATTGAATTTCATCGGTAACGTATCCTTTCTATCTTTCGTTTCCGCTTCTCTTCGAAGGCACTGAGCCGGTCAAAGAGATCCCCGGAAACCAGTTTTTGGTTTTTCAGATGATCCATAAAGGCTGTCTTATCATTCTCATAGTAGTTCTTTACTAAGAGAGAAAGCTTATTGACAAGATCGGTCTTGTCTTTGTTTTTCATTTTTTCATCGAAGAGCGGAATGACACACTCGAGGCCTCCGAGATCATTGATGACATAAATGCTTTCCATCGTTTCGTGATAGAAGGCTTTACTTTCCATGTCATGAACCGGAAGAGGAAGAAGCGAGGTGAATGCCGGAAACAGTTGTACGCCATAGACTTCAAACGGATTGATCAGCGAAGCGGAATCATCCTTCAAAACGACGTCGTATGGGAAAGAGAGAAGAGATTGCGGATGATAGAGATAACGATGGTTGATGGAAGCGGAATAGGTCGGAATGACAACGGGATTATGGCAGTTCCTTACTTGGGGAAGCTCCCGAAGGAATCTCTCATAATCTCCCCTGTTTATGGAATCCTTATGGGTTAGGAGGTAACTATTGATTTTCTTTCTGTTCTCCAGGCTTTTGGCGATGATGACACCCTTTAGGAGCGTAAAGAAATCGTCGTCGCGCCGGAACTGTCTTGTGGCAGGAGAGAAAAGAGAAATGTGAGAGTTAAAATAAAAGCGTTCCTCGGTTCTTGCGTCACTTTTGGGATTGAGGTAGTACAGATAATCGAGAAGCGTGTTTTTCATGCCTACTATTGTAAGACAGAATCCTTCCTAAAATCAAAAAAAGTAATACATTGTGTATTACTATGAGTTGACATAGCAAGTGCAACACTTTCATGGAGTGGAGGGTTTTCTGTTCAGACTGCAGTCTGAACAGAAA
>CAKVBX010000051.1 GCA_934725685.1 uncultured Bacilli bacterium
AGGTAGGGGAAGGAATGCATTCCTTCCCCTACCTCCCCCACTCATAATACTTGTCTCACTTGATATTAAAGATTACGGATGGAAAAGACGGAAAAGATGCGGCAAAGATTATTGTCAAAGAGCTGAGCCGCTATCATCGTCTTCATATAAAGAATGGCAAGCCCGCGTTCATCCGAAAAAACGAACTCCTCTTCCAATTTCCGGTATTTCATAAGGGAGGCAACATCCTTCTTTGCCCCGAAGACAACAGGAATCGCAACATCGTATTCTTGATAGTTGGTAGAATCCATCACCAGTCCTCCACGTTTTCAGTCATCTTTATCATAAATCATAAGCTGGCATTTGTCACCCTTTGTCTGAAATTGTCAAAAGGGGCAATGGCATCGCCTTGCACTGATATTGCAATGAAAAAGAAAAAACGTCAGTTCATATTCAAACCGTTCTGAACTTTATTGCCTTGCCTTATAGTTTTCTCCCCATGCCGACATGGCATCCAATATCGGTTTGAGACTGTAACCGAGTTCCGTCAGCGTATATTCCACATGCGGAGGAACCTCAGGGAAAACGGTTCGTTTCACAAGCCCGCTCTCCGCCATCTGGCGGAGCTGGGCAGTTAGAACCTTTTGGCTGACATTTCCGATTGATTTCTTCAGTTCACCGAACCGCTTGGTTCCGACCAATAAATCCCGAAGAATCAAGACCTTCCATTTATCGCTGAGGAGCGTAAGCGTCGTCTCTACGGGACAAGCTGGGAGTATTTTTCCCCTTCTTCTGTCATAAGCGCCTTCTTAATAGTTTCCAATTGGATAGTACATGTTAACTTTACACTAAGCTTCAAATAGAGGTATGAAAATTTTATCAGGAAGATCAATTTTTGTACGTTAAAATCTTTGGTTACCCTGAGGTAACTACACCACAATTTAGTGCGTACTTTCCAAAAAAGGAATTTATTGTTACAATCAAAAAGCATAGAAAAGGCACCTGATGCGGTCGGAAATTCAAAACATGAAATATCATCTTACTTTTACGGATAGTGCTCCATTCTATGGCGAGGAAATCTTTCGAGGGGCATAAACATGACAGGCAAAGATTATCTTAGAATTTTAGTGGAAGAAATCCATTCCACTACAGTAGCTACCATCGGAAAGGATGGACATCCTCAGACCAGGGTCATCGATATGATGCTTTGGGATGATAAGGGTGTGTATTTTCTGACGGCGAAAGGAAAAGACTTTTATGCTCAGCTCCTAGAGCAGGGTTATATCGCCCTATCCGCGACAAAGAATAAGATTTCCATTTCCCTAAGGGGAAGAGTGAAAAACAAAGGAAATGACAAGCTAGACGAAATATTCGAGAAGAATCCCTATATGAAATCCATCTATCCTGGAGACACCCGCGTTGCACTGGAGGTATTCTTCCTTTATGAAGCAACGGGAGAATATTTCGACATCAGCAAACCGGAGCATATCCTGAGGGACGACATCGTGATTGGCACGAAGCAGGATGTCAATACCGGATATCAGATAACAGATTGCTGTACAGGATGCAGGCGCTGCTACGCCGTCTGCCCTCAGAAATGCATCGACATCACAAAAAAGCCAGCGTTGATCGACCAACATCATTGCCTGCATTGTGGGCTTTGCGTAGAGGTCTGTCCGATAAAGGCAATCGAGGTGTCAGGAAAATCAGGGTAATTTTAAAATAGTCGGATTTCTTGAGCAAGTTCATCTACCAATCTACTAACTCAATGAAAAAGTTTCTATTGTTGCATTCGGTTTCATCTAACTTAAGTCATTTTATGGAGGTATTTATGACACGGAAAGAACAAATACAGTTTCTCATCCACTCCCTTTTGGAGGAGATGCCGGAATACAGAAGTCAGGCGGCGATGTTTTCAAAAGAAGATACTTCTCAGCGCCAATTGCTGAGAAGTCTGATGAATGTAAGACCGCCTATGCCGTTATCTCCGGATTTCCTTGCCGTCGAGAGCGAACTGCTCTCTTCGGAAGCCCAGGAGAAAGGCATCATCGATGTCCTGTCCTTGCCTGGTTCTCCTTTTGATCCGAAGCTCAGCCTCTGGCAGGGAGACATCACAAGGCTAAAAGCCGATGCCATCGTGAATGCAGCCAACAATGCGCTTCTCGGTTGCTTCATCCCTTGCCATGGTTGCATCGATAATGCTATCCATTCCGCAGCCGGACTCGAGCTCAGAAACGAATGCCAGGAAATCATGAAAGTCCAGGGGCATCCGGAAGAGACCGGAAAGGCCAAGCTGACTAAAGGATACCATCTTCCGGCAAAATTTGTCCTCCATACGGTAGGACCGATCATTTATAGACAGGTGACGGAAAAGGACCGGAAGCTTTTGGAATCCTGTTACCGCTCCTGTCTGGAAACGGCAGCAAGCCATCATCTTGAAAGCGTGGCGTTCTGCTGCATTTCCACGGGAGAATTCCGTTTTCCCAATGACTTGGCAGCACAGATTGCCGTGACGACCGTCGAAGAATTCCTCCGGTCGGAGAATACGTCAATCAGAAAGGTGGTTTTCAATGTTTTCAAAGATTTTGACAAAGAGATCTATAGTAACCTACTCGGAATCCATTGAGCGATTATCCAGCGTCCTACAGAAAACTGATGCCGTGATGATCGGTGCAGGGGCTGGGCTTTCTGCCGCAGCGGGCTTCACTTATTCCGGTGAGCGGTTCGAACAGTACTTCTCCGACTTCAGGGAGCGGTATGGTTTTGCCGATATGTATTCGGGCGGTTTCTATCCTTTCCCGAAGGAGGAGATTTTCTGGGCTTTTTGGAGTCGCAGCATTTGGGTCAACCGTTATCAAAGGGCACCCAAGCCCGTATATGAGAAGCTTCTCTCCCTCGTCAAAGGGAAGGATTACTTTGTCCTCACCACCAATGTGGACCACTGCTTCCAGAAGGCGGGATTCGAGAAAAGCCGCCTCTTCTATACGCAGGGTGATTACGGCCTTTTCCAGTGCTCCACTCCCTGTTGCCAAGAGACATATGATAACGAAGAACTCGTTCGGGCGATGCTTTTGTCCCAGGGTTATCTCATCGGAACGGATAACAGTCTTTTCGTTCCGGAAGGTGTGACACTCCGGATGGAAATCCCGACGGCGCTTTTGCCGCGCTGTCCGCACTGCAATCAGCCGCTGACGATGAATCTACGCTGTGATGAATCCTTTGTCGAAGATGGCGGCTGGCATCAGGCAGCAAAGCGTTACACCGAATTTCTCCATGTCCATGAGAAGCAGAAAGTTCTCTTTCTGGAACTCGGGGTCGGATATAACACACCGGGCATCATCAAATATCCGTTTTGGAAAATGACAGCTTGCAACAAAAAAGCTATCTATGCCACCCTCAACAATGGGGAAGCGGATTGCCCGTCTGAGATTGAAAAGCAGTCAATCTGCATCGATGGAGAGATTTCCGAAGTTCTCGAGGCTTTGCATCAAAAAACAATAGGATAGTGATTGTAGGAATCCTGCTTTTTCCTTCTGTTTGTGCGATAATATCTACCGACAGAAAAGGAGACGGATTATGAAATTTGAGGAACTGAAATCGGAAGTCGAGAAGCTTTTTCCGAATGCTGAGAGGAAGAATCTCGGGAATTATGCCATTTTAAAGTACCCAAAGCACCTCGGCATGATGAAAATGAAGGTGAACCGCTATGATATTTCCAGTTTCGGAAGCATCATGGTCATGAATACGTCCATGATGGGAATGATGAAGCTCAATACCCTCTCCTTCACACCGAGCGAAGGAAAAAACGTACCCTTCCTTCTTATCGATACGATGAGCATGGGAAAGAAGCGGATCGCCTATGTCGAATTCTATAATACGACAGAGAAAAGTTTTCCGGAATTATCCAGGCTGAAGGAAAAATATCGGTCCGTAAAAGACTACGGGGAGAAGGATGCCTGGTATGTGAAGGAACGGATGGAAGGTTCTCTCATCAAATGCGGAACAAAGAAGGAAGAAGGAGCTCTGATGGATATGGTCGTGGATGCCCTGACCCTTTACCATGATGAGAGTGAAAGCGCGGATAAGGATCCGAATAACCTCGTGAGACTTTCCGTTTTTTCCGAGCGGATGATCCACGAAGGTAATCCATCCAGCGCCACGTTGGAAAAGGTGCTCGGAAAAGAGAAAGCCGTCGATTTCTTCCGCCGGGTGGTCATGCCGCTCAAATAAAGGATCCAGTATTTTCCCTAAGAGCTGACGTGTTTTGCCCTCAGATAAGCACACCTCGCTTATGTGTTTTCGGCATAGTTCTCTGAATTCGTGAAAAATTGAGAAAACGTCTTCAGTAACTGAATTGAAGCGCTTATAATAGACCAGGATATGATTCGTTCGGAACATGTTTCAAAGCTTTTTATACAAGACGTAAGAACGTCGTCGCGCTAGGCAATGTATCTTTTACGTTAGGGGAGAAAGGGATCGTTTTCATCGTAGGGAAGTCCGGAAGCGGAAAATCCATCCTTTTAAATCTGATGGCCGGTTTTCTGAAGTCAACTTCGGGAAGGGTCTTCTTCGAGGGAAGGGAACTCACCTCCTATTCCGACAAGGAAATGGACGCCTACCATCTTTATGATATGGGTTTCGTCTTCCAGGACTATGCCCTTTTGGAGGAGCTCACCGTCGAAAAGAATATTGCCTTGGCCTATAAGGAAAAGGCTTCCTATCATAAGGAGGAAATCGATGAACTTCTTAAGAAAGTCCTGCTTTCCGAATACCAGAAGAGAAGCGTGAAAAATCTTTCCGGTGGGGAAAAGCAGCGCGTCGCTCTGGCCAGAGCGCTTTGTAAGCATCCGAAGGTCATCTTCCTCGATGAGCCGACCGGAAACCTCGATTACCGTTCCTCATGACAGATTTTTTCCATCATGAAGGAGGTCGCGAAAGATACCCTTCTTGTCATCGTCTCCCACAATCTCAATGAGGCGACCTCCTATGCGGATTGGATTTTCTCCCTGAATGAGGGAAAGCTCATTTCCAATCTGAGCTATGATGAGAGTTATCAGGAAAAAGACTCGCTCTATCTGTCGAACCTCGATGAGATGAGCAATGAGGAAATCTCATCGCTGAATGAAAAGATGGAAAATGAGGGAAGACGTGTAATCCGGTCCAGAAAGGACCTTTTCCGGAGTACGGAAGAAAAGAAGGAACCGACCGGAATCCCAAGAAAGCGGAGTTCCTATCGGTTTTGTTCCCTCACAAAGACATTCTTCCGTATCCTCAACCGCAACTGGACCCGCATCGTCTTTATCCCCCTCTTCCTCGCTTTGATTTGTTCCATGTTTTCCTGCATCTTTTCTCTCGCCTCTCTGGGCAATGTCGATTATGTCTCCGAACTTGTGGATAGGAAACAGGAGGATTCCTTCTTTGTCGACTATAGCTGCACAAAAGATGACGGAAGTGTCTTCCAAGGCACGATTTTACCCATCTGCGAAAACTATAGAAAACAGATTGACAGCCTCTCTTTGAAAGGAGCGTTTGCCGAAATCTACAAATATCCCTTATATATGATAACGGCTATTTTACCAAAACCTCAGTCAAAGTCTCCTCCGGTATCTCCATCAACGACTTTGAAAAAGTCTATTCCAAATATGGTACCGGACTCGTTCTCTGTGAGGAAGGATTCGTCAAAAAGATTCTCTCCCTGGATAAACTTCACTTTCTCTGCAAGGCGGAAGTCGAAAGAAAGGTTTGGGTCTATATCATGTATAAGGCATGTGGATTGAAAAAGGGCGAATCTATCTGACGCTATTCTTCCATATCCTCTTCTTCTCCCTCTTCACATCGTTCTGGACATTCCTTTTCAGTTACTCCACAAATTCCGCGATCAACCATTTCTTTTTTCAGACAAGCGGTCTGAAAAAAGCGATACACCTGATCGACATCATCATATTCGAAGCGGATTCGATCTTGATTGGAACAGGTCTCCTGTTCCTGCTTCTTCTTGTTTTCTCCTTCCTCTTCTTCGCTGCATCGATGAGAAAAAAAGGAATTGCAAAACTGAAGAACAACGAATGACATCTTAGGATAGACTAGAAGACTTGGTAGAAAAAATCATATTGGAAAACAAATTCAAGCATTCTAAAAGCATCACACAATTCACACTGTAAAAGAATCAAATTCAAGCAGAATCGTTTTCGGATTATTCAAGTGGCACGCTTCCTTAGACTTCGGGTTTGCTTTCAATCCCCTTCGCTTCGGTTTATCCTTTCTTGCACGCATTTTATATCCGAGAAGCAATCCCGTCAACTGAACCGATATTTTCAAAGTTTCGGCGTAAGCCAGGATTGAAATGGAAACACAGAGAGAATAAATACCGATGACTTTCGCTTCTCATCAGCAAAAATCAGATTCGGCGGAATAGGTTACAAGCGTTCGATAGAAAAAGTTACTTTCTGAAATCGGACTGCCCGGAATGGAAATTAAGATTTTCCTTTTTAAAGCCATAGTAGGTATTGATACTTCCCGGGACAGGAAAACCGACATTCCCGATGCTCGTATCCTCAAGATAGACATAGGAATCCTTCCAGATATCGTCCATCGGTTTCTCTTCCCTGATGCTGCTATCCGCGGTTTTTTTCTCTTTGACGAGGTCACTTACCTCATGGAGATACTGAGCACCTCTTGTCAACGAGGTCATGACATGATAGATTCCGTGATCCGTCAACCTGTTCTTGATGGCCTTGAGCGTGCCTAAAGCGAGCAACATCCCAGGGAAATAGTCCAAAGGTACTCCATTTAAGTTGACCGGATTCTCCTTACTTCCGTTCCGGATGGAAAGACCGGTGATGTCCTCCGCTAAAGGTGCCCAGCCGGGGCGTGTATACCAAACACTATCCGAGAAGCAGACGAGCTCGGAGAAGATGACATTCGGATTCAGCCGGCGGATTTCCTCATAGCTGAGACCGAAGTGGTCGAAACAGCCTTGCTGATAGGATAATGTGATGACATCCGCTTTCCTGATGAGCTCCTTGGCTCTCTGAAGTTCCTCTTCCTTATTGAAATCGAGCTGTATAGAATTTTTTCCGCCCCAGCCGTCAAGTTCCAGCATGGCCTGTTCCTGATGGCAGTAATCCTTTCTTCGGACCATCAGGACATCCGCGCCCAGTTCGGCAAGGAGTCTTGAACAGCAGGGTCCGGCGATGATATGGGTCAGATCCAAAACCTTGATTCCGGTCAAAGGTCCTCTTTCCGTATTGGAATCCAAAGAGAAGGCTTCGCCACTTCCTTCGGATTCGATCCTGACAAGCGGCATCGTCATGACCGCTTTTCCGACTTCGGAGCCTTCCCATTCCTCCCTGGTCTGGATTTTGCATCCGCAGGCTCCACAGTCAAAGGCGAGTTCCTGAAGCTCCTCCGCGGTATACTGTCTGCACTTTTTGGCAAGCTCCTTTTTATCGAAGGGAAGAGAGAACAGGGTATATTTATCATAGGATTTCTTCATCTTCAGGGCTTTGGAAAGCTTCTCCACCTGAGACTGATAATAGACGTGGAAGGAGACCTGACGGTCATCCTTCGCCGTATACTTGAAAAACGATCCGTTAAAGGCATTGTCGACATTGACGGCGGATTGATTTCTGCTTTTTGTGAATGCTTTCTCCTGATAATCGCAGAAATAGAGGCGGACAGCCTGGAAGCCGGAATAGGCGAGATCCGTGTGGATCTCCGCTCCTTCCGTCTTATCCCCTCTCAGGGCCCCGATTTCCAATCCGAGGGACTGGATTGCGGTCAAAGTCGCCGCAATGGCAGCTGTTTGGACGATATTCTCTTTTTCAAAGAGCTGTTCCACCGCTGGTTTCCTTTTGCTCCGGATGACCGCATCCAACGGGAAAGGAAACGGATTGGGCTTTCTGATATTGGCTTTCAGCGTTACATATTTGCTTTCATCGGCATAGAAGGTGATATCATGATCTTCCAACTGAAAACGAGTCTTCAGATCATCATAAATGAGGCTGGCATCTTCGGCTTTCTTCAGGAGTTCTTTTGTAGACACGGGAATATCCTCTCTTTTGTTAAACTATTGTAACGCAAAGAAGATTGGTTTGGTATTGTTTTGTATGTCTGAGGAAGATACCATTTGTGCTGATCATCCTTTGTTTTCATAGTACTATATATTTGTAGCTCCCCTATAGCACATTACCTCCTATATCCGTGGGGAGTGTTGACAATAGGACTTGCAAGTCCTATTGTCAAAGCAGACGCTGCAGACCATTATTCATTTCCTACGGAAGCCTCGGCTTACCGGAACAAGGAGTTCATGGTTGCAGCCTTTCTTTAATGGCGATCAGTTGGTTAAGGATATCCATACGCGAGAGGATATACCGAATGTTCACTAGAGTACATGGAAAGCGTGTCGCAACGGAGCGGAACCTTTCAAGGCCACTCTCGTCCTTCACGATTCCGAATAGGGAATCGGGATACAAAAAGCTTCTCGGCGAGATTGAAAAGACCAAGAAGCTGTTCCCTGATGATAAGGTGCGCATAGGACTCGAATCGACGGGAGTCTATTCCGTCGGACTGGCGGAATACCTTGCAAAGTTCTACGGGGTTTCCGTCATCCTCATCAATCCTGTCCTGACCAGTATGTTCGAGCTCTCCATCCATATCCACCATGCGAAGACGGACAGGACGGATGCTTTAGGCATCTGTAAGTTCTTGGCAGGGAACCAGGACATTCGTCCATATGCAGTAGTATCATACCACACAAGGCAGCTGAGGGAGCTTTCCCGTGAAAGAAACAAGATCAACAAAAGGATCAACCAGGACGTAAACAGGCTCAAAGGGCTTCTTCACATCGCGTTTCCGGAGTTTCTGTCGAAAAAGCACAACACGTTGGGCTTTTTCGAACTCGAATTCCTCAAAAGAAATCCTACCGCCGAGTCCATAAAGGACATGCAGCCGGAGGATCTAAGGAAGAGCCTGAAGGATGTGAGATTTCTCCGCATCAGCCTGGACAAGGCAAGAAAGCTCATCGAAGCCGCAAAGGCATGCGTCGGAAGCAGAAGCCTCTGTGACGGAATCATCATACAGACGACAGCCGAACGCATCGAGCTTTTCCATGACCAGAAGAAGCGAATCGGC
>CAKVBX010000052.1 GCA_934725685.1 uncultured Bacilli bacterium
GAAACAAAAGAAACCATCGTTAGATCATCCTTGGAGACACATGAAGATATAGGGACAAAATCACTGAACAATGACATCGGAATCCGGCCCAAACGACACTTTCTCGGCCAATAATTCATAATAGACCTTTCCGTTAAATTCGTTTTTTCTTAACGTACCCGTGAATTCGAAGTAAGAAGCGATGCTGTCTTTGATGGCAAGAACCGACTGAAAGCAGCAGAGCCTTCCACCCGTTGGGGTAACTTTGGAAAACACGGCTTTCCCGTTCTTGGAAAGAACAAGATCGTTCTTCTCCACGGTCAGCGTAAATTTCGGACTCTCGAATCCCTCACCGAATGGTTCGAACGATTCATAGATGCGGAAGTTCTCTTCGTTGAGATCAGAGAGCACAATCGGAATCGAGGATTCCGTCGTCTCCGCCTCCGGATGCGCTAAGGCAAAGAACGAGGCAAACTCCGTTGCAAAGCGGATATAATCCGTTTTCCTGATTGTGATACCACAGGCTCTCGGATGACCGCCAGAAGCGACGAAAAGGGAAGGCACCTTACGGATGAATGAAATCGCGTCGTAGCCATCAGGCACACGGATTGAACCGACGAGATAGTTGTCATCCTTTTCCATCGAAGCAAAAACGGCTGTCGGAAGATGTTTGGAAAGCATCAGGCGATTGGCCACCGAACCGGAAAGCCCTGAATATGAATTCATCTGGTAGGTCTGGGTGTGAGCGCTGATAAATGGAAACATCAGTTTCTGTTCCGCAATGACCTTCTTTCTGAGTTCATTGGTCTTCACGATTTCCTCAAAAAGCCGATTCATGCGCTCACTTTCTCTGTTTTCCAAAAGGAAGAGAACAACATGATTGGTCGAAAGGACATCCTTGGCGATGCGGCCAGGTGCATTGAGAAGAGGATTCACGGAGAAGCCGATTCCATGATATGAAACATCGCCGGAGAGAAGCTTCATAAGATTAGGATACTGATATCTCTTCAAATTCGCCAACATGATTTTGGCAAGTTCAAGATTGTTCCCGTCCAGTGGCATGACATCGGAAAATACGGCAAGCCCCGCTAAGGTCGCATCATAGTCGTCGAACCGGTTATCCCGAAGTGCGGCAGCGATAAATAGCGCGAGGGAAGCTGCAGAGCAATTGTAGGAAAGAAAGGAAGATAGCGTTTGATGAAAGACTGCATCATATGGTGGGAGGGCATCAGGCACATCGTGATGATCGATGACTAGGACATCCATGCCGAAGCTCTTCGCAAGAGAGATACTTTCCACGGCGGAGATTCCGTTATCGACGGTGAGAATGAGATGATAGCCTTTCTCATGGAACTCGCGCACGCGGTCACTGTTGAGGCCATATCCCTCCCGATAGCGGGAAGGAATGAAGTAGCCAGGATTGAGTCCCTTCTCATCTAGAACACGCTTCATGATGGTTGTGGCTGTGATGCCATCGACATCATAATCCCCGTAGATGACCGTCTTCTCATGGACGGCAACAGCGTGTCTCAATCGTTTCACGAGCGACAGAAAGCTCACATTTTCAAAAGGAGTCACAAGATTAGTAAAAGACCCTGGGGCATTACGCACACCAAGGTCTTTTACCGTCAGATGATAATGTTCAAGCAACTGACTTAAGAAGGACATGATTAATGATGGAATTCGTTGACGCCAGGGATAATCGTCTCATGCGGTCCATCCTGGTCAACATAGACAATACCATTCTGAGCTTTGACTTCTTCTTTCTTCTTGCCGTGCTTTTCACGCCATTTATCGAAGGAAGCAGAAAGCTTCTTCGTGGAGAGATGCGTAGCAAAGAAGTAATAGAGAGGAACCGTGAAGAAATACATCATAAGTAAGGCCAAGATAGCAATGGCAATCATGGAAATGGAAAGTCCTAAGAGGGAAGAGTTGATGAAGGCGACGCAGATACCGACCAGGGCAAGAAGGCCGAAGCACGGTACAGTCACGACAAGACTCTGATTGGCAACCTGGTTGGCAATTTCTTCTCTTTCTTCCAGAGTAGCGGACTTCTTGATGCCGCGTTCCTTAAGTGTTTCATTGTTGCCGGACAGGACGATGACAGACAACATATCGAAAACAAGAACGACAGCAAGAAGGCCGAAGCCGGTGAAGGAAGTGAATGGAATACGGCAGGCGGATAAGAGCAGGATTCCGAGTCCAGAGAGCACGGTACCGCCGGAAAGAACGGCGAGAGACATACTGAGATTGAAACCATAACGGAAGTAGATGTAGAGAATCGTGAAGCAGGAGAGGAGAGCGACGAGAAGAATCATGGAGAGGTAGTTGTGACTGACATTGGTCGGAGCCGTGACATAGCAGCCGACAGTGAGAGAATCGTTGATGTAGTGACCAAATCCATCGAAGGAAATATCACCGATGACACCTTCGACATTTTCGACGGTGCCGGCAGACATCGTACGGTTGATGATTGTGACAATATCCGAATTATTGGAAGTAACAACCTTATTGAGGTCACGATCGACATTGACGGTGAAGTACTGGTTGTAGTACTTATTGCCTTCCTCGTCTTTCTTTTCGACGATGTTGACAAAGGCGGAATCGGGTTCATAACGGAAACCGACTTCTCCTTCAGCGAGGGCATCGGAAGTGACCGTGAACTTTTCATCCTCAGAAAGTTGACCGATTCTAGAGAGATAATTCAAATAGATTTCCTTGGTGGAAAGTTTTTCATAGGACTGGGAATCTCCCTGGAACATAATGTTGAGGGTGTAGCCATCTGCGAAATCATTGGTATTGCGGAAGAATGAATTGTCCTTGGAAAGGGCATAGGAAGCCGGAAGGGCAATACCGAGGCAGACAGCAACGGCGAGAGGAACAATACCGAGAAGTTTTCTGGTGAAGTGCTTCTTCTCCTTGGAAGCGAAGGTAATCTGCTTTCTTTCCTTCTTCAGACGATGACCGAAGAGAGAAGCCTTTCCGGTATCGTGGATATCCTTGCAAAGCCAATACATCATCCATTTGTTGATGTAATTGGTGATGACGAAGGTGAAGATGGAACCGACCATGATGACACCGAAGAAGGTTTTATAGGAACCGACGGCGACAAGGAAGGAGAACAGGGAGGCGATTAAGAGAACGATGGAGCTATCGAGAGCCCCGAAGAAGGATTTATGATAGCCTTCCTTATTGGCTTTCTCAAGATCGTTCTTCTTACCGATTTCGCGTTTGACACGTTCGAAGTAGTTAAGGGAAATGAGAAGGGACTGACAGACGATGACGGCAAGACCGACCAAAGCGGCAATAGAGAATTCAAAGCCCAAAACAGAGAAGAGATAGAAAGAAAGTAGAACGGAGCAAAGAAGGGTAAGGGAAGCCGTGACCCCGGCATAGCCATAGAACACGATGAGGAGGACGATGACAGCGAGAAGAACGATGCCGCTGACGATATAAGTGACCGTAGATCCGAAATTATTGGAACCGAAGGTCGCAGGAATCATATTCTGATAGAGGAATTCAATGTCGAATCCATAATCTTCGGCATTAAGCATATTGACAAAGGCACGGGCGGAAGAAATGTCGAACTCTTCGCCGTCGAGGTTGCTGGTGATGGAGATACGATTGGTATCAGAATCATAATTGTTCAAATCAATTTTGGCGATGACTTTTGCCTTGACTTCATCCTGAACAATGGTGTCGTCAGTTCCAAAGGCTTTGTTATATGTGTCATCCTTGGTTTTGTTGGACCAAAGGTAAACAATGGTATCGTTGGAAGTGTCTTCTTCCTCGGAATCATCATCAGCATAATAACGATTCGCCTCATCCTTTTTGGAATCATTCTTATGAGCATCCGCAGCTTCCTTCGCCTTGGTCTTGAGCGTATCATAGTCTTCCTTCTTGACCTTGATGCTCGGATAAGGCGTCGTACCGTTATAGACAATCTTCGCAAAATCGGAAGAGGAAGTATCGAAGAGCTGGCTTGCCGAAGCATACATGATAGTATCATCGCCGATTGTGGCCATGGAAAGAGAGCCAGTCACACCGAGAACCTGTTTGACACGACCGAGTTCGCTTTCATTGAGAGGAGAAAGAGAAACGCGGAGTTGATAGCCTTTTTGCGTTTCCTCATCGCCTTTGACCACGCGGACATTGGCGTTGCGGACACCGGCGAGATCGAGACGGGACATGATTTCCGTTTCAATGTCGATATCCTGAAGATCCTTGAGGTTCTTTTCCTCAAGTTTGGCATCATCGGAATAGTTTCCGTATTCTCTTCTGGTCAGAGAGTAGTACATTTCGGTACCGGAACCATACTCCATGGCATCTGTCTTCTGATCCAGGACAGCCTGGGTATTGAAGATGAGTGCACAGACAACGGTAAGCATCATGACGATATAAGCTAAGAAGCGACGCATGTGTCAATCCTCCTGAAAAATTACGTCTATAAAAGCACACAGATAGACAAATATTAGTTTACAAAAAAACAGGTCTCAATTCAAGAAAAGAAGCATATCGAGGCGTACTTTCCGGCTCAGAATCTGGAAGAAAAATCAAAGAATGCCCTCCGGAGGTGTGATGGAGAGGTGTTCGTATGCTTTTTTTGTCGCGACACGTCCTTTCGGCGTGCGGTTGATGAGCCCAATCTGGACAAGATACGGCTCATAGACATCGGCCACATTGTCAACAGATTCGCCGATGGCAGAGGCGATGGCAGCAAGACCAGCTGGCTTCCCACCATAGCGGAGAATCAAACATTCGAGCAACTTTCTATCCGTCTCATCGAGACCGAGATCATCGATTTTGAGAAAGCGCATCGCATTGTCGCAGGAATAGCGGTCGATGACTTCCTTTCCTTCGTAGGTGGCATAGTCGCGGACACGCCGGAAGAGCCGGTTGACGATTCTCGGCGTCCCTCTGCCTCTTAAGGCGAGTTGATAGGCGGCGTCCGGATGGATTGGATAATGCAAGGCTTTGGAAGTCCGCATCACGATTTCGAAAAGTTCATCCGGCGTATAGTAGTGCATTTGGAGAATAATACCGAAACGGTCACGAAGCGGAGCCGAAAGATTTCCGGCATCCGTCGTCGCCCCAATCAAGGTAAAGGGGACAAGCGGAATCGTCAGTGTTCTCGCATCCGCCCCTTTTCCGACTATGATGGAAAGGGAAAAATCCTCCATGGCGGAATAAAGCACCTCTTGGACAACAATCGGCATCCTGTGAATTTCATCGATGAAGAGGACATCCCCGGGATTGAGGGAAGAGAGAATGGCGGCAAGATCGCCGGTCCGAACTAAGGAAGAACCATTGGTAAGCCTTATTCCAGCATCCAGTTCATTGGCGATGACATTCGCTAACGTCGTCTTACCAAGGCCAGGCGGACCGAAAAACAAGACGTGATCGAGAGATTCTTGGCGTTTCTTGGCAGCCAAAATCGAGATGGATAACTCCTTCTTGATTTCGCTTTGTCCGATATAGTCGGAAAGTTTCTTCGGGCGGAGAGAGATGTCGACGGCATCGGCGCCGTCTTTCATCTCCTGGGCTACGAGGCCTTCCTGCTTCTGTTCGTTTTCCGCCATGTTCATTTGGAAAGAAGAGCGAGTGCCTTCTTGAGATATTCTTCGGCAGACAGGTCTTTCTCATCAATGGATAACAGAGTATCTTTGATTTCCTTCTCCTTGAAGCCGTAGTTCTTCAATCCTTCCAGAGCGAGATCCATATTCTTGTTGAGGGTCTTGGAAGATTCGTTTTCGAAAAGAGTCAGTTTCCCCTTCAGATCGAGGATAATCTGGGAAGCTGATTTCTTCCCAATGCCGGGAAGCCGCATCAGAAAAACTTCATCCGCCTTGTTGATGGCGTCGGAAAGCCGGCCGACCGAAGTCTGACCGAGTGCATTGAGCGCAGTCTTAGGACCGATACCTTTGACGGAAGTGAGGGCGAGATAGAGCTGTTTTTCCTCCAAGGTCCTGAATCCGACGAAATACTGTTCATTCTCATTGAAAACATAGGAGACATAGACAAACAATGTCTCTCCGACAGGAAATTCGTCAGGGTGAGCAACGAGGACATCGTAGCCAACCCCGCCGCACTCCACGACAATGCTGTTTCCCGTATGGAATGAAATCAGACCATGAAGATAATAATACACAACGAAGCGCCTCCTCTTTCTAATATTTCAGCAGAAATCGGAAAAATAACAAAGCATTATTCGAAATATTCGAATTCGAAGTCATCCAGGATGACCGTATCGCCGGTCTTGGCTCCGGCTTCGCTGAGTTTTTCATCGATGCCGATGCTGTCCAGATACTTGAGAAGGCGGTCGATGCCCTCATCAGTCTTCAGATTGATGAGTTTCTTGGTGCGCACGACACGATCTCCGAGAATCTCGAAGAAGCCATCTTCTCTGCGGACAATGCGAAAATCCGGAATACGACCGTTGTCGCTGATTCTCGCAGTATAGACGCGTTCTTCTCCGCCATCTTTGACCAGGTGTTTTCTTTCCGCTTCCTTGCTTTCTTTGACTAACTTATAAAGGCGCTGATTGAGTCGATAAAGACCCTTGCCGTTCTTTGCGGAAATCTCGTAGATTTCATACTTTCCGCCAAGTTTTTCCTTAAAGGAATTGATAGTTTCCTGCGGGATATCCTCATCAATTTTGTTGAGTGCGACGATCATGGGCTTCTCCGTCAGTTCCTTGCGGTAATTGCTGAGTTCCTTGTTGATGGCGACAAAGTCGGCAAAAGGATCATCGTTTCTCGTGAGGTCAACAATGTGAAGTAAAACACGGCAGCGTTCGATATGACGCAAGAACGTATAGCCGAGGCCCTTTCCTTGGCTGGCGCCGTCGATAAGTCCAGGAAGATCGGCGATAATGAATGATTTATCCTCGTTGAGGAAGCAGACGCCGAGCTGTGGTTCGAGCGTAGTGAATGCGTAGTCACCGACTTCGGCTTTCGCCCTCGTAACGGCACTGATATACGTGGATTTCCCGACATTCGGATAGCCGACAAGTCCAACATCTGCAATGAGTTTCAACTCAAGATAGAGTGCCCTTGTCTCGCCCGGCATACCGTTTTCGGCGATATTTGGCGTTCTTCTGACCGGAGACTTAAAAGTAGCATTGCCTCTCCCGCCTCTTCCGCCTTTAACGGCCATATAGGTATCGCCATGATGATAAAGATCGGCAAGTACACGGCCCTGATCGTCCTCTACGACCGTTCCAACCGGAACATGAAGTAGAATAGAGGGTGCATCTTTCCCGTACTGCAGTTTGGTTCTGCCGTTTTCGCCATCCTGGGCACGGAAAACCTTTCCGAATCGGTATTCGGAAAGGGTGTTAATTCCGTTGTCGGCAATGAACGAGATATCGCCACCGCGTCCGCCATTTCCACCATAGGGACCACCATTCATAATGGATTTTTCATGACGGAAGGCGATGGCACCATCGCCACCTTTCCCGGAAATGACCGTAATTTTCACTTTATCATGCATAGAACACCTCCACGTTTAAGAAATAAAAAGGCTTCGGAGCAAGCCCGAAGCCATAAAATCCTGTATGAGTTACTTAGAAGCGACTTCAGGCTTCGTCGGATAGACGGAGACTTTAAGTCTCTTGGAATCAAGTCTCTCGTACTTGACATAGCCATCAATCAGAGCGAAGAGAGAATCATCACCGGCTCTCTTGACGTTGTGACCGGCATGAATCTTTGTTCCGCGCTGACGATAGATGATGGAGCCAGAATGGCACCACTGTCCGTCATAAAGCTTGGCACCGAGACGCTGTGCATTGGAATCACGGCCGTTCTTAGTAGAGGTGACACCTTTATGAGAAGCGAAGAGCTGAATATCAAGAACTAAATTCAGTTTCATGTTGAACCTTCTTTCTAGGAGATTTTGATTTGTACCCGAGTGGGATAGCTTTTGGCAATCGTCTCGAGCTGGCAGATGAGAGTCTCCATAACAATCTCATCATGCAACGATGGTTTCCTGACAGCAATCACTTCCGAACGCCCGGAAGACAATTCAATCGAATAATCTTCACCCTGTTCTAGAGCGTTGAGGGCACCAATTAGACAGGTAGAAACTCCCGCACAATAGATGTCCGTGCCTTTTTCTTCTCCGCCATGTCCATTGACATTCAGAGAATGAAAGTAGCCATCAAGATAAACAACTTCAGCACGAATCATAGATTAGAAGTTGATGGCTACAATCTTCAGCGCAGTGTAGGGCTGTCTGTGACCACGAGCGACTCTTTCGTTGCTCTTTGCCTTGTAACGAAGAACACGAATCTTAGGTTCGCGTCCCTGTTTGACAATAGTGGCTTTGACGATAGCGCCTTCAACGAACGGCTTGCCGACAAGAACCTTTTCACCTTCGATGAAGAGAACCTTATCGAAAGAGATTTCCTGATCCTTTTCGCCTTCGATCTTTTCGGTGTAGATAACCTGTCCGATCTCGGCTTTGATCTGCTTGCCACCAGTTAAAATAATAGCGTACATTTCTTTGCCTCCTTCCTTAAATGAATAAGTAGTACTAAGTACTCGCACGGCTGGTACTTGAAGAAACAAGATTTTGAACCAGTTTGTAGCGGTTGTAGGCTTGTGGAGGCCATACAACGTATAAATTATATAAAATCACGTAGCAAATAGCAAGAAAATTCAATGGTATTTTCCGTGATGTCCGTCCTGAAACGGACACGAAAAAAGCGGCCGCAGCTATCTTCCCCCGAGGGGTATTTTCGCCGCCAGGCGCTTAACTTCCGAGT
>CAKVBX010000053.1 GCA_934725685.1 uncultured Bacilli bacterium
TATTTTTGTCCGGGATTTCATTCAGAAGGCGGGACATTCGTGGGATGCAGCAACACTAATGTTTATCCTTTTCATTTATCTTTAGATAAATAATTCTTCGGAATTCACTGATCGTTCCCGAATTTTCTAGTGTTAAAGCCTAAAAACCGGTCCGATTTTAAGCGAAACGGGGATGTCCTTCAGGGCATCCTTTTTCTTTCTATCCCTTTTGGATTTTGATACAATGCTATTGCTATGAAAAACATGAAAATCAAAGAACGCTTTCAAAAATTCACGAAGAATGATATCGTGACCCTTATCGGCCTCGGTCTTGCTGTGCTGCTCGGCCTTTATTTCTCCATCGGCATGAGTGTCTCCATCGCTCAGGGGAAGACTCTGTTCGGAGACAGCAACAATCACGAGAATGTGATGGAGACCGTGGTATCCACAAGCGATTATATCGTCTTAGCTCTCTTCTGGGTTCTGACTGGCTTAGTCATCGCTCTCTTTGTCTATTACTTTCTCTTCCGCAAGGCGGAAGAGAAGAAGGTCGTGAAGAAGGAAATCGTGAACGGAAAGACCGTCATTGTGAAAGAGGAGGAAGATGAATCCAAGTGATATCGAAAAAGACCTCGGTCTTCTTAAGGAATGCGAGTTCGTCCGCTATGAGTGGAGAGACAATCTTCTTTTCCTTCTTTTCGTGATGGATAACGAGGATGAGGAAGAAGAGCACTTCCACTGTCATCATGATGATGAAGAAGAGGAGGAAGAAGAGGAACATGACTGCTGTATGGAAGGTCTCAACGGACATCTTTTCCTTGTCACATTCCGCGGCGTCTCTGACTTTGTCTCGAAAGGGGAACTCTGTGATTCCTATGTTCTCCGTTCGATGAAAAACGATGACCATGCACTCTCCTTCGATTATGAAGGACACAATCTCTTTGAGGACGATCAGGATCTGGCCTTCTCGTTCCGCTATGATTCTTATGTCGTCGAGGACCAGGGGAAAATCGCAAGTCCACAGGTATAAGGCACTGACACAGGTGAAGAGCCTGTGTTTTTTCATGAAAAAAGACCTGGTGTATGACCAGGTCTCCCTATTATTTTTTTGCGTTGAAGATATACTTCGTGAACAGATCATAGGCGACTTCCTTGGTGAACATTCTGCTGAACTGTTCTGTGGAAGGGCCACCGTTTGCAAAAAGTCCGTCGACATACTGCAATGTCTTTTCCCGCTTCTTGTCTTTCTCCGCATTCGGAGCCGAGGAAAGAATCTGGAAATAGGAGGATATCCACTCACTGGCGAGCGCTTCGTAGTCCTTTTTCTTTCCACCTTTCTTGGATAACGTCGGAGAAAGCTTCATGGTGTCATACCAACGCTTTTCCGGGATGTTGTCCTTTAAGGTGCTGTATTTCTCCTTGACGGAATCCATCCGGCTCAAATCCGGAATGGTATCGACTTTCGTATCATAAAGCTCAAGGAGCAGGGTGTGTTTAGAGAATGCGGAGATCAGATCGTAGGAAAGAAGCGGCATCTCTTTTTCCAAAGGGGTGAAGACAATGGTCTCCATTTTCATGAGGGAAAACATCGCCTTCATTTCGATGGTGGAAAAGCGTCCGTATCCTTTCAGTTCATAATCATGGATTAGGAAGGTGCATCCGTTCTTCTTCATCTTCCGATAGGAAGAGATATCGATTTCCGTGACTTCGGATAGAGACTTCGCTTTTTCCAGAAATGTTTTGATCATCATTCGTCGTCACTTCCGTCATCACCATGTTCGTGATGCCTTTCGGTCACTTTTTCTCTGATGCCGGTCAGTGCCTGATAAATCTCTTCGTTTGTCGCATCAGGATGTTTCTGAATATAGGCATCAAATTCTCCGATGATATCACCCATGTAAGGCTCTTCATAATCTTCGGAGTAATCTTCATCGGAACCTTCTTCCTCTTCCTCGTCGTGATCATGTTCCGCCTTGACGACATTGTTGTCGTTCATGTATTCCGGATAGGTGTCATCGATTTTCAGATATTCGTGTTCCGGTTCGAAATAACGGAAGAGGAGACGGAAGTGGATGGCGACATCACTGAGTGCCTCAAAGAGAGCATCCCGGACTTCCTTTTCTTTGTCGATATAGGTTTCCGGTGCCTCGACTTCGATGTTGAGACGGAAAGAAGTCTGCTCAAAGCCGTCGTGGATGAGGAAGGATTCAGGTGCGAAGAAGATGAGATCCTCATCTTTGCAGCGGTAGATTTCGACTAAGCGCTGATGGATCTTCTTAGTGACGTCGATGGCATAGTAATGGTCCATGCCGAGCAATGAAACAGTGATCATGATATGTTTTCCTTTCAGTTGTTTTCGTTTCCGGAATCGACATTGATACTGATGTCGACCTGTTGACGGAGTCGTCGGAAGTCTCTGACCTCACTGAGGACGGCAGTCGCTTCTTCCGGTGACTTATATTTTAACAGGATTGTCCGATAATATCTTCCGTTGATGTGCGAAATGTAAGGAGCAGAGGGGCCGTAGATGTTGAACCGTTTTCCTGACGTCTTTTCGACAAGCAGATTTTTGAGCTCTTCTGCGATGCGGAAGACTTCTGCTTTGTCGACTCCCTTGACGTTGATGGAAGTCAGATAGGTATAGGGCGGATACTGATATTTCTTTCTCTCCTCCATTTCCTTGGCAAAGAATGTGTCATAGTCCTGCTTTGCGGCAAGCTTCAGTACTTCGTTGTTCGGATTGTAGGTCTGAAGCAGGACACGCCCTTTCAGGTTCTGCCTTCCCGCTCTCCCCACGAACTGAGAGATGAGATTGAAAGCATCCTCATTGGCGGTGTAGGAGGGCATACGGAGCGGACTGTCCGCGTCGAGAATGGCTGCCAGGGTGACTTTCGGGAAATCGTGTCCTTTGGCGATGATTTCCGTCCCGACGATAATGTCGGTTTCTCCGTCGGCAAACTGCTCTAGCACTTCATGTCGTACCTGGTTACTGGAAACATCGGAATCGAGCCTTGTGATTTTCGCCGAGGGGAAGAAACCGCGCAGTTCTTCGTAGGCGCGTTCCGTTCCGTATCCTAAGGTGATGAAGTCTGTCCCGGAACATTCACAGTGGAATCCGATGGTGCTTACGTGGTATCCGCAGTGATGACAGCGGAGGGAGTCGTCCCGTTTATGGTAGTTCAAGGGAATTCCGCAGTTTGGACAAAGGACCGTCTTGTGACAGTGCCGGCAGATATAGATGGGAGAGTATCCTCTCCGGTTGATGAGAATCATCGACTGTTCTTTGTTCTTCAGGTTTGTCTCCAGTTCGCTAATGAGCCGTTTTGAGAACATCGGAGATTTGTTTGGATCCAAGGCTTCCGGGTCGTTCATGTTGACGAAGATGACTTCTTTCTCCTGGTTCTTGGCGACCCGCTTTGTCATCTTCAGAGGATGGTAGATCCCTTTGACCGCCCGGATCTGGTCGATGACCCGAGGCGTCGCGGAGGCGAGCAGAATTTTCAGTTCTTCATTCTCGCTTCGGAGAAGACTTACTTTGATGGCGTCGTAGTAAGGGTCCTTGTCCTGTTTATAGGAATTGGAGTGTTCCTCATCGATGATGATAAGACTCAGATCCTGAATCGGAGCAAATACCGCACTTCTTGTACCTAAGACAACTTTGCTTTGACCATGCAGGATTTTCTGATATTCGTCATATTTCCTGCTTTCGGAAAGAGAAGAGTTGAGAATGGAGACCGCTTCTCCGAACCGGGATTGGAAGAGGAAGAGCATATGGTCGGTGAGTGCAATCTCCGGAATGAGAATCATGACTCCTTTCCCCATGGAAAGATAGGTCTCGGCGAGGTGAAGATAGACTTCCGTCTTTCCGGATCCGGTCACTCCCTGAAGCAGATAGACTTTATCTGTTCCGTTCAGGACGCTTTCATAAACAGCTTCCTGTTCGTTGGTCAGCTGATAGGGTACCGTCTTTTTCAGCATGATTTCCGGAATCCGGGATACCGGAATCTCCCGGATTTCCGCAGCACCTTTTTCTAAGAGTTTCTCCAGACTCTTTTTTGCCGTGATTTCCGTTTTCCGAATGCCGTCTTTTTCCTTTGCAAGCTTATCGTAGAGTTCTCTCTCTTTTTTGCTGAGGCTTTCTTTCCTATAGGGGAGAGCGAAAACAAAGGGGACTGTTTTTCCCTGTGCTTTCTTCAAAGCGGAATCCTTTGGCTTGAGAGAAGGAGGAAGCATGGTCTGGAGGACTTTGATCAGATCGGTCTGATAATAGTCGGCAATCTGGTTGGCCAGTTTCATGAGAGCAGGAGAAAGGAGCGGTTCTTCGTCGACTTTCTTCTGAATCCGGCTTAGTTTGATTTTTGTTTTTTCCTGGTAGTCCTTCAGACTCTCGTTGATCAAGGCAGGTTCTTCGATGACGAAGGCAATGGTGGAACTGCTGTTTCCGAAGCTTACCAAAACACGCATTCCTAAGTGAATGTCATTTTCCTCCGTGTAATAGGAAAACGGTCTGTTGAGGGAGGTGACCGCTCTTCCGATCAGTACTTTGACAAGGTAGAACATCAGTGTTTCTTTGCTATGGTCAGTTTTTCTTCTTTCAGATGCCGAATAAGAAGGGAGATTCTTTCTTCGCTTTCTTTGTTCATCTTCTCTTTCGGAAGTGTCACGCTATCTCCGGTTCTTGTGATGAGTAGATAATAATGCTTCCTCTCTCTTCCGAAAGAGAAGGAGGCGTCATAGAGGATTTTTTCTTTCTCTCCTTCTCTGACAAGGAGTTTGTCGGAATAGATTTCTACTTCATAGGTGATCCCTTTCTTTTTTTTCTTTTCCATCCAGGGAACAAGGAAGAGAAGGAGGAGAAAGAAAAGAAGTAAGAGCATACCGAAAAGTAGGATAAGATAGAAGTAGAAGAGATGTTTTTCCATTCCTTTCTGAAAATAGAGAATGAGACTGTAGAGAGGGAGAAAGAGGGCATGGAATCCTAATAGAGTCAGATCTTTTCTGTTTCTGTAGGTGGACAGTAGGAGATAGGGAGTGTATTCTTTGATCTGGTAGGAGAAAGAGGATAGGTGCTCGGAAGGGACTTCTTTCTCTTCCGGGTATGTTTTCCGTTTCCTAAAGTAGGAAACAAGGGAGAAGACAAGATATCCGAGGCAAAGGAGCAGGAAGATGGCTAGGAAGACCCATGTCGTCAGAATGGCAGATGATTGAAACGTAACCGTTCCGTTCTCTTCCAGGACTGAGGTTGCATAAAGGACGATGAAGGATAGAATCAGGGAAAGATAGGAAAGGAAAAGGAAGATTGTCATGGATTTCTTTTTCATGCCGTCACTCCTTTCCTAATACTATAGACACTTATCTTTTCTTCTGTTCAAAAATGGAGAAACAAGAAACTGATAGGGTCAATTCTGAAGCCTTCTTTATTCTATCATGATAAAATACTATATGTTTTCGATGGAGGAAAAAATAATGAAAACAAAAACATCCAATTTATTGAAATGTGTCCTCTTCCTCGTCCTTGGCATTCTGCTCTGCTGTTCTGTCATCGACCCGAATTCCCTTCTGAACTGGATCATTTCCGTCGCGTTCTTAGTCTCTGGTGCCATGCTTTTATGCCTCTCCTTAGTCGCTGCCCGTTCTCTTCTCACGGATACCGGTCTCACCGGTGGCCTCATTCTTGCCTTAGGCATCTTCTTCCTTCCTACCCTTCCCGGCGGAATGAGCATCAACTGGATGGGCGGTATCTCCATGATCATGATGGTCGTGGGTGCGATGCTTCTCTTTGATGCCATTCTCGGATTCGGCTATCACAGAAAAGCGGCAAGCAATATCACGGTCTTGGTCTTAGGCGCCGCCTTGTTCGCCATCGGTATCTGCCTCTGGCTCATCGATGGTTTCCGCTCCTTTGCCGGTCTGATGCTCGGTATCTTCTTCATCATCTACGCCGTCATCCTCTTTATCTCTGCCATCAAGAATAAAGATTACTTCGTCATTACCGTCAAGTCCACCAAGAAAAAGTAAATAGAAAGGATATGCTCTGGCTTTGCCAGAGCATATTTCCTCTTATGGTGAAAAACAAGTATCTTCATGTTACACATGATTCCATACCGCCGTTTGTTCCTCAGGATGCCGAAATCCTGATCCTGGGCTCCTTTCCCTCTCCCGGTTCGAGAAAGGAAGGGTTTTATTATGCCTATAAGACAAACCGTTTCTTTAAGATCCTGTCCTCTCTTTTTTCGGAAGTAGAGCCTTTGACGACAGAAGAACGGAAAGCATTTCTTAATAGGCATGCTATCGCCTTGTACGATGTCATCGAATCCTGCGATATTGTCGGAGCCAGTGACAGCAGTATCCGAAATGTTCTTGTCTCCGACATTGACGGAATCAAAGCGAAATGCCCTTCCATCCGACAGGTTTTCACGACCGGAACTAAGGCGGCAGAACTTTACCGGAAGTATCATGACGACAATTTCCTTTCTCTTCCGAGCCCCTCAGCAGCCAATGCCGGGATGTCTTTGACGGAACTGGTCGGAAAATATTCTGTGATTCTCTCTTTTCTAAATTGATTATTCCTTCTCATTTTGGTATGATTTTGTGGCTATGGGGCTATAGCTCAGCTGGGAGAGCGTCTCGTTCGCAACGAGAAGGTCGCGAGTTCGATCCTCGTTAGCTCCACCAAAAAGATTTCTAAGCGAACCGGTATATGTCAACTGCAATGGCTATATGGGTATCTTTCTTAAATGGCGTCCTTGAGGGACGTCTTTTTTCATGCTCACAACTGCAAACTTGCCATATATGGCAGGAACGAAAAACAGGCTGCTTATTATATAAGTGCCAATATCAGCCCACCAGTCGATGACAAACATTAAACAAAAATGGTTTTTTAAACTTCCCAGTTTGGTATAAATGTCGGTGTAAATGTCGCTATAATTTGAAATTACGACGCGTTCTATGTTAAAATGAATGAGCAAAAGAGGGCATAAAATGTTCATCGAATCAAATAAAGTGGAGCTTAAATCAAAATACACCGATCAAATAGTAAAAGAAATTGTTTCTTTCTTGAACGCTGACGGCGGAAAGATTTACATTGGCATCAATGATGACGGGACGGTTTGTGGCGCATCCAAAATTGATGAAACATTACGGAATATTTCAGATATCGTCACATCGCAAATTGAGCCAAATTCATCAAGCGCTGTAAAGCCTAGCATTGATTTTATCGATGGTCTACCTGTTATCATAATTGATGTAAAGAAAGGAATTTCTTCTTTATACTGCATCAAAAAATATGGTTTTTCTTCCAATGGTTGCCCCATCCGAATCGGTTCTAGCTGTCAGGCAATGAATGAAGAACAAATTCACGAAAGATACAAACTGAAATTTTTCGATGATGATATTTTAGTCTCGTCTGAAACGAATCTTATTACATTATCCTTTTACACTTTGAAAAATTCTTATTTAGATGCTGGATATAAGCTGAATGACGACACATTCGAAGCAAACCTAAAATTGATTAATAATCAAGGAAAGTACAACATTATGGCCGAATTACTTTCTGACAATAACCGTTTCTCACTTATTTTCGTGAAATTCAGCGGCTTTAACAAAGCCTCTCTTTCACAAAGAAGCGATTATGGTAGTAAATCAATCATCTTCGGATATAAACAGCTGATGAATCGAATCCAAGCAGAAAACATATGTATATCTGATACCACACAAAGACCTAGAATCGATACATACCTATTTGACTATGATTCTGTTAATGAAGCTGTTCTGAACGCAATCGTTCATAACGATTGGAGCATTAGCGAGCCTCAAGTTTCGTTTTTTTGCGACAGAATGGAAATATTATCACATGGGGGTTTACCTCACGGCCTGTCAGAGGAGGACTTTTATAGAGGAATAAGCAAGCCGAGAAATCCAAAATTGATGAAGATTTTTTCTGATTTGGATATAGTTGATCACACAGGCCACGGCATTCCTACAATCATTGAACGATACGGAAAATCCGTTTTTGACATTGCTCAAAATCATATTATCGTCACTATACCATTCGAAAAATCGGTCATCGAATCAGTAAATGTCGGTGTAAATGTCGGTGTAAATGTCGGTGTAAATGTCGGTGACATTGAAAAAAGCATCCTGGAATTAATTCTCCTTGATCCAACAATAAATGCAGAAAAAATATCCGAAAGCATTAAAAAGAGCAAGAGAACTGCGGAAAGATATTTGAAAGACTTGCAGGAAAAAGGATATTTAAAGAGAGAAGGTTCCGACAAAAGAGGCCGTTGGAAAATCATCAAATAGCAGCCTATTGTTCGACTCTTGCAACCACCACCAAATCGATTGGAGACGAACCGGCAGTAGGCATCTATAACATAAATGGATTCCTATGCTTGGTTCTTGAAATACATCCTGAGTTATGTAGTGAACCCCTCTAGTTGGACCGAGGAGTAGGACATGGACTGATGAAGCTCATGAGCTTCATCAGTCAGTCCGC
>CAKVBX010000054.1 GCA_934725685.1 uncultured Bacilli bacterium
GCGGACTGACTGATGAAGCTCATGAGCTTCATCAGTCCATGTCCTACTCCTCGGTCCAACTAGAGGGGTTCACTACACAGACGGGAGTTTTCTATTTCTTATCGCCTCAGGCCAAAGAAATCATAAGGAGTAAACTTCGCCGTAGAAAACAGGCATGTCACATGCGAGTGCCATGAACAGGAATGGTCTGTCAAAAGTACAGTGGAAAGCAACAGAATTCGATTTTCGCTTTGAGGAAGGCTGAGTATATTCAAACGCTTTGCCGGAAATGCCTTCCCCATCAAACCGGAACGAGTTCAGCATCAAATTCAGCTGTCCTCCCGGAGTCCCGGTAAACCTATCTTTTTTCATCTCAAACTCCGGAATCATGACATCGATGAGGCCAGATTTCAGTTCCGTATCGAACATCTTATCCTGGAACACCGCTCCGCCTTCTTTCGGCATCAATACACGGAAAGTAGTTTCTGACAGAGCAAGTTCCACCATGGTATAATCGTCATCTTCGTAATACTTGCCTTGCTTTTGATAGTGAACATAACGATACGCTCCGATTCCATTGAATGGAACGTTCTCTTCCATATCACATGCCACTTTAAAGCTATCCTTAAGCACAAGGGAAGAACAATAAATGAGTCGGTTATCGTATACGATATCAAAATCAATATCATAGAAATCCTTGAGTTCTTGATTCAGCTCTTCCTTAGTTCCCTCAAAGGTTGTCACTTTATCCCTGAATTTATGGGTATCCTTATCGGTAGGAGAAGTTGCCGTCGCAAAGGTATCCCTCAGCATCATAAGATTTGTTTTGACATTCAGGGCATTATAAAGTTCCAGGAAGGAGTCATCATCATTTTGATAAAAATCGATCAGCATGGAACCGATTGGAGAAATCAGATAAGAGGAAGAGGAAAAATAATGGTTGAGGCATTCCTCTTTCATCGCCGAAATCAGGGATTCCGTGACAGTAGGAACAGACGAAAGGACTTTTCTTTGATTCTCAGATTCATTCTTCTCGGAGCAGGAAAAGAGAAGGGAAAATAGCACAAAATAAACCATTCTACGTTTCATCTTAGTTGCCTCCTTACCAATAAAACAATCAAAAGAAAGAATCTATCGCTTTGCAATAAATATTCTTTTTACATTTTTTAAATTTTGTCTATATCTTTTGAAGGCATAGATAAAAGTCAGTATAGATACATAAGATGTTTGTATAGTGAAATCTAGTAAGGCAAATAAAAACGCCTGACACAGAAGAAACGTGCTAGGCGTTTGATTTCTTATTTCCGGTAAAGCTTCTGAGCAAGATAATTTCCGTACGAAGTCGCTTCGCTCGGCCCGAGCCTCACCTTCTTATGGGTGAGTTCCTCGGTCATCTGATTCAGCAGCTGATTCTTGTTTCCGCCACCGAAGATACAGATGGTATCATAGGTTTTCCTTGTGATTTTCTCAATCTCTTCGATCGCTTTCTGGTACTGCACGGCAAGGGAATGATAGATGCAGTAATAGAGTTCCCCTTCCGTTCTCGGAAGGGGATATCCTTTCTTCTGAAGAGCGGAAAGAATCTCATCCTTCATGGAGTTTGGGGAAAGGAAAGAGGAATCAGAGGCATCAAAGACATACGGATAGGAGGAACCATCCTTAGCGAGATTCACAACTTCCACGATGGAAAGGGAAGGAGTGAGCTCCGCTTTTGCCTGGTTGATGATCTTCATACCGACGATGTTCTTCAGAAAACGGATTTCGTCCGGTCTATTAAGTTCGTTGGTGAAGCCGCAGGCATAGGAAATCATATCCGGATGATAATCCTTGGACATAACGCCGAGAAGAGACCAGGTACCGCTGGAAAGGAAAAGTTCCCCTTCCTTGACACCGGCTCCGAAGCAGGAAGAGGCAGTGTCATGGGTGAAGGTCATGATGCAGTCGGCATCATAGCCAACCTCTTTGACAATGTCATTCTTCAGACTGCCGACCTTTTCACCAGGCGCTAAGAATGGAGCGAACTGTTCCTTCTTCAACCCAAGATAAGAAAGCAGCATCTCATTATAGTCTTTCGTCGTGCGGTCCAACAGACCGCTGGTGGAAGCAAAGGAGAATTCGTTGTACTTGTTCCCAGTGAGAAGATAGTAAAGATAGGAAGCGAAGAAAAGAATCGTCTTCGTCTTCTTCAGAGAACCATCCATCTTGTCCTGGTAGAGCTGGAAGAATGTATTGAAATACTGCGGGAACGTACCGGAACGGGAATAGAGCGTCTCTGCCGGAAAATCGGCAAAGACCTTCTCCCGGCTCACAATATTCTCACGATCCTGATAGCAACGGACGGGATGAACAAGCTTCCCCTCTCCATCGAGAAGAGCATCATCGACACCGAAGGTATCGATGCCGATGGTTCTGGGGACATAACCCATCTCCTTGGCCTTCTTTAAGCCGAGGATGATGTTCTTCTCCAGGTTTTCCATATCCCAGTAAAGATGTCCTTCCTCTTTCCGGATTCTGTTTTCAAAACGGTGAATCTCAATTTGCTCTGTCGTTCCGTCTTTTTCGAGATAGACGATATGGCGGCCGCTCGAAGCGCCGATATCGATGGCTAACGCACAGTTCATCAGCAATCGAGATATCCTTCTCTCGGAGTGACGTGGAAGAAATCGGCAAGTTCCTTCAGTCCTTCATCGGAGATGTCATTGACAACAGGAAGGGAAGCATATTTGAGATAGACTTCGGCGGCCTTTTCGACCGTCTCGATGAGACCGAAGGCCTCATCGATTGTATTGCCGGCGCCGTAGATGCCATGCAATCCCCAAACGACAAGTCTTCTGTCCTTCATCTTCTCCGCCGTGGCTACTCCAATTTCAAGCGTGCCGCAGAGCATCCAAGGAAGCACGGCGACACCTTCGGGGAAGACGACGATGCATTCGGACATGATTTTCCAAAGGGTTCTCGTCCAGACCTTGTCATCATTGGGAAGAACATGGGAGAGGGCGACGATATTGGTCGGATGTGTGTGAATGACGACCCTCTGATCCGGATTGCTCTTCATTCTCTCGATATGGCATAAGAGATGGGCATAAGTTTCGGAAGTGGATCTTCCGCCATCGGAATATCCCCAGAGGAGTTCGGCATCCTTGCCGTCCTCACTGACGCGGAAGATGCCGAGGCACTCTTCCGGTTTGCTCTTGGTGTTGCGGAAGTACTTGCCGGTACCGGTGGCAAGGAAATACTGTCCTTTCAGTGCGCTGGCATCGAGATGGAGCGGAAAGGTTCTGATGACATGGTCAAGGTCGAGATAGTCTTCGATTTCCTCTTTTCTGAGACGGTAGGAGACATTGCCGCCATTGCGTTCGTCCCAGCCGAGACGATACATATTGTCGATGATATCGATGACTTCCCTGACAATCGGATTTTCCAGAATATTTTTCATTGTGATTATTTCCTCTTAGATAAGACGTCTTTTTCATAGCGATGGATTTCATCCATATAAGCCTGACCGGTAGGAACGCCGTTCTTTTCCAGGTAATAGTTGAAGACATCGCCAAACGGCATGGACTTCATCTCCTCGGTGAGGAGCATGCGGTCGGTGTAATCCTTCTCTTCTTCGATCTTGTTGAGCATGGGAACCGGTTCAAGATAAGCCTTGAGCAAAGCCTTGAGGGTGGATCTCACACCGACGGTCCAGGCAGCAATTCTGTTGATGGAAGCATCGAAGTAATCCAGACCGATGGAGGTCTTTTCGATGAGGCCGCTGCGGACTAAGGAACGGGCAATTTCGTTGAGTTCATCCGTAAACAGGACAACATGATCGGAATCCCATCTCACAGGACGGGAAACATGGAGCAGGAGGTGCGGGACATAAAGGAGGACGGACGGAATCTTATCGGAGATGACTTCCGTCGGATGGAAGTGACCGGAGTCGAGGGTGAGGCACATCTGATTCTTGACGGCATAGCCGAGATAGAACTCATTGCTTCCGACAGTGTAGGATTCGACACCGATGCCGAAGAGCTTGGATTCGACAGAATCGATGTTGTACTTAGGATCGATCTTCTCCGCGAAGATCTCATCGAGGGATTCCATGAGACGCTGTCTCGGAGCGAGACGATTGTACGGAATATCCTTCATACCATCCGGAATCCAGACATTGGTGACACAAGGAATGCCGAGTTCCTTACCGAAATATTCGCCGATTTTTCTGCTTCTCTTGCAGTGTTCGATCCAGAAGTTGCGGACATTGTCGTCAGAGCTGGAGAGTGTGAATCCGCTCTCTGCCATCGGATGGGAGAAACAGGTGGGATTAAAGTCAAGTCCGAGGTCATTTTCCTTAGCAAATTCGACCCAGGAAGCAAAATGCTTCGGCTCGATTTCATCGAGGTCGACTTTCTCATCGGTATCGGCATAAATGGCATGGAGATTGAGCTTGTACTTACCAGGGAGCAGGGAAAGGACTTCCTTAAGGTCCTCGCGGAGTTCCTTCACGTTGCGGCTTCTTCCCGGATAGTTTCCGGTGGTCTGGATACCGCCGCTGGCTTCCTTGTCGAAGAGGAAACCTCTGACATCATCGCCCTGCCAGCAGTGGAGAGAGATTCTCTGTCTGGAGAGTTCTTCCATCGCCTTATCGGTGTCAACACCGATTTTGCGATAAGCTTCTTTCGCTAAGAGATAGCGTTCTTCTGTTTCTTTGTTCATCTTTTTTTCCTTTCTATTTCGGTTATGCTTCAACGATACGTAACAAGTCAGATAGGCAGTCGAGTGTAAACTCCGTATAAGGGGAATGCTTTGCATCACCGATTCCGACCGGATGGAATCCGCCATGGTAGGCGGCTTCGATTCCGGCAAAAGAATCTTCGACAGCATAACAGGACCCATAGGGATAATGCAGAAGGCCAGCAGCTTTCAGGAAGACTTCCGGATCTGGCTTTGCCTTCGTAATCATCGTTCCATCGACAATCGTATCAAAGGAATCTCTCAACCCCGTTTTATCCAGGATGAATCCGGTGTTCTTACTTCCGGAACCGATAGCGAGAGGGATACCTCTCTTCCTCAGTTCGGATAGCGTCCTTCTAACATCGTCTGAAACATCATTCGGTGACATTCCTTCCAAGTAGCTTCGATAGATGCTGTTCTTTTTCTCAGCCAATTCCTCTTTTTCTTCTTGAGTGAAGGTCAAATCGGAATAAGAGAGAATAATGTTGAGAGATTCCATTCTTGAAACACCTCTCAATCTGTTGTTGACCGCCTCATCGAAGGGAATCGATAAGGTATCGGCAATCGCTTTCCAAGCCAGATAATGGAATCGGTCGGTCGAGAGCAAGACCCCATCGAGATCGAAGATGACGGCAGATTTACTCTTTTCCATATACAACCACTGCCTCTTTTATCGGTTCACTTCTTCTCCCTTTGTATTCATAGACAAACGGAGTATCGGATGTGAGAATCATTCTTTCCTGATTATAATCTACCTTTACTTGTTTCCCTTGATACAGGAAGGAAAGACTAAGCTTGGGAATGGATGCACAGCGATGCGGATGAATAAGAAGATAATCCTTTTCGATCTGAATACCGAGAAGACCTCTGAAGAGAGCAAGATAACCACCGGTAAGACATCCGGCATGAATACCTTCTCTTGCCCCGCCATGGAGATCATCGAGATCGATGCGGAGCGAATGATAGAGATCCGCAAGGAATTTTTGCTCATCGCCGTTATCAATGGCCGCTATCGCATGAACCGGATAAGTGAGAGAAGAGCTCGCCTCACATCGCTCCGTATAGTAGCGATAGTTTTCCAGATAATGTTCCTGGAAGCCGATATCAAGATAAGTATAGAGCAAGAGAACATCGGGCTGTTTGATGGTCTGACAGAGATGATAGAGAGCTGACTCCTTCATCTGGAATGAGGAAGTGTCCCCTTTCTCCGGTTTCCCTTCCAAGACCGTCTCCTGAGAGAGGGAAAGGTAACCATCGAACTGTGGGAGGAGGTCTCCTTCAAACCGAGGAAGATAGAGATGTTCTTTAAAGTCGAGCAGTTCCTGATAAGAGAAATCTTTCAGTTCATAATGGAATTGTTCAACCAGCTTCAGGAATTCATCCAGAACATACTTCACTTCGTAGTTGGTATAGGCGTCATTATCGACATAATCATGATGTTCATCCGTTCCTGTGACGCAGAGAAGCTGATAGGTTCCGTCACGGAACGTAGAACGGGAATAGAAGTAAAGAAGAATGTTCTCAATCATCTTCATCCCCTTCATGAGGAGGAATTCCTCATCATGGGTATGTTTGTAATAATTGAGTATGCCATAGGCAATATCGGAATCAATATGGATTTGTAGGAAAGGATGTTTTGCATAAATCCAGACCTGTTCTTCTCCGTTCACCGAGGAACAAAATGCGAATCGTGCGCCTTTCCGACCTTCCTTTTTTGCATTTTCCAATGCGATAGGGAAACATTTGTAACGATATTCAAGTAAAGCCCTCGCCTCTTTAGGAAAATGAAGCAGAAAATAGGGTAGCTGATAGATTTCACAGTCCCACCATACAAATTGATTGTATTTTTCAGACGTCAGATTCTTGGCGGAGAGGGAATGGACGGCATCATATCGGTCAAACCCGATCAGTGTCTGATAATTCGCATAACGGATAAGAGCATCAAGTTCCTCATTGCCTTCAATCCTTACATCCAAAGAAACAAAGATTTTCTCGAATTCCGCTTGAGATTCCTGATAGAGATCAGAATAGGTGCGGGAGAGGATTTCCCCGATTTCCTTGTTATCGTATGGATCAATAGAAGCATAGAAGAGTGCCTTTTTCCGTAAGAATCCCCTTCTTCCGGTCATACGGAAGACCGTCCGCGGGAAACGCAGGTCATCTTTTGTCTCGGTTTCTTCCATTCCTTCGACTTCATTTTGGAAATAGAAATCACCGGACATATGGTACTTATTTCCGAATTCGGTATGTATCTTTGTTGTCTTGTCGACCCTCAGGGCATCCGATGGGACACTCTTTTTCTGTCCGACCGTCTTGACCATGAAGTCAATACCACTATGGATTTCAATATCAAGATCATGATTAAGCTTCTCGACTTTGATTTCCTGAAGGAAGAGGTGATTATGGGTAAAGGAACAAACCTTATCGAAACAGAGCCTTGTTCTGTTTCCCTCCTTATCCTTAATCTCCATGATGCGTCTGACACCGCCGGTCGCATAGTCAAGTTCCCGTTCATAGGCTGTAATCTCATAATCCCAAGGAAGGAAGAGCCGGTGATCGATATAGATACGTAAAGCCTGAATATCTCCGATGTTGATGCAGGAGTCCTCATATTCGAATTCCTTGAGTTTTTCCGCATCGAAATAATACTGCTTCATATACCGATTAGCACAATAGGGCTGTGGGTTTTCGATGATCTGATCGAAAACTCCGCGAACATAGGTACCTTGAAGGAGAACCTCTCCGAACTCTTCGAAGGAACCACGGATACCGAAATATCCGTTCCCGATTCCGAAATAGGTTGCATGTTTCGCTTCATCCGAGATGATATAACTGTCTTCAATGAAACGGCCTTGTGTCAATCTGATCATATCGCTGTTCCTTTCAAGTTTCTGAGAAATCCAACTACAACTGGATATATTTTAAGATAAAGAATGAGGGTACTATCTGTTTGCAATCTCGATAGAAAAACAATCTTATCGAAAAGTAAAATCAATCATAATCGATAATAGATAATCATAATCAGCACAAAGACAATCAATAACAATCACAGCACAAACTTGTTTTCCGATAGAACATGACTGAATGAGTGTGAAAGGAACCTTTAACGAAAGAAAAGGAGAAACAATAGTGTTGCTTGCCGATTCCGAAAAGGCCCAAAGTGGTAGAATATTGATGCTGCATTGAGAA
>CAKVBX010000055.1 GCA_934725685.1 uncultured Bacilli bacterium
ACGATGGCTCTTCCCAGGGCGACTCTCTGCATCTGACCGCCGGAGAGCTCCTTCGGCTTTCTGTCGAGATAGGGCCCAAGGTCGAGGATATCGGCCGCCTGATAGACGCGTTCCTCAATCGTCTTCTTATCGACATGTCTCATCTTCAGTCCGAAGGCGATATTATCGAAGACATTGAGCTGAGGATAAAGGGCATAGGACTGAAAGACCATCGCGATATCGCGGTCCTTACTAGGCAGATAGTTGGTGTAGGTCCCATCGATGAACAGCTCGCCGGAGCTGATTTCCTCCAATCCGGCAATCATTCGAAGCGTTGTGGATTTGCCACATCCGGAAGGGCCGACAAGTGCGATGAAATCATGGGGGAGGATGTCAAGGTTGAAATCATAAACAGCCTGAACCCCGTTGGGATAGATTTTGTTGATGTGATGTAAGGAAACATAACTATCGTTTCCCTCCTGAACAAGGCGGTTTCCATTTTCCTTCAGTATCCGTTTCGCTTCCGATTTTTCGATTTTTTCATTGATATCCATAGAGACCTCCTATCGTTTGATGCCGGTATTGGCAACACCTTCGATGATTTTCGACTGAGCGACAAGATAGACAATCAGAATCGGAATCATCGTAATGACCGCGCTTGCCAGGGCAAGCGTGGTTGCCTCATAAGATTCACAGTTGTCCGAAATCACTTTGAGTCCATAAGCGAGAGTCCATGTGCTTCTCGGAGCATTTCCGATAATGAGCTGTGCCCATTGGACATCGTTCCAGGCTCCCATGAAGCCGAAGAGTCCTTCGACAAAGAGTGCTGATTTTCCTAACGGCAATACAACCTTCAGGAATATCTTCAGATTAGAAGCGCCATCCATCCTCGCATTTTCGATGAGATCCTTTGGAATCCCGAGAAAGAACTGACGGATGAGAAAGACACCATATACTCCTCCAAGAGAAGGGGCAATCAGTCCAAGAAGGCTCTTATAAAAACCAAGCATATTCATGTTGATGAGCTGCGGAGCGGTCGAGATGACGCCGGGAATGGTCATGGTACCGATGAGGAAATAGAAGATTTTGTTGGAATACTTGAAATCCAGGAAAACAAAAGCGTAAGCGGCAAAAGATGCGATGACAAGATAGAGCAGCGTTCCGCCGAGGGAGACAATAAGAGAATTCAGAAGCCAATTCCAGACAGGATACCATTCGTTTCCTCTTCCTTCGATATATTCCGTCTTGGAAAAAAGTTCCTTATAACCGTCCAAGGTGAATTTGTCCCAAGAAGACGGGAAGAACGAAGCGGGATGATTCTGAAAGTCAGAGGCCTTCCGGAAAGAGCCGAAGATTCCCCAGATGATAGGAGTAAGAAAAAGCAGAGAGACAAAGAAGAGGATGAGGAATGCGATGATTTTATTGAGATTTTTTCCAAGCCACGAAGCCTTTTTCACGCTTATTCCCTCCTTTCCGATCTTTGGACAGGACCAATTGGACAATGGCAACCGCAATGATGATGATGCCCAAGCAGATTCCCATGCTGGCCGCATAACCATAGGTCCTTGTCGAACCCATCAGAAGATCCTGAATACGGTACACTGCACTTTTCATCGCACTTTGGTCCGGAGTATTGGAGGTGAGAATGAAAAGCTGGCCGTAAAGATTCATGTATCCGATAAATGTCGTAAAGAGACACATGAAGAGCTGCGGTTCGATAGCGGGAAGCGTGACATAGAGGAACTTCTTGAACCCGCTACAGCCATCCACGTTCGCCGCTTCATAAAGGCTTTTGTCGACATTCTCCAAACCGGCGCAAAGGATGATGAAATTCCCGCCAATACCACACCAAATGCATAAGAGACCAACCATGAACCATGCCGTACCCGTATTACCAAACCAATCAACAGAAGTGTTGAATACGCTGTTGATGAAGCCGTTATCATGTGAAAACATTTTCAGTAAAATCAATCCGGTTGCAGTAAGTGGGAAGACACCGGGAAGATAAATTGCGGCACGGAAGAACTTATATCCCGGCGGCTTGATGTTGATGAGTAGGGCCAAACCTAACGGAATCAGAATGGAGAGAGGAACGATGATGAGATCGAATTTCACCGTCGTCCAGACACTGCTCCAGAAGTCACGGGATAGGACATTGTCCTGAAAGAGTTTCTGATAGTTGCTGAGTCCAACAAACTTGCTCGGATACATAGAGCTGGCATCGAAGGAACAGAGTGACATGATGATTCCGAACACAAAAGGAAAGACAAAGAAAAGGAGAAAGCAGATGCCGTAAGGGCCAAGGAAAAAAGAGAGAGTTCCCGCCTTCTTTGCTAAGGCCCTACTTTTTTCCCTTTTGCCTGCATATTCCACCAAGGAGACTTTCATGATCAGTTCTCCGAAAACAGCTCGATATAATCCTTGCAGTCCTTGAACTGCTTCTGCATGATTTCGTCGATGGATTTGTCCTTATACTGACTGGACATAACCTGGAGGAGACCGTTCTTGAAATACTGGTCGACATTGGTATAGTATTCCGTCGGTTCTACCACCACATAATCATTCGGAGTCCCCCAATATTTGACGTACTCCTCATAAGCAGAATCCTGCTGATAGGCCGAAGACTGGGAAACCGACTGGGCAGCGGGAATATGTCCACGTTTTGCCCAGGTGATACCGCCGTTATAGGCCATATAATCCATGAACACCGTCGCGGCACAAGCCTTCGTCATGGAAGTGATGGTATTCAACATCATGATGGCATGTCCTTCGCCTTTGACCTTAGAGGCATACGCCTTGGTCTTATCGGAGGCAATCATACCGGAAAGGGAGCGTGTTGTGATGTTCTTGCTTCCGTTATCCTTTCCCAGGATGTTGTCGAAGTCCTCTCTGTCTTTTTGATAAGCCCACGGCCCATTCAGCTTGAAGATGGCATTCCCGCTCCGGAACGGCGCATCACCGACATCATAAGTAGAGCCATAGTCTTTGGACAGGGCCGAGTGATTCTTGCTTGTTGCTGAGGGCATGATCCAGTCCCTGATCAGCTGAAGACCCTCGTTTGTCTCCTTGCTGTACCAGGCAGGAAGTCCTGTCGCGGTATCGACAATACTTCCACCATTCTGAACGAGTGCGGTATAACCGAAAAATTCATGGACCCACATATCGCCATAGGAAATCGGAAATGCGGTATACGCTTCCGCCGTGCTCGCCTTCCTCCATTCCGTGGAAGCATATCCGTCGGAGTTTTCCCCACGGATCCAAAGATTGTTGTTGGCTGCCAAAGAAGCCGCTCTGTCGCAGACATCCACCAGTTCCTCGTAATTGGTCGGGACGGAAAGATTGTTTTTTGCAAGGATATCCGTACGGATTTCCATCATGGCGCTGTGACAGTCAATCGGGATACCATAAACGTCGTTGTCCAAAGTCACGGCATTCAATAAGGATTCGGAAAAGTCCGTTTTATCAAAAAGGACATTCGCCTTATCAAAATAGGTCTCACAGGGCATAATCCAACCTCTGGCATTGTATTCTGCGGCACGGCTTCCGTGATTGAACATCAGATCCGGGGCATTCTTTTTATCAAACTGCATAGTCGTATTGAGAAGCTGTTCCAGTTCATAACGGGAATGATGTTCCACCTGAACCTGAATCATTCCGTCATAAAGACGGTTGAACTCACTGACGATATCATCCTGCGTGGATGCGTCGTCACCGGTAGTGACCGACCACATTTTCAGCGTGACATTCTGATAGACAACATTGCCGTTTTCGTCACGGACAATATCGCCGTCTCCCTGCATCTCCGTCGGCTTTTCGCTTGGCGTTCCACATCCCACCATTCCCAAAAGGGAAGCCAACGTCATAAGATGAATCAAAGATTTCCGTTTCATTCTGTTTTCCTCCTAGAAATCAATTGTCAGCGGGCCATCTCGGTCCACGTGAAGAGAAGCACATCTGTTTTCGACATAAGGCATATCGTTCTCATCCCACAGAAGCTTATCCATGAAGAGCGTCCGTTCCGTTGGGTATTCTCCCTTTTTGTCATAGCCGTGATAGATGAGATAATAGTCTCCGTTATAATCCTGGACGACGCTGTTATGGCCGGTTCCGGCAACTTCCTCACTGGGTGCCACAACCAAATCTCCGAAGCTTCCATCCATGTCATCCATCGCCTTCCCATCCGTCCCATAATAGGGTCCGAATAAGGAATCTGATTTTCCGACCTTAACACGATAGGTAGAGTCGGTTCCTGATAAACAGGTCCCCTGTGAGCCCATATAGTAATAATGATTATCTTTTTCGATGATATAGGAACCTTCATAGTTCACATCGATGTTCATCGATTCGCCAGAAGTGTTCTGAATCAAATAGGTCACATGTTCCTTCATGTTTTCCTGCCCGTAGAAGACTTCCGTTCCATCATCAGTGAGTTCCACCGCTCCGATTCCGAAGAAGGATCCCCAAATCAGATAGAGTTTCCCATCCTTATCATAATAAGGAACCGGGTCAATCGAATTTCTGATGCCGGACATCTGGGAATCCAACAGTTTTCCGTGATGTTTGAAAGGACCATACGGGGTTGGAGATGTGGCAACGCCGATTCCCGGATTCTCATCACCCCAGGTGGAAAGGGAATAATAATAGCAGTAATGGTCTCCGACTTTGATGATGGTGGGTGCCCAAACTCCGGCATCCTTGTCTCCCCAGTCCAGGGCATTCGGCGAACCATCAAAGGCACTGGCAACCCAAGTCCAATCAATCAGGTTCTTGCTTCGGAAAATCGGCCCCCTGTCATACTGCATTCCCTTATCACCCATCTCACAATAGGTGTTGGTGCAGTAAAGATAGAAATATCCATCTTCCCCCTTCAGAACATCAGGATCGGCACAGGTCACAAAATACTCTGAGCCATCCTGCTTATGAAAACGGAGGGGATTCTGATAGCTATCCCTGTGGTAAGTTCTCTCCGTAATCGGCATCTCCTCTGTCACGGTTTTCTTTCCGGTCGTCTCCTCAGTACCACAGGAGACAAGGAAGAGAAGTGCCAAGAGCAGGGAACCTGTTTTCTTCTTTCTATTCATTCTTCCAAGCTCCTGATATAAGGGCCTGCCTTTTCTTCTTCGTTCGAGGCCATATTGTTTTCTACGTGAGGCATTCCCGTTTCCTCATCGAACAGAAGCTGATCGAGATAGAGGGAACGGTAATCCTGATTCTGTCCTTTCGTATCATACCCATGGTAGACCATCCAATCGTTGCCCTTATCATCACTGATGACGGCACAGTGTCCCGTTCCCATCGCCCCCGAGAGAGATGGGACAACGACAGGGTCTCCTCGGTTGGGTTTGAACATGTCTCTCCCTTTGCTGTCAAGATAGGGTCCGTGGATATCCTTGCTTTTCGCAGCAACGACTTTATACGTGGAATTCATACCGCTGCAACAGCTGCCTGTCGAAAGGAGGAGATAGTACCATCCATCCTTCTTTAAGATGAATGTCCCCTCATAATTGGTCATATCAAAAACTTCAAATCCCGCTAGTGCCGTTTTGTTCTGTTTCTGATATTCCAATCCGTCCTTCAAGGCAAGACCGTCGGCAGTAAGTTCTACAAGACTGATCAAGCCACCATAGGATCCGAACGCCATATAGACATGTCCCTCATCTTCCATGACATAGGGATCGATGGAATTGGTGACACCAATCTCTTCAGAATTGAATAGCTTCCCGTAATGGGTATAAGGACCATAGGGGGTAGGAGCGGTCGCAACACCGATACCTGGATTCTTATCATTTCCGGTGGAAAGAGAATAATAGAAATTCCAGGTGTTGCCAAGTTTGATGACCGTCGGTGCCCAGACGCCGGCACCATCCGTTCCCCAATCCGGTTCATAGCCGGAAAAGACATCCGAGACATAGGCCCAATGGACCATGTCAGAAGACTTCCAGACCGGTCCACGTTGGAAAGAAGGCTGGGGAGTATAGACATCGGTCTGTGTGCAGTAAAGATAATACGTTCCGTCATCATCCCGTACGATGAAGGGATCAGCAGTATAGGTCGGCTTTTTGTTTCCCTCCACAATCGGATAGACAGGATTGGAGTATGGATTGTGATAAGAGACAGGGGAAGCGGTCACCGGCTCTTCCGTTGTCTTCTGAGTGGATTCCGTCTCCGGTTTTCCGCAGGAAAAAAGACATAGAAAACTGAAGGCTGTAAAGAAAACGGCACTGGCTGAACGGTTTACTTTCTTATTCATGAAATCACCCTCCACTTGTCCTGTAAGCGATTCCATTCTACCATCACTATATCGTTATAGCAATATTATAGTAAAAAATTTTTGACGATTAATTTTTAAATAAAAACAAGAGAAATTAATCACTTTTCCTGAAAAATCAAATAATTTTAATGTGTTTCGTTAAGTTCATATAATTTTATGAAACAAATAAACATTTAGAAAAATCATGAAAAACTCTTTGTTTCTTCTTTGATAGCAAGAAGGATAATGCACCAGTATTTCAACCGAAATCTCGAAGATATCCATGAACGATGCTCCTAATAAATAGGAGAAATATCATAAATCACTCTTTTATCCGTATGAATGGTCTTATCTCCTAGGAACTTCTGTCATCACTCGGCACAGGGAGGATATTTATATAATACTTTCCCAACGAATAGGACTATATGACAGACCGATTTCTGCGTGAAATCGTCGCTTAAGGGCCAAGAAACA
>CAKVBX010000056.1 GCA_934725685.1 uncultured Bacilli bacterium
GTATTCTCATTCGAATACTTCAAGAGGGACAAAATCACTGAACAACTTTCAGGGACAAATTCACAGAACAACTACAATTTGCCAGGAAGACTTTTGTCTTCTTCTTATAATTAGAGTAGAATAGACGCATGGAAACGAATCAAGCCATGGAAAACAAACCTATCACTGTCGAAAAAAGCAAACATCCCTTCTGGATGGAAGTGTCGATGCATGCCGCCCTCTGCCTTCTCATCGGTGCTTTCTCCGTACTCCTTTATTATTTCGGAATCATCAAGGTCGATACAAGCGTCATCAAGGAAATCACCTATTCCGAAGGGAAGACCATTTCCTATGCTCCATCCTTTGTCTATCTTTCACTTCTCCTTTCTCTTTTCACCGTTCTTTTATCCTTTTTCCTGACGTTTCTGATCAAGCCAAGCGGTCTCAAAGCTGATATCGGAAAGAAAGGGAAAAACATCATCACCTATTCCATTCTTTCCCTCTTTGGGATGCTCGCCTATCTTGTTATTGCAGTTTTTTTGGCCAACCTCAAGGTATCCAACAGCATGTCCTTATTCCTCGCCGGCACGCTCGTCTCCGCCTACGAAGCTTTCATCTATAAACTCTACTTTGAGAATCGGACTTATTCCAACTACTTGTTCTGGGAGATTTTCCGCTTCGCCATCGTCGGCCTTGTCGCTGCTGTCTTCGACTTCGCCTTCTGCTTCCTCTTCCAATTCATCGTCTTCAAAGGAAACAACGCATTCTATGTCACAGGAATATCCACCGGAATGGGTTTCCTCATCGGTGTTATCATCAACTATCTCATGTCGACCTATATGGTCTACAAGAACGCTAAGGACAACACCTCCAAGACTGCCAAGGGCGTCATTCTCTTCTTTGTTTTGGCTTTGATTGGGCTCTTCTTAGGCATCGGCATTCAGTACTTCCTTTATGATTTCCTCAACCTCAAAAAAGGCATCTCCTTCTTCTCCTATCCGATTTGTTTTGTCACCCGCACCCTTATCGTCATGGTCTACAACTATATCTCAAGAAAGCTTGTCATCTATCGTTAACAAGAGTGGCCGTATCGGCCACTCTTGTTCGTTTTTTCCTCTCATTTCTGTTCTTTCAAAAGCGAAAATCGGTAGAGTTTTCAGAAAAAACGCTTGCAACCTGATAACAGGTTCAGTATAATTATTAAGCTGTTTTTTGCAGACGTAGTTCAATGGTAGAACTTCAGCCTTCCAAGCTGATCACGCGGGTTCGATTCCCGTCGTCTGCTCCATCGAAATCTTGACCGGTGTTCTGCACCGGTTTTTTTCGACGAAATCTCTGTTACTCTTTCCCGGAAAGAGTTTTCTGAGAAATTCAGTCGGATATCCTGCATCCCCTCTCACATTTTATTGCAACACGTTTTTTTGAATGCTATCATTAAGCAATGAAAAACAGCAACTATTCCTTGCGGTCTTATCGGAAAGAAGATATGGCTTCCTTGATTCGAATTCTTCTTTCGACCTGGACGTATGACAACATGTCGAGTGAGGAAAACCGAGGAAAAGCGACGGAGCTATTTCTGCTCTCTTATCTCGTTGTCTCCGACCATCGATATGTCCTACTTGACAAAAACAATATCATCGGAATCATCCTAGCGCACGAGACAGGCATCGACATTGAGGCAAAACAGGAATACGAAGAGAAGCGTAGCCTTTTCTGTAAAGACAAGGACGTCGCTTCCCTTCTCGTCTATAACGACATCATCCATTCTGTCAACGACAGACTTGCGGAGGAATGTTCTCCGAAGGGAAAAGAAATCACGCTCCTTATCCTTGATCCGAGCCATAGAAACAGAGGGCTCGGTGCGTTCCTGCTTCAGGAACTCTATACGCACTTAGAAGGTCCATTCTATCTCTTCTCAGACCTCGATTGCTCCTACAGCTTCTATTTGCGTAACGGATTCAGAATCCAAGCAGAAAAAGAGGAGGAATACTCCTTCTTCGGCAAAAGAAAAACATTCCATTCCTTCCTATTCGTTCAGATCGAAACAAAAGAATCGGCCTATGCCAATCAGACCTAGGAGGCATTCATGAAAGCTACATTCACCAAAATTCAGTCATTTTCCCAAAGGACATCCAAGCATTTCCGCCGCTTCATCGAGCATAACGCAAACTGGATGATTGCCCTTCTCATCACGACCCTGTCGCTTCTTTGCCGGTATCTCGTCGCCCCTTATCCGACCAATGACATGGTTGGATTCATCCTCAACGGATGGATGAAGGGAATCGATACGGTAGGCTTTTCCAAGTTCTATACCATCAATTCCGATTATTCCCCGCTCTACCTGTTCTTTATCGCCGTCCTCTCTTTGCTTCCCAAAGGGAACAACGTGACCATCAATGGCTACACCTACGATCTGAACCGGATGTATTATGTCAAGTCCTTCTACTTCCTTGTCGATATTCTGATGGCAGTCGGCGTCTATCTCCTCCTCCGTCATATCACCAAGGATAAATTCAAGGCCACAATCGGATACTGCATCACCCTCTGTCTTCCCATCCAATTGGTCAATTCAGCCCTCTGGGGCAACTGCGACTGTCTCTACTTCACCTGTTTTCTCTATGTCATCTACGCCATCCTGAAGAAAAAGAGTCATCTCGCCTGGTTCTTCTTCGGTCTCAGCCTCTCTTTGAAGATGCAGTCGGTCTTCATTCTCCCATTCCTAGTCTACCTAATGCTGAATGGAAAACTGAAATTCTATCCGATTTATATGGCCGTTGTTGCTCTTTTCCTTTCCTTCCTCCCAAGTTACATTTGCGGGGCAGCCTTCCGGGAACCATTCCGCTATTTCTACGAACAGGTCGGCGGCTACAGCATGCTGACACTCGGCTGCGCCAACTTCTGGAAGTTCTTCTCGGCCGTCAACAGGGATAACCCTTCCTCCCCACTCAATCAGGCAAGTATCTATATTGGCCTACTGCTCATCGGTCTCTTCACCGCCATCGTCTATCTTAGAAGAGTGAAACTCACCGACAGGAACATTGTCCTAGTCTCTGTGTTCTTAATCGGTATTGTCCCCTACTTCCTTCCCCACATGCACGAGCGCTATTTCTATAGTCTCGATGTCCTAACCATCCTCTACGCCCTGCTTCATACAGAAAAAAAGAGGTATTTCATCATACCTCTCATGCAGGTTTCCTCCGCAATTGCCTACTACCACTATCTATCCGGATCCACAAACATCTATATCTTCGATATTCTTAAGGAAGATTGTGTCACCATCGCAAGTATCATCAATCTCTTCCTCCTCACCCTGATTTTCACCGATATCATGAAATTTGACCAGCAGGAAGAGGAAGATAACAGCGATATTCTGACCAATCACTTAAGCCACTGATTTTTCCTTCCGTCTCTCATAGACACAGAAGAAAATCAATCCGCCAAGCGACAGCAGAGAGAAGACAAATCCGAGGTCGAAACCGACATCGGTATAGGAAATCTCCAGAGTATGTTCTCCGAGAGCCAAGGAGGAGAAATCCACGGCTGTGAAGATATTCATCCTTGTCAGGGTCTTATACTTCTTTCCATCGATTTTCACGGACATTCCTCTTTCCTTCGGGAAAGTGAAAAGGAGTGTCCGATTTTCGTTCCCTTCCGTGATGGAGAAGGTTCCCTTATACCCCGTCGAAAAGAAGGCATTCTTGCCAGAAAGATCAAAGGAGCCGCCTACTCTCAGGTTGTCTAGATAACAGTTGAGAACGGAAAGATCCTCATAGTAGACTTCCGGCTGCAAAACAAAGTCGGTGACATCTTCCTTCATAACAAAACGAAGGGTATGCTGATGCGTTGCATTGTCATTGAAGCCGCGGATTCCCTTGTGCCAATAGGTGTTGTCTTCATAAAAAGAGCTGTCAAGATAGACATTCATCCTCTTGTCAAGAGTCTTCTCTCCGAAATAGAGGTTATTTCCGTTCGCTTCCTCCGGCACAGTGAAAGTGAAAGAAACGGAAGTGCCTTTCAAGGCCGAGATATGGTATCTTCCATCTTCATCTATGGTACAGGAATAGGAACTGGATTCTACCCTTCTGACCGGTATCTTTTTAAAGATATCCTCCTTGACGGACCCATCCATGGTTTTGAACATTTCGTTCTGGTATTCAAAGTGATCATACCATCTCACTTCCCCGTTTTCTTTCCTTTCTCCTTCCCCGACATAGGTGCTTCCGTTATCGTCGATGATAAAGGCATAGGGAAGGACTTTGGTGTTCTCGTAATAAGAATAGCCATCAATCGGACTGGTCAGATCAAGTTTCCGGTAGATGTTCTCACTCCCTTCGTTATATTGGAATACCGGTTTATTGTGGTTATTTTTTCCGTCATCGATAAGATAACGGACATTAAGGAAGCTGTTGATGGCTGCGGTAGATCCACCATCATATTTCTCGAAGAAGTAATTGTATTGGAAACCGAGTTTCTCGAAATAGGCTTCCACGTCCTTCTTTTCGGAAGAAGAGTAATGGCTCAGGCCGTTATAAGAGTAGAACATCGGATTGTTGTTGATGGAGTTATAGGAACCCGGACGGTTGAACAAAGCTTCCATGCGATAGTTGTTCTCTGGATTGTATTCCTTGACGGTATCAAAGACAGGAGTTAGGGCATCATCTTTCTTGTAGGTTTCGCTATCCTGGAACTGATTGCCGTCGATATCCGCCTGCAAGATGTTCCGGTTTCCGCGATAGGTGGAGTAGGCAGTCATCGGAATCAGGGCAAGGGAAAGGATGAATTCCGCAAGGCGGCTTTTCCCCTCCATGGGCTTGGGACAGAACGTCCGGAGAGAGGGGTAGATGCCAGAGAGAATCGTACCGCCAAGATACAGAAGCAAAGAAGGAAGTGAGAAAGAATAACGCAGGTAGGCTTCACTGCCGGTGAAATTATTGGAGTTGTCCGTAAAGAGGACAATGGGAAGAACGATGGCAGGCATCAAGAGGGGCAAAAGGAAAGAATACCAGGGGGAGGAAGCATAAGAATCCCACTCTTTGGCGGCGAGGAAGCAGACGAAGAAACCGATGACAAAGGTATAGCGGCCCGGGAACCAGGTGGGTTCTCTTCCGCCGTGAAAGAGGGCGTTCAGGATGGAATTCATCGTAAAGAGGAAGAGAACAAAGACGAAAATCAAGGAGGCAATGCGTTCTCTTCTCTCGATGCTGCGGTTGAGGAAATAGCGGAGTGCAAAGACTAAGGAGATGACACCGGTGAACATGGACACATAGCCATGATACTGTTCGATGACCCGGTAGGTCGGATAGTTGTTTTCCAAGAATCCGGTGAGGAACATAGAAAGGGAGTTGAAGAAGAAATTCGGGAAGGACTGACTGGCTTTTGTGCCGGAGAAATGGAGGAAGGCAGCAAACCATAGGAAGGAAGCCATCATGCCCCCAATCAAAGATAAAATAACGGTTCTGACAAAGAAGGGTTTCTTCTCTTTCCAGTCAGCCTTAAAGGAGAAGAGAAGATAGAGAAAGTAGAGTACTGCGAAAACGCAGAGGATGAAGCCGATATACCAGGAAGTGGCGAGACCATAGAAGACGGAGAGCGGATAAAGCCAATAGTGTTTTCCTTCCCGAATGAAATACATGCCGAGAATGAGAAGGGGTAAAATCATCACGCCGTCCAGCCACATGTAATTGGAGATGTAGATCATCGAATAGGAAACCATAGAATAAGAGAGGGCAAAGATGAGGTTACCAAGACGGCATTTCTTATAGAGGAAGCGGACCAGGAGATAGAAATTCAGGGACGAGAAGGATATTTTCAGAAGTGAGGTGAACAGAAAAAACTCAGGAATCTGAGCGTTATCAAAGAAGACGACAAAAAGATTGAAGGGGGAAGCGAGATAGAAGGTGAAAATGGAAAGGAAATCGCCGCCGAACACCTTTCCCTGGGTATAAAGAAGGGAACCTCCGGATTTCAGAATGTCACGATAATACCGGAGATAAGCCACATACTCAGACTGCATATCAAACGAGATGATTGTGAGACCGTTTTCCCGGAACGGAGCAAAGCCCATCTCAGAAAACAGGATCAGAAGCAGAGAGAAGGGCAAAAGAAAAGAGATGAGAAGATACAGCACTTCCTGATAAAAAGCCGGAGAGGTCAGTATTCCCTTCAGGCTTCTTTTTTGTTTGGTCAATATTGCATCCATGAGTCTTCCTCCTATGGAAATAAAACAAACTGCAAACGGATTTCTCTTCTAGAAAGAGAAAAAAACAAAATCCAACACTGATTTTATCATATGTATGAAATCCAGCGAAAGAAGTGTCGTTTTTTCTTGTTTTGTATGAGTTGACATAGCAAGTGCAACACTTTCATGGAGTGGAGGGTTTTCTGTTCAGACTGCAGTCTGAACAGAAAAC
>CAKVBX010000057.1 GCA_934725685.1 uncultured Bacilli bacterium
TATTGTTGCCAGCAAACTGGCTGGAATATTATACCCCACTGTGACTGAAGTGACCCCATGTGCAAATCAGTATTTAACGATAAAAGAAGAATGGCGTGGAAAGTGATACCGAATCCGGAATCCCGAAATGTTCGATGATTTCAAAGACGGTCATCCCTGAGACATAGATGTCGAAGGTGGCATTTGTCAGTGTGACGAGAGGATAAGACCGGATTTCCTCGATGGTCCGATAGTCGTCGCTTCTTCGGATGGCGTGTGCTCTTCCGTTCTCTTTGTAGAGGACATAGTCCTTGCATTCGACCGGGTCGATTCTCTCTTTATCGAAGTAGTTCCACATGGTTCTGTAGTCATCCCCTCGCTTCAGTCCTGTGGTCTTTCCACAGGAGACCATCGGGAACAACAGGGAGAACAGAAAGATGATTTTCGTTTTCGTTTTCATGATGGCGTCCTCTTTCATTATGGGTATGTATAGTCTGAGACATAGAGATCGGTATATCCGGGACAGCAGCAATAGAGGTAATCCCCGTAGTAGAAGAAAGTGACTTTCCGGTCTTCACTGGCTGCTGTCCGGAATGTGAATCCGACGATGTTGCGGTATGGGTAGTCGTTGTTGAGTTCATAGGACAGGGGCAATCCGACAAGGGAGACGACCTCGAAGGGAGACATTCCGTACTGAAGAAGGTAGAATTCTGCCTTTGTCACCTCCGGATTGATGAGGGATTCCGATTTCAGGACGGTCTTTTTGTCGCTGCTTTTCTGTAGGACGACATTCCTTTCTCCTTCCTGATAGAAGTAATAGTCGAGGACCTTCAGAGGCGTGATTCCCTTTCCGGTCAGTTCTCTGTCGACCTCTTCCAGGTCCTTTCCTTTCGGATAGGGAATCACGGCATCCTCTTTCTCGGAGCATCCGGTGAAAAGGAGAAGACTGAGGAGTGTCAACGGGATTCTGTTGTGTTTCATTTCCGTCACCTCAGCATGTCTTTCTGATATGGCTCAGGTCGGAATAGAAGAAGACGAGTTTCACGACTCCCTCTTTCGATTCGAAACCGAATCCGGTGTTGAAGGGAGCACTGGCTCCTTTTTTTGGTATGCCAAGCAGTTTTACGACTTCAAAGAGATCCATACCGCATTCGAGTCTGTCGAAGTCGGAAAGAGAGGGTACGACTGGCTGATAGTCTTTCACCTTCCTGATATGGGTGTAATCATCGTTCTGCTGTATCACATAGTTTCTGTTCTCATAGGTGAACAAGGTGAAATCCTTTTCCCTGATGAAGGGAACGTTCAGATTACGGATCTTTTCGAAGGCTGTTTTTGTACTCTGACCCTGACGGATTCCTGTTTGATTGGAACAGGAAAAGAGCATCGATGTCAGAAGGGGAAGGAATAGGATTGTTCTTTTTCTGTGTTTCATCTTCTCTGGTGCCTTTCTGTCCTCTCCGGCACGCTTGTCCTTCATGGAGAGGATAGAACATACAGGGATAGAAGTGGGATTGCTCTGTTGATTTGATTATAGCATGGAGGAGAGATGATTCACACATGAATTTTAATGAAAAAATGATGATTTACAAAAGCTACATGGCTATCGTGGAGGAATAGAAAATTGTCAGCTACAAGAATGTTAAGGAGTATAATCATAAACCACTGGAATTTAGTTGAAATATCAAGATGCAAATCAATGGATTATTTAGTTGGATATTTTTGTATTATATGTCTATTATATCCTTTTAGTTATAGACTTTTAAAGTGACAAGAAGCTCGCTATTTAAAAACAAAAATGGCAGTCGGATTTCTCCGGCTGCCATATAGGCGATAAACTTAGGATTTCTTCAGATATTTCGGCTTGTAGAAGAGCATTCTCAGTGCATTGAGAACACAGATGACCATGACGCCGGTGTCGGAGATGGAGGAGACAATCATTGCATAATCTCCTAAGATACCGGTCGAGACTAAGACCATGATGAGGACCTTGAGGAAGATGGAGAGGAAGATACCGAGATAGACCACGGACAAGGTCTTCCTGGAAAGGTGTTTTGCCTCGGCGACTTTGAGGAGATTGTCGTCCATGATGACGATGTCGCTCGCTTCGATGGCTGCGTCGCTTCCGAGTCCGCCCATGGCGATACCGACATCACTGGCAAGAAGGCTCGGGGAATCATTGATGCCGTCTCCGACATAGAGTACTTTTTTCTTCTCGTCTTTCATCTTCTTGATTTCATTCAGCTTCTGTTCTGGCAAGAGTTCGTAGAGGGCACGGTCTGCTTTGACTTCATCTTTGACAGCGAGGACGATTCTCTTTTCGTCACCGGAGAGAATAACGTTTTCTTTGGCTTTCTCTTTCTTAAGAGAGAGGAGTGCCTCTTCGGAAGTGTCTTTGATCTTGTCGGCGACGATGAAGCTGTCGAGGAAAGCTCCGTCTTTTCCGAGGTAAAGAACTTTATAAGGGGTGTCTTCTTCCTTGACTTCGATGTCGTGTTCTTTCAGCAGTTCTTTGGAACCGATGTAATAGTTCTCACCGTTGATTTTTCCGCTGATTCCTTTTCCGGGAATGTTTTTGAGTTCATCGACAGAAAGTAATTCTTCTTTGCAGGCGTCTTTGATGGCACTGGCAAGTGGATGCGTGGATTTTCCTTCCATGGATGCGGCTAAGAGAAGATTTTCTTTCTTCGGTGTGTTTTTGAGAACGAACTTTCCTTCGGTGAGTGTTCCGGTCTTATCGAAGACATCTGTATCGGAGTGGGCAAGGTTTTCCATGGAGACGGATCCTTTGATGAGGATACCGAGCTTCGAGGCGGAACCGATTCCGGAGAAGAATCCGATTGGAACGGCGATGACTAAGGAGCAGGGGCAGGAGATAAGAAGAACGGATAATGCACGGTAGAGCCAGTCTTTTCCTCCGTTTGCAAAGTCCCATCCGCTCAATCCGAATCCGATGAGGAAAACAAGCAGAGAAATGACCATTACAATCGGGGTGTAGTATCTTGCGAAACGGGTGATGAGCTTCTCCGATTTTGCTTTCTTTTCCTGTTCGTTTTCGACCAGGTCCATGATTTTGCTGAGTGTGGAGTTTTTGTATTCGTTACGGACTCTAATAATGATGAGGGAGGAGAGGTTGATGCTGCCGGAGAAGACATCGTCTCCTTCTTTTTTGTCGGAGGGGAGAGATTCTCCATTGAGGGAAGAGAGATCGAGAGAAGAGGAACCTTTGACGATGGTTCCGTCGACGGCGATTTTTTCTCCGGGTCTGATTTCAATGAGGTCGCCGACTTTCAGTTCTTCCGGCTCCTTTTCCTCAACACTTCCGTCCTCTCTGACATAATGGGCGTATAGCGGCATGTTATTGACGAGCTTGGTTATGGAAGCCTTCGAACGGCTGGTCGCATAGTCTTCTAGAAGTTCTCCGACGATGGAGAAGAGAACGACGAAGAGGCATTCCGGATATTGGTTGATGGCGTAAGCACCGATGGTGGCGACGATCATCAGAAGGAATTCATTGAAGATTTCGCCTTCTTTCATTTCGCTGATGCAGGCGATGATAACCTTGATGAGCAAAGGGATATATCCGATGGTATAAAGTAAGAAGGAGTAGAAAGAATAAGTGGAATAGAATTCCTTGTTTTGGAAGAGAGACCAACTGATTTCGTGATAGATTTCAGGATCTTTGCTGGCACCGATTTTCTCAAGGATGAAACCGGCGATGAGAAGGATGAGTCCGAAAGTGAAAAAGACAATGTTTTCGATTTTCTCTTTCTTTTCTTGTTTTTCTTCTTCCTTTTCTTCACAGCAGTCGTTATGACAATGTTGGCAGGCCATTTGAATCTCCTTTCATATGAATAAGCGTTCATATGATAAACCAATCATACAAGAAATGCAATAGAAAATCTAAAGAAACATTGAAATGATTATTTTCTTTTTTCGCTCCGGATAAGATACCAACTCGTTGTTTCTGGCCCGAAATGAAAAAATGCATAAATTTTTCTTTTTCCATAAATTATATAAAACAACTAATTTTTGTAAAAATCATGGAAATAATTGATAATATTTCTTATCGGTGATATCGAAATGTAAGCCCTTGCAAGAAAATACTATCTTTTTGTCCATTTATTCTGTATAATGATTTTATTCCCGGATACATCGTAGGTATTATCCTGGAGTGCCAGAGTGAAAGAATCCAAAATGTTGGAACTTTTCCGGCGTGACCGGAAAAAGTCGTGAGAGATGTGACAACACACCGGGAATTCCATTAACTTATTACTTACTGACATCAAAAGATATGTGAGTTATCTTTTGGTGCCGTTTTCTTTTTTTGGAAGAATTTCAGAAAACTGCTTTTCATTTGTCAACTTTGCAAAATAGCGTTCTTTTTCTTTTCCGGAACCTTTTTTCCTTTGCTTTTCTTATTAGTTGACAGATTAATTGCAACACTTGTCCGTAGGATAACATTGTGTCACTGTTTTTGCAATGCTTTGACT
>CAKVBX010000058.1 GCA_934725685.1 uncultured Bacilli bacterium
TCCGGCGGTATGAGACAGCGTATCGTCATCGCCATCGCCCTGACGGCCAACCCGGATGTCCTCATCTGCGATGAGCCGACGACCGCACTCGACGTCACCATCCAGGCTCAGATTCTCGAGCTCATCAACCGGCTGAAGAAAGAGCGCAACATGTCGATTATCTTCATCACGCATGACCTCGGCGTCGTCGCCAACATGGCCGACCGTGTTGCCGTCATGTATGCCGGTAAGATTGTCGAAGTCGGAACCGTCAACGAAATCTTCTATGATCCGAAGCATCCCTATACCTGGGCGCTTCTCTCCTCTATCCCGGATATCGATTCCAAGGAGAAGCTCGAAGCCATCCCCGGTACGCCTCCCTATCTTCTCAATCCACCTAAGGGAGATGCCTTCGCGCAGAGAAACAAGTATGCGATGAGTGTCGATTTCCTGCAGGAACCTCCTTTCTTCAAGGTCTCCGAAACCCATTATGCCGCTACGTGGCTGTTGGATGAAAGAGCGCCGAAGACGGAGAAACCGAAGATTGTCTCCCATCGTATCAAGGTGTGTTTGGAAAAGGCAGGTGTGAAAAATGACTAACGAAAAGAACAGAGACGAAGAAATCGTCTGCAACACCAAGTTCCGTCAGGAATTGGTCGATAACGATATTCTTCTTTCCGTCCGCCATCTGAAGATGTTCTTCACGCTCGGCCAGGGAAAGAGACTCAAAGCCGTCCATGATGTCTCCTTCGACATCAAGAAAGGCGAATGCTTCGGCCTTGTCGGCGAATCCGGCTGCGGAAAGACGACGACAGGAAGAAGCATCATCGGTCTTCATAAAATCACTTCCGGTTCCATCTATTTCAAAGGCTACCGCATCAATGCGGGAAGCCGTTGGAACGAGAAGGAAATCAAATGGAAGAAGATCAAGGCAGAGAACCAAATCAAGGAACTCCGCCAGGAAGAAAAAGCCAAGATCGATGAGATGGACAATACGACTCCGGAAGGCAATGAGAAGATTGCGGAACTGAAACAGCAGTATGATGCCCAGGTGAAGCAAATCCGCGAGGATGTGAATGTCATCGTGAAGGAACAGAAAAAGAAGATTGCTGCCATTCGTCACGACAACAAACATGTCTCCCGCAAGCTGATGAGCAAGATGCAGATGATTTTCCAGGATCCGATTGATTCCCTCGATCCGAGAATGACCGTCGAGGACATCATTCAGGAAGGCCTGAAGATTCAGGGCTATCATGACCGTGAGGAAAACCATAGAAAAGCCTGTGAGGTCCTTGAGGAAGTCGGATTGATTCCGGACTATTGTTCCCGTTATCCGAATGAATTCTCCGGCGGTCAGAGACAGCGTATCGGCATTGCGAGAGCCATCGTCATGAATCCGGAATTCATGATCTGTGATGAACCGATTTCCGCTCTTGACGTCTCCATCCGTGCCCAGATCATCAACCTGCTCAACGACCTCAAGGTTAATCATGGACTCACCTTGATGTTCATTGCTCACGACCTTTCCGTCGTCAAATACTTCTGCGACAGAATCGCCGTCATGTATTTTGGTGAGATGGTTGAGCTCGCCACTTCCGATGAGCTCTTCCGTCATCCGCTCCATCCGTATACGAGAGCTCTGCTCTCCGCCATTCCGAAACCGGATCCGCTTTCGGAAAAGCAGAGACAGAGAATCGTCTACAATCCGAGCAAGGAGCATGACTATTCCAAGGAAGCTCCGAAGTTTACGGAGATTCTTCCCGGTCACTTCGTCTTAGCTAATTCCGCTGAGATCGAGAAGTACAAGAAGATGATTGAGGAAGACGATATCCTTCTTGCCCAGAAGGAAAAAGAGGAAGAATAAACATTTTGGGGCTCTTGATTCTAAGAGCCCTTTTTTGAGGAGAAGCAAAACTTGAAAGCACTTACAAAATTGTTGAAAAAGTATTGAAAAACCATAAAATACCTAAAAATTAGCTTAAAAGTAATGTTTTTTCTTAAAAAACAATAAATCGGACAAAATCATAAAAATATTGATGTTGACAGCACATTTTCCGCGATTTTCAATCTTGGAAAAGATTTGAGATAATATCAAGCATAGAAAATGATTCTATGTATTTTAATTAAGGAGATTACTCTATGAAAAAGAAATTGACAATGACACTTGCGATGATTTCCCTTCTTGGCCTTGTCGCCTGCGGAAACGATTCCGGCAAAAACACAGAAAATCCGGGCACGGCGACGGATGCTCCGACAACGGAGGAAACCACAGGCGGTTCCATCCGCTTCACGACTTCCGACACGGAGATTGAAAAAGGTTATACCAAGACCTTCCGTGTCAATACGGCTTCCCTCACTTCGGATGATAAGACCGTTCTTTTCTCTGTCGAACAGGACGGCGAAATTGTCCAGCTTGCCGAACAGTCCGGCGGTGATGTTTCCATCAAGGTCAAGGGACTCCGTATCGGTACTGCCACTCTTGTTGCCACTTCTGTTGCAAACACCAAGATCACTGCCAGTCTCGAAATCCAGGTTGTCGCCGTCAAGAACAACCTCAGAACTGTTTGGAAGAAGATTTCCAAGCTCGATAATTACACCATCTCTTCCGTCAATCCTGATATCGATGAAGAGACCCCTACTTCCTTGATTAAGGTCACTTCGGATGCGGTCGTCGCTGTCGACAAGAACGGCTCCGCTCTTATCAAGCAGGATGTCCAGCTCAGTGAAGACAACACCGAGAACATGAGCATCTATGGTATCGCCGTCTCTTCCAATGATCTTGCCTATTACCTCTTCCAGAAGCAGGACGGAAGCTTCTTCCTTCCTGATTATTCCATTCAGACCTCGGGCGGACTTCTCCGCAAAGCCAACTTCCTCGGTGCCGGTGAAAAAGCTTCTTCCTTCCTCGAAGTTTCCACGTTCTATGGACTTCAGGCCATCAATCCGGGCTGGCTCACCAATGTCAAGAGCGATGACAACACCTATGAAATCGCCGGAAGCGAAGACGAAATCAATGCCGCCTATGCCGAAGCACTTCTCTGGGGACTTGTCGATCCGGTCGGGAAGTCTGACCTTCTCGCCGAAAAGTTTGAGAGCGGATATACGGCTCCCGAAGCTGCGGAACTGATCGATACCACCATCACGGTCATCAACAATGACACGGTCTCCATCACTATCACCGAAACCGAATCTCAGATTACCCATGTCGCAACTCTTACCGATAAGGGAACTACTGTTTTGGACGAGGCCATCGCCAATCAGGTCAAGTCCGGTGCCGCATCCGTTTCCAAGCCGAAGCTCAATTCCGGTCTTCAGGATATCATCGATACCCTCAATAAGAATGATTACAGCATGCTTCAGAACCTTACCTATGGTAAGTACTATGATTACTATGCTCCGACCTACTACTGGAACGGTGTCACTCAGGAAATCCTCGATAGCTACAACACGTGGGCTGAAGAAAATAACTATAACCAGAAACTTGCTTCCGGCGGATATGTCGTCCTTGATGATGGCATCTACGACTTCACTCTGAAGGAAAACTTCGAAGAAGATGGAAAGACCAAGAAGGAGCCGACCATCACTATCGGCACCAAACAGACTTCTTCCAAGGATCTTGCCACTGCCATGGGCTACTTCTCCAAGACTGATACTTTCAACACTGCCGAAAACGATTTGGTCTATACCTTCCGTGCTCTTTCTACCGGTACTGGATCTACGGTCTATTATTCCACCAATTCTACAATCGGCGATGAACTTTCCTCCATTTACTTCGGCGGTTATACGTTAAAGCAGGTCATCGAAAGTTGGTCTTCCAACGGTTATAACTGGGTCGATTATGGCACCCAAATTGTGTCCACTTATTCCTTCGATGAGAATAACGATGCTTATGTCTCTGCTATCCAGATCGGTTTAGGAACCTTCGGATACAATGGTCAGGATGGTTACATGTTCCCTTGCGACCTTGTCACGGAACCTTGTTCCAAGACCAACGAGTATGATGCTCAGATCAAGGCTGCCATGGCCGCCTATAAGGCATAACGGTCGTTAAAACAAT
>CAKVBX010000059.1 GCA_934725685.1 uncultured Bacilli bacterium
GGAACAGGGATTTTTCATGATTTTCCCATGTTCCGGGCGAAGATGTCTTGCCAATGATGGCAATCAATGACCAAATCTGACTTTTTCGGTTATTTTCTTAGTACATCAAATTGGGAAAGTTGTATTTAAATCAAAAACAAAAACCGTATAACAGAAACAATCATTGAAAACGTTTCTGTCATACGGTTCTTTTTTACTTACACCAAGCTTTCAAAGCAGACTATCGAACTTATTGTTATTCCAATTCAATGGTTGACGGAGGCTTGGAAGTGAAATCATAAACGACACGATTGACGCCTTTAACTTCGTTGACGATTCTGTCGACGACAATAGTAAGGACATCATAAGGAATCGGATATGGTTTCGCAGTCATGAAGTCATCGGTCTGAACAGCACGGAGAACAACGGCATAATCATAGGTTCTTCCATCTCCCATGACACCGACGCTTCTCATATTGCTGAGGGCAGCAAAATACTGAGAGATTTCGTGATCGATACCTGCCTTATGCAGTTCATCACGGAAAATGGCATCCGCCTCCTGAACAATCTTGACCTTTTCCGGAGTGACTTCACCGACAATGCGAACACCGAGACCCGGGCCGGGGAACGGCTGACGAGACACGATACTTTCCGGAAGGCCGAGAAGTCTTCCGACCTCTCTCACTTCATCCTTGAAAAGACTGCGGAGCGGTTCGACAAGTCCCTTGAAGGACATATTCTTCGGAAGTCCTCCGACATTATGATGAGATTTGATTTTAGCCGAAATGCCGAGACCAGATTCGATACGGTCCGGATAAATCGTACCCTGTGCCAGGAATTCGCAGTCCGAAAGTTTCTTTGTCTCGCTTTCAAAGACTTCCAAGAACGTAGCACCGATGATTTTTCTCTTCTGCTCCGGTTCCGTGACTCCTTTGAGGCGTTCAAAGAACAGTTCTCCGGCATTGACACGGATGAAGTTCAGCGTGAACTTCCCTTTTTCCCCGAAGACTTGTTCCACTTCATCGCCTTCGTCTTTTCTCATAAGGCCGTGGTCGACAAAGACGCAGTAAAGGTTTTTGCCGATAGCTTTAGAAAGGAGGGCGGCAACAACGGCAGAATCCACGCCACCGGAAAGACCAAGAAGGACTTTCTTATCTCCGACCTGCTTTCGGACATTCTCGATTTCCTCCTGAATGAAGGAATCGCTCTTCCAGTCTCCTTTGCATCCACAGACCTGATAGACAAAGTTTTCAATCATCTTCTGTCCTTCCAGAGAATGACGGACTTCGGGATGGAACTGGGTTGCATAAATCTTCCGCTCCGGGCATTCGAAGGCAGCCGTCGGGCAGTGTTCCGTATCGGCAGTGAGCGTAAAGCCTCCCGGAATCCTTGCGATGTAGTCCGTATGGGACATAAAGACTTCTGTTTTCTCACTCACGCCGGAAAGAAGAATGGAAGATGGTGTAAGAACACGGACCTCAGTCTTTCCGTATTCGGAAATCGGAGCATGTTTCACTTCTCCACCCAAAAGATAGGCGATGAGCTGAGCACCATAACAAATGCCGAGAATCGGTTTGCACAATTCAAAGATTTCCTTACTGATATGGGGAGATGACTCTTCATAGACGGAATTCGGACCTCCTGTGAAAATGATTCCTTTGATAGCGGGGTCCTTCAAAGACTCGATACTGGTCGTATAAGGCAAAACTTCCGAATAGACATGACATTGACGGACTCTGCGGGCAATCAGCTGATTGTACTGACCGCCAAAATCGATGACGACAATTTTATCCTGATTCATGACGTTCTCCTTGCGTACTGCAATATTATAAAGGAAAGGTAAGACGAAAATACGGAAAAGAATACTTTTCGATTTCATTTTGATTTACAATAGTGGCATGAAACAAATCGAGTTAAGAAATGCCATATCGAAAATAACAGACGAAACAAAGATCAAATTCTCGACAGGGGACAATATCCTGTCGGAAAGCTTTGATCGTGATGATGAAATCAGGATGGAGGAAGAAGATATTCCGACCGCTCTTGCCTATCTTATCTATTCCTGGCTGACAAACACACTGATTTTCCGTGGTCAGAAAAAAGCTACCCGTGAAAAGGGAATCTCCTATTTCAGGAAAGAATGGGATATCATCGTCAAAAATCAGGAAGAAAACGTCTTACAACAGGCAAAGGTCGAAGAAGAGAATGCGCTGTTCCTGCTTCAGCAATATCTCTTGGAAGGAAAACAGGCCCGCATGGAGGAACTGATTGCAAAGTTGGCTCCCCTTGCAGTTCTCTGCCTGATGAAAGATAGAAAAGGCAAAGAGAAGGAAATTCTCAAGGAATTCAATAAGAAAAAAGAAATCATCTTCAATCAGGTCGTCCTCTTTTCCCGATCCCTCTATCATTCCTTCCTTAAGATGGAAGGAATGATTAACGATGACATCCGTCCCGATTACGACAATCTCGGGAATGGGGTTTTCCTCTATGCGGAACGCACGCTTTTCATTCCGACATGGCAGAACGCATTCACACTGAGTTCTTTCAAAAATGTTCTTTCAAAAGGATTGGATACCCTTTCCACAAACTTCCCATTATCACAGATTGATTCTGTCGCTGTCATCTATCTGACAAAAGACGTTGTAGCAAAATATCAGTTTTAAACAACTTCGGCTTTTGAACAAAACTTTTATCTATAATCAGCATGGAATTTTATGCTTCGCAACCAAAAGTAGCGGAAATGAAAAGCAGAATTGGTAGTAGAAAACCAATCTTTTTCATACAATTCTGTCAGAAAAACACGGAGGTGACTTATGAATATCAAAGTCGCGAATAAATTGGTCGAGTTGAGAAAGAAGAGCGGACTTTCCCAGGAACAGCTGGCCGATAAATTAGGTTTATCAAGGCAGGCTGTCTCAAAATGGGAACGGGCGGAAGCAAGCCCTGACACCGATAACCTGATCTGCCTTGCCAAGCTTTATAACGTCTCCCTGGATGACCTGCTCTCTACGGATGAAACCATCGATGAGATCAGAGAAGAGACAAAAGAAAAAGAGACCGAAAAAGGACAGGGAAAGCAGTCCATCAGCATCGATATCGACAAAGGAATCGAAATCACGGATGAGAACGGGAATACCATCCATATCAATAAAAAAGAAGAGAACAACGAAAAGGTTCCCCCGAAGAAGATGACAAAACTCGGCCTTGCCAACGCCATCGTCACCAGCGTTCTCGGAGGAATTGCCATCATCCTTTATCTCACCCTCGGTTTCCTATATAAGGAAATCAACTTCTGGGCAGTCGGTTGGACCATGTTCCTTCTGGTTCCGACCATCAGTTCCGTTTTCGAAGCCATCGAAAAGAAAAAGCTCTCCTGCATCGCCATCCCGCTTCCGATTGTCGCGGTCTACTGCTTTATCGGTATCCTGTTCGGATTATGGCATCCTTACTGGGTACTCTTCCTTCTGATTCCGATTTATTACGGCTGTGTCGATCCAATCGATAAATGGAGACACAAAGACGACAAAAAAGAAGAGGAAAAGGAAGAAGACTGATCAAAAAAAGCCTGAAAGGAAAGGACGCCACATAATAAACTAATACTTTCCCAACGAATAGGACTATATGACAGACCGATTTCTGCGTGAAATCGTCGCTTAAGGGCCAAGAAACAT
>CAKVBX010000060.1 GCA_934725685.1 uncultured Bacilli bacterium
TCATAGGACATCCCCTCGTAATTGACCTGCCATTGATATTTCTTTGCGTATTCGATGACCTTGTTGCCCAATCTTCTCTTGAAGTCCAGGGTGAATCTTTCCATCAGCATGAAGCTTTGGGGATCGACGTTCTGGGATTGGCAGAGCTCTTTCAAGTAGTCATCATGTTTCTTGAGTTCCTTCCTCATCCCGAAGTACCGGTTCTCAAGCTCCGGATACTCCTGGATGACGAGCATCCCTATCTCGTCGATGAGGGGCCTAAGCTCCTTCATCTCAAGGCTCATGTAGCCGACTTTGCCTTTTGGGAGCCTGCCGTATAGCTCTGAGAGCTTCTCCTTCACCCGCTTCTCCCGTAAGAAGCCGTCATCCATCCTTCTGAACGCCTCGTCAGCGCCCTCAAGCGCCTTTCTTTGGTATTGGCTGAAGAAGAACTCGTTGCTGCTGAGCGCCTCCTCGATGTAGATCCGCATGTGGTTTATCGAGTTCTTGGTTATCCTCCCTCGGTGGTAGAAAAGCCCGTCTTTGTCCTTCCTGCTGAATGTAGGCTCAAGCTCATAGAAGGAGAGATGGATGTGATTGTTGTCCGTGTTCTTGTGAAGGCCTCCGTACCAATAGACGTTTCCGTAGTCGATGCCATTCTCCTTGAGGAACCTTGGAAGGCAACTTTCGATGATTTCCTTGGCATCCTCGTAGGTCCTCAGCTTCTTCTTGCTCAGCTCCTCCTCCGGCGATATGACACAGTCCCAGATGACGGATTTCGTCTTCCTGAGTGCTTCTCTTAGCTTTTTCTTCCCATCCGCATCGAGGATCCCGTCCTTGTCGAAGGCGCCGACGGATTTCTCATGGACGCCGACATAGTCGATGTAATCGAAGTCGCCGGACTGTTTGATGCCGTCCTCGATGTAGTTGATGTAGTCCTGGCCATCTCCTTGGTTGGATGAGTAGTAGTTTCTGTTCGCTATCTTCCTCTGGTTTCTCTCGTCTGTTGCATCGAGGTAGGCGTCTTCCGTGGAGTAATAGCGGATCCTGAACACGACCTTCGCCATCAGGCCTTGTTCTTGCCTTTCCTGAATCTATCGGGCACCTTGTCGTATTTGCCGGCTTCCGCGGCCTCCTTGTCGACGAACTCCCCTTCCAAGGAATCGAGTAGGATGTTGAAGATTGCTGCTGCTAATCCTTCGCAGATCTCAAGCTTCTCCTCGGAATGCTCATTGGCGTCCCTGGAATAGGCAATGTATCTGTCTAGCTTCTCGGAGAGATCGTCGATGTCGGTGGAAGCGCGGAATGCACCGCTCTCATTCGGATTGAGTCTCTTGATTTCAATCTCTCCCATGTAGACTCCCAAGCCGAGCTCGATGAGATGGACTAGGAACGCAGAGCGGTTGGAAGCGAATGAAGTCTCGGTGCGCTTGTAGGCGTCCTCAAGGCTTTTGACCAAGCCGTGGTTGTAAATCCTCACGGCCGTGTAGTTGAATTTAGAATCGTTCATAAATTATGACCTCCTGTTGATTCTGTTTTTCCGTCTTTCAGCGAGGGCCAAAATAAATGCCCCCTCACTATATAGGCTGGTTTGACCCCCAAAACTTACCCACCTTAAGCCAATTTCTTCACTTTTTTCGTTCTTTGAGATAAATCTCAAACTTTTTTTCTGCTTTTTTCAGCCTCTTGGAGAAATTACCCCACTTGAGGTTCATCGCCCTCATCGCCTCAGCTTTGGTCAGCCCTTCGAGATGGACCAGCGCGAAAGCCTGTCTTTGCCTATCGGGCATCTTCCAGAGTCCTGATTCAATGAATGCCACCCTGCTCCGTCTCTCCTCAGCCTCATCGAAAAGCTGATTTGGTGTTTTGCTGGGGTCAGGGAACTCTACTTCATTTCCTTCCTCATCAACAGGAAACTGACACGTCATTCTTTCGAACTTTTTCTGTGCACAAAACTCCCTATATGACTCCAGCATCATCCTATCCCTCCATTCCTGGGAGACAGATGGATGGTGATAAACCTCATAAGATTGTTTCTCTATCGGAAAACGGACACGCCTCTTCTTCCCTTCTTTGTTGACAAACTCTAATTTGACCATGATCTTAGGCACGCTTCATCACTCCTTTCCGATTGAAGCCAGTTCTGGGTTACCTCGAAGTATCCGCAAAGAGGATATTTAGTAATTACAAACACAATAGATTCGTATATGTATGTTTTAGAGATAACTTACTTTCTAGCTTCAACCTAACGCTTGCCTTTTCTTCTTGGAATCCGTCAGAGAATGTAGGGAATGCAATAAATCACGATCATTCGCATTTCCTTTGTCATCCTCTGATGGATTCGTCTTACCTGTGTCTATGGATTCTTCTTTTGACCGCCTTTCTTTTCATACCGTTTCTCCTTTCTTCGGGGCAAATCCTTAGGCGTCATCGATGCTTTTTGGGTTCGATGAATTGAGGCAGGCATGTCGTTCATGTTAGAATTTCATTAACGATTGCAAATCTCAGGCCCCGCAGAGCCATGTTAAAACAGAGCCCTTTCTCAAACGGGACAGTATGGGACAGCATTTCGCACATTTTTTCGCAAAGAGGGAGGACCTGTCATGGAGAAGAGCGAAGCGACGATTGGGATGATTTTCTTAATTCTGAAAATCTATTTTTTCAATGCGATTCTGAGGGATGTTTCAGAAAAAGAAAAAGCCACGGCCGAAATCATCTATGAGACGATATGGACGTGGTTTCTGAAACTTACGGATGAGGAGAAAGCGGGCGTAATGGCCGCTATCCGAAAAGGACCAGAAGGTTGCCGAAAGCTGATGAATGAGAGGAACGGAAGAGATCTTACGTACCAGGATGCATTGGCTCTCAATCGGTCACTCATATGTCAGGACGGATTGGAGGAGGCAATGGAATACTGCGAGCTAGATGACGAAACGAAAAATTCCTTGATCAAGGATTTCAAAATGATTGGAATCAGGATCAGACCTGCTTTTATCGCGACCGACATCACCGCTGCCATCAAGAATCACATAAAGTATGTGCTCGCAAGGAAAAAAAGGCCCCTATCACTCCTGAAAAGG
>CAKVBX010000061.1 GCA_934725685.1 uncultured Bacilli bacterium
CCTCAACCTTCAGGGTGAGGCCTGCGGCATAGCTTGCGTACTCATCGAAGGTCATGTCCTCTGCGATATCGGCGATACAGTTGTACTTCATGAAATCCGGGCGACTGGCAGACTTCGACGAACTTCCAGTTCCTTCTCTGGAATGAAGATGCCAAGGTCTTCAATGTCGATAAAGGTGTCCAGAAGGTCAACAAGGATACTGATTACGATTTCACCGCCATCCTTTTGGATAACAAGGCGTATATGAAATTCAACGGCTATTGGTACTATAAGGACTTAGGATCCGCGTCCGGTTTCTCCTTCTCTGCGGAATCCACAAGCGGAACGATTTCTTCACTTTCTGTGACGACCGATAAGGCTAGCATCAGCAAGGCCCTGCCTGCTTCCCCGGAATATACGTTCTGAATTACGGCGACAAAAAAGATTGTCTTTTTTATGTGCGACGATATGTGGAACATAAATAGAGTTATACGTAATGATAAGGAAAGACTGGTGCTTGATAGATTCTGTTACAGCTGGATAAAGTAATATACAACTTCAAATATTGTTTCAAACATGTCTCAATCGTCATCGATATTCAATTCGCCGTTATATTCGAAGCTGACGAAAGAATCCTCATAGATTGCATGGTGCCCGTAATTGTTGTAGAGGGCGGTCACATATTGGTTGTCATTCGCTTTATAGATGACGTTGAAATAGTTGGAACCGTGATCGAATTTTATCGGTGCGCCGACGATTTCTGCGACTTCATAGATATCCATACCGAATCTCAGCCGATAGAAATCGCTGACGGATGGAAGCTTCGTATTGGAGTATCCTCTGATTTTCACAATCGAGTTCGAATCATAGGATTCCGTGACGATGTAGTTCTTGTTTCCGCAATGGAAAAAGGTAGTGTCATAAAAGCTCTGATCGAATCTGATTTCCTTTTCGGTGAGGTAGGTGAGGAGTTTATCCATATCGTCACCATCCTTGAACGGAATCGTGTCAGAAGACTGACAGGCGGCAGAGAAGAAAAGCGGAAGCAATAAGAGCAGATGGATCTTTTTCATTGTCTTTCTCCTTACATCGCATGGTAGAGATGCAGATCGTCGCAGTAGAACGGTATTTTAAAAACATCCGACTCCGAGAGCCTGTAACGAAAGAAAGGAGGGGTGGATTGAATTTTATCCGGGATACCAAAATGTTCGACGATTTCGAATACACTCATTCCGGCAAAATAGAAAGCAAAAGTCTCTCTCGTCTGAGCGACGCTAGGAAATGTTCTGATTTCCTTGATGATCCGATAATCGTCGCTTCTTCGGATGACGACAGACTTCTCCTTCTCTTCGAAAAGGACATAGTCTTTGCATTCCAACGGAGTGATATTCCTGTCTTCGAAATAGTCCCACATGGTATTGTAGTCATCTCCCCGTCTTAATCCGCCCTCATGGCAGGAACTGACAGAGAAAAGACCGGTCAGCATACAGAATAAGGCGATGATCTTGTTTCTGATTCTCATGATTTTTGTGGCCTCCTCTTATCCCGGATTGGTGTAATCCACAAGAAAGACCTCTGGATATCCCGGGCAGCAACAATAAAGGTAATCGGAATGGGTGAGGAAGGGAATTTCCCTTTCCTCTCCTTTTTCCGAGCGGAAGGTGAGACCGACAATGTTGTAACTGTAGTCTTTGGAATATTCAGAATATTTGAACTCAAAGGAAATCGGTAGTCCAAGTAGCGTGATCACTTCAAAAGGCGACATTCCGTATTGCACTAAAGAAAATTCGGCCCGTGTCGGCTCTGCTTTATCGATACACTCCGATTTCAGGACCGTTTGTCGGTCGTTGCTCTTTTGGATGACGATATTGCTCTCTTCATAAGGATAGAAATAATAGTCACAGATTTTGATGGGAGTGATGCTTCTGGCGTTCAGGTCTTTGTCGACCTGTTCGATTGGGGTTCCTCTTTCGTAGGGAGTAATGGCGCCTTTGCTGTCAGAACATCCCGTTAAAAGAACGACCACGGATAAGGAAAATGCATATTTCTTCGCTTTCATGATCTTCACCTCAGCAAGTCTTCCCGATATGACTCATGTCGGAATAGAAGGGAATCAGCTTTACAACGCCTTCCTTGGTGGAAAAACCGAGACAGGTATCTTGATAACCGGAAGATGAAGCACAGGGAAGTCCGAATTTTTCAATCACCTGGAAGGGGTCCATTCCTCTTTTAAGATCGTCGAACTCAGAGAGGCTGGGCACCACCGGTTCATAGTCTCTGACTTTTTTGACATGCTGATAATCCTGATCCTGTTGTATGACATAATTCCTGTCTTCGTAACGGAAGAACGTGAAATCCTTATTTTTTCGGTAAGTTACATTCAGATTCATGATTTTTTCAAAGGCACTGGAAGTAGTTTGTCCCTGATAGATTCCTATCCTGTTACCGGAACAGGAAAAGAGGGAAGATGTAAATAGAAACAAAAGAAGTGATTTTCGTCGTTTCATTCTTTATGGTGCCTCTATCTGTCCTCTTTGGCACGCTTGTCCTTTCGGAGAGGGCAGAACATCGAAGAAAGTGGAACGGATTGCTCTGTTGCCTAGATTATATCATCATCATTTGTCACTTACCGCATGATTTTTAATGAAAAAATCCCATCCGTGATTTGTGATCACGGATGGGATTCATAAAAACAGTTCAGTCTTCGAAGCTGTAAGGGGTCGAATAGGAGAGACAGAGCGTGCCGC
>CAKVBX010000062.1 GCA_934725685.1 uncultured Bacilli bacterium
AGGAATCCGGAATGCTTAATTAGACAATCGTGTACCAATTATATGATTTGTATAGTTAAATCGCCGGGAAAGTTTTAGTTAATGAAGAAGAATGCAGGTATTCTTGCATTGATGACTCTGATGCTTGTCGGCTGTGCCGGAAATTCTGAGACTGCAGAACCTGGTGATGTCGGCACCATCGATCCGAACAAAAATGTCACGGTTACCTGGTGGAATAACTATCAGACTCCGGATACTTCCAAGACGGAAGAAGAAAATCGTGCCAACAAGAACTACTTCGAATACTATTATGCTACGGATCTGATTTCCAAGTTCGAAGCCGAACATCCGAACATCAAGATTTCCATGCAGTATAAAGGAAATTACACCGAAATCTACAAGGCTATTTCCAGCGGTATGGATTCCGGAAACTATCCGACCATCGCTTCTACCTATCAGGATAATGTCGCTGTTTATCTCGACAATGAAATCTCCTATGATATGACTGAGTTTGCTGCTGAACTCGAACAGGATTCCGATTTCAACCGGAGCTACCTCTCTGTCGAAAAGGGATGCTTCAACGGGAAGTACTATTCCCTTCCGTATTCCAAGTCTGGTGAAACGTTAGCGGTCAACCAGACCGTCTTCGATCAGGTCGGTGCCGGCAAGTCCGGTACGGATACCACCAACGCAAGTGGTGCCGCCGTCTATACTGCTCCTACCGCCGTGGAATCCAAGACGAAGTATGAGATTCCTCAGAACTTCTACGATATGATTGAAACTGCCAGAAAGATGAAAGCGGACTATCCTTCTGTCTTCGCCGATCAGAGAGATGCCGATGGCTTTTTCAAGGCTGTTCCGTTCTGCTGGGATTCTTCCGAGAACATGTTCATCTCTCTCCTCAAGAATGCTGGTATTGCCTATACGAATGGTGCTGCTTCCTCTCCTGTCGAACAGAATGCTTGGTACAGCGATGCTGCCAAGAACCTTATGATGCAGCTCAAGAAGTGGAACAATGAAGGTCTCATCGCCACTCAGAACCAACTCCCTTATACCAACCGTGATAAGGATTATCATCAGTATTCTTCCACCATGGTTACCAACGGTGTCATCTTCATGGCGGTCTCTTCCACGGCCGGTGCTTCCTATTTTGCCACCAACGGCGGCTTCCAGGCTTCCCTCAACCATGGTATGAACTGGGCATCCGGCACCAAGGCAAAGGATGCCAAGGTCATCTCTCAGGGTCCTTCCCTCACCTTCTTCAAGGATAAAGACAACGATGTCAACAAGGCTGCTTTCGAATTCTACAAGTATCTTACCAATGTCGAGAACACTTCCAACCTCGCTGTCAACAAGGCCTACTTCCCGCTTCGTACTTCCGCTTATCAGACCGAAGCCGTCAAGACTCTGACTAGCGCTGCCAAGACGACGAATGCGGAATCTTCCTACAGTGACAAGTACAATGACTATACCGGACAGGCCCTCCTTCTCAACAACACTTACAATGCCGATGGTTCTTACTTCATGTCTGATGTCTTCGTCGGTTCTGCTGATATCAGAAGCGCCGTCGGTGGCATCGTTAAGGATGTCTTCAATGCCAAGCCGGAAGATACGGATACGGATGCCAAGCTTAAGGCTGTTGTCGATAAGGCTTTTGATGACGCCAAGAACAAGGTTCTTGCTTAATCTATGAAAAGGCGTTGTGTCTATTGCGGAAAGGCCATCGAAGAGGAAACTGTCTGTCCCCATTGCGGAAAGAACCTGGACACCGGCGTTATGACCGTGAAGGATGTTCATGAGCTTCATCAGAACGCTCATAACTGCATCACGGCGAATAATGACCGCAAGAATTCTGGACTGGTCTTTCTCGTGACAGGTGCAATCCTTCTCATCATCGGTGGCTTGTTCCTCTTCCTTTCCTTCAAGTACAACACGAGTCGTGTCAAGGAGTTCAGACCAGCGACAATCGAGTTCGTCGTCTGCTGCATCTGCCTTTCCATCTCACTTTTTGAACTTGTCTTAGGAACAATCCGACTCATCAAGTCTGTCAGGAACATCCATTTCTATCAGGACGTCATTCGGGATACGAAAATCGCTCGCTGACAAATCAGTCAATCAGGCGGGGCAGCAATCGCTGCTCC